>CAXHAT010000271.1:0-8297 GCA_964014485.1 uncultured Deferribacteres bacterium
AAAATAAATAGGCTTACGGAGAACAGAAGTTTACAACACCGGGACAGTAGTGATTTTATTATCCAACCGTTCTAGCGGCGACTATCAAAAAGTGACTCGGAGTCAAACGCTTAAAAGTTTTATGAGTAACTGATGTTACGCGCGCCGCAAACGTAAGGAGTGCAAAGCTTGCTTTGCTTTTCAGTTTCGGCCAGCGAGGAGCGGCGCATTCAGAACTTTGATGAAAAAGTTTAGGAAAAAGCGCAGCGGTATAGCAAGGCAAGCCTTGCACTCCATTTTCTACATTGGCTGCGTAACGTCAGTGAGTAACTGATGCTACGCACACGTCGTTTGGCGCGCGCGATCAATGCCTGCGGGCAATTGGCGATCATTAGCTACAGATCGACAATAAGCCGTTACGCTCCCTACTCACAATCCAGCAGCTTGCCGTTACTTGAGCAATGTCATTTTCTTTCGCGCGACAAATTCTCCTGCGCGCAAAATGTAAAGATACGTTCCGCTCGCGACTTGACGATTGAATGCGTCCCGCCCGTCCCAAGGATAAGCGTGCGCGCCTTCAGCGTGAAAATCATTCACCAACGTACGAACCAATTGTCCGCGCAAATTGAAAATCATTAGCGAAACCTGCGACGCTTTCGGCAGACTAAATCGGATCGTCGTCGTAGGATTAAACGGATTCGGGTAGTTCTGGTGAAGGCTGAAAGTGTGAACCGGAGACTGGAGACTGTGAGCTGTAAACTGTGTACCGTTTTGATCCGTGTTCTTCAGTTCACTGCTTACAGCCAACCGCTTACTGCTAACCGCCTCAGCCGGTCCGGCGTAAACTTCCAATTCTTCAACCGCGACCGCGCTCTTGTTGAACGCCGTCATTAACAGGCGAACATAGCGCGCCTCAGTTTGCGAAAATTCGAATTCCTGATCGCCGTCGGCGCCGGAAGTTGTCGAGTAGACCGTCGTCCAGTTTGCGTCGTCGTTTGAAATCTGGAATTCATAAGCTGTAGCAAAGCGCGTCGGTGACCATCTGACGATAGCGCGACCAACGGTTTGTTCCGATTCCAAATCGATGCGAGCCCAAATATCGCTGCCTTGGTCTCGAGCGCCCCAAGCCGTGCCGTCGTCTCCGTCATTGATGTTCGACGACGCAAATGAACCGTGCGTACTTGACGCCGTCGCCGGTTTATCGAGCGCAAGATTGACGTTCGGATCAACCGGGTTGTCATCAGTCGTTGCGGACGCTTCGTTTGAAAAACCGGAATCGCCGCCGTTGTTGAAAGCGTTGACCCGGTAAGTGTAGGTTGTGTTCGGCGACAGCCCGGCGTCCGTGAAATTGGTGACGTCGCCGCCGACGGTTGCGATCTCTGCAAAATTGCCGACGCCGTCGTGACGCTCAATGGCAAAACCGTCCTCGATGTTCGAATTGTCGTCCCAAGCGAGTTCGATTGAAAAGGCGCTTGCTGCTGCTGCGGCCAAATTCGACGGTGCGGCGGGCGGCGATATTGAGCCGGTTGAGGCGGAAGCTTCATTTGAATAATCGGAATCGCCGTTGCCGTTGAAAGCACGCACGCGGTAAGTATACGTTGTCGAACTCTGCAATCCGTCGTCGTGGTAAGTCGAGACGTCAGCGCCGACGGTTGCAATCTCGGCAAAATTGCCGTCGCCGTCATGCCGCTCAATTTTGAATCCGTCCTCGTCGCTGGATTGATCCGTCCAGTTCAAATCGATCTGCGTTGTGCCGCCGGTGCTTGCAGCAAGTCCAGTCGGAGCATCCGGGGGATTGCCGCCGCCGGACGTTTCGCCGTAAATCTCAAATTCGTTGACCAGAAGTCGCGTGTCATTGTACGCCGTCATATAAAGCCTGACGTATCGCGCCTGCGACGGGAAAAAAGTAAATTCCTGAACGCCCGCCGCGCCTGAGCCGGTTGAAAACGCCGTCGTCCAGTTTGCGTCGTCTTGGGAAACCTGAATTTCAAAATCAGTTGCGAAGTCGTCGCCGTCCCAATTCACGATGACGCGATCAACGTCGTAGCCGTTTCCCAGATCGACGCGCAGCCACTCGTCGCCGTTATGTTTGACGCCCCAGAACGTGCCGTCATCGCCGTCGACTGCGTTTCCTCCCGGGTAGGAATTGTGAGAATCTGAGAATGTGACGGGTTTGTTCAAGGCGAGATTGTCGCCGGGATTCCCGCCGCCGCTTGTGGTTGCGCTGACCTCGTTCGAGTCATTCGAATTGCCGTCCGAATTAAAGGCGCGGACGCGGTAAGTGTAAGTCGTGCTTGCATTTAGGCCCGTGTCACTAAAATCGACGGTGTTGGCGCCGACTGTGGCGATCTCGGCGAAATTGCCGTCGCCGTCATGGCTTTCAATCTTAAAGCCGTCCTCGTTGGTGGAATTGTCCGTCCAGTTCAAATCGATTTGGGAAGCGCCGTTTGCGGAAGCGCTTAATCCGGTCGGCGCGTCAGGCGGATTGCCGCCGCTCACGCCCTTGATCATGGTAAAATAATCGCGGACGCTACCATTGTCGTCGATAAAAGTAAGATCAAGTTGATCATCGTTGACGTCGAGAACGACGGAGCCAAGCTCGTTCATCGAAACGTGCATCGCCGGGTGATCGAGCGAGCCGCCGCCCAATTGCCCGCCGTTGCCAGCGACCACGTAAACCGCGCCGTCGTGACTTGAAGGACCGAGAACAGGTTTTGTGTATGCGCCGTCGCCGTCCGTTTGTCCGTCGCCGTCGTCGAGAATCATGTCGTTCATCAATGAAAGCGAATTGCCGTAATGACCGTCGAGCAAAAAGGAGCGCTCGTAGGAATGGCTGTGGCCGCTCAAAACCAGATCAACGCCGTGCTGCTCCAAAATAGGCAGGGCGTTTTCCCGCATGTCGATCAAACGTCCTTCGTTGTCGGAATTGTGCGAGCCTTTGCTGTAGGGAGGGTGGTGCCAAAAAGCGATCGTCCAATCCTGCGTATTTGCTGAGAGATCGTCTTCGAGCCATGTGAGCATCGCGCCGCTGGTGCTGCGGCTGACGTCTTCCGAGTTCAAGCAGACAAAATGAATGTTTGCATAATCAAAAGAATAATAAGCTTCCGTGCCCGTTGCGACGCCTCCTGCTTCTCCGTTTTCCGGCAGAGTGAACATGTCATAAAACGGGCCGCTCTCGGAAGAAGACGAAGAACTGAGCGCCTCGTGATTGCCGAAGGCGGGCCAGACCACGGATTTGCGCAGCATCTCAGGATACATGTCGTAGAGCGCGCTCTGGTAATCTGCGTCCGTGCCGGAAAAGTAGGCGTTATCGCCAAGCAACACCCACATGTCTGTGTGCGTCGAGCCGGTGAAACTGTAGTACGCATCACGCACGTCGCGCTGATCGTTGTTTTTTGTGCCTGCGTCGCCAAGCACCCAAATGCGCGACGATTTTGTCGTGCCTGCGGTTGGCGGCGTTACGAAAAAATAGTCCGACCCGCTTGCGGAAGCGCCGCTGGCGTCACCGACTGAATAGTAATAAGTCATGTTGGGCGTTAAGCCGGTCAAAGTGATTTCGTGATCCGTTCGCGAGCCGGGATCGTCGGCGCTCATATTCAAATTGCCGACGATTGTGCCGTATTCCACGCGGCTGTCCGTCGGAGAATCGGTGCGCCAGCGCACGACCATTTGTGTGGGCGCGCCGATTTGGAGATAGGGGCCTCGAGTCAGCTCAGGCCCGGCTTCAGTTTTCGGCGTGAAACTAAGCCCAAGGTCCATGTAAAGATCATCGTCGTCCTGACTGAGTTGATAGACCGCAACAGCGAGCACATTTTTTCCCGCTCTCAATTTGTCTATGTGCTCGGAAACGTCAATGGTCTCATATAAGCCGCTTTCATGTTCCTCTGCATCGCTGAGAACGCTGCTTTTCATTATGGGGACATTGCCCTGGCGCGTAATTTCACGCCCGTTTAAATACGCGACGAAAGCGTCGTCATAATTGGCTTCTATCGTCAGTTTTTTGATCCGCGCGGGAATTTCTGTGATTTCAAAAGAGGTGCGGAAATAATACGTGGGATAACCTTGGGTCAGCGGCGTGTTCAAATCGGTTTCGCCGAATCCAAAGGGCGCTCTGCCGCCCGGCCATTGAACATCATTAAAATCTGCTTTTGCCCAATCATCGGCGGGGATAACGCCGTTGGCTTGAAACCGCCACAGTGATCGTTTATGAACCAGATGAACGGGGTCTTGCATGGCCGTGCCGACGTTCGAGAGCAGGGCAACGATAAGGAGTGATGGAAGGAGGGAATAAACTTTTTTGCCTCGCAGCAGACTCATGCGCATTCTCCGTTTGTCAGAAGTGTCGAAATCAATTCCGGGCCGGGTACTGCTTAGCCGAGGTTTTTCAGTGTTCAGCGATCTCTAATCCGAGTGTTGGTAACAGAAACATTTAACTTCATTCACCTCAATTCACGGAATAATTTCTGTTCGGATTCAATAGCCCGGCGGACTGTGGCTTCAAAAATGAGTGAGCTCCAAGCCTTTCGCCGTTGACGCGGCACGCGACCGAGTAATAACGCGGGTAATCATGAATGGTTGAACTTGAGGACTTGGGAAAATTCTACACACCTAGCGCATCAATTGTGCAGTGTTGGCGGCTTGATCAGTAAGCGAGAACGAAACCCAGAAACATGGTTTTGATGAACCGCAACGCTGAAAATCACGGCGCCAACGCTCGCGCTTCCCGGGACGCCAAGAATTCGGCGCCGTCGTTTCTTGATGACGAAGCCTTCGGCACAGTCGTTGCTAATTGAAGGCCGGAGCACCGGACGCTCAAACGAATTTGAAACGGGAACGCTGAAGCATGCGCCTTTTCTCAGGCTCAACCACAAGACCGTAATTCATTTTCGTTGACTGCACCAGGAGCTCAAAATGAAATCATCGCAATTGCAAGCAGGGTATCGTGACGAAAAGCGCGCAAGGCGTGCGCTCAAGGGTTTAAATCGAATCTTCAGACAACACGATTCGCTCGACGAATTATTGCAAGATGCAGTTGACCTCGGGCCGGTTCTGCTGAATGTTGACAATTGCATCATTACTTGGTATAAGGAGAGAAAAAGAAATGCTTTTGTGCGCTGCGTTTCAGAGCATTTTTCAGAAGAAGTCGGGGGCAAAGGTTCCTGGAAAGTTGCTGCTGAAAACGAGAGTTCGCCCGGAGAAAAGAGCGGCGTTATTCCGCAATTGCAGTACAAAGGGCGCTCGATCCCGTCAACATGCGTGACGGTTGCGCCGATCCGAATTCATCGGCAGGTTGTAGGCGTTTTGCACGGCGTTTTAGAAAAGCCTCCGGTTGAAGGGGAGCTTTTGGGAAACCCGGCGGTTTGCAAGGCCTTTTCCGAGCAATTGGGTTTTGCGATAGAAACCCAAAAAATGCGGGAAATGCTCGCTTCGAAATATGTCGCCAGAGCCAGACAAGCTCAAGGCCAAAACGATCCTGGAAAACAATCGCTCGAAAGCCATGTTCTGCAGGCCGTGCGCAATCCGGAAAAAGTCGCTAAAATTATCGCCCGCTCTTTTTATAGGGATTTGAGAAAAGCGGGCTTTGAGACCAAACAAATTCTCGTGGTCGCTTCTGAAATAATTGAGAATTTGAACCAAACGCTAAGAAATACAAAAATCAGGGATGACTAATGATTTTCAGGTTACAAAATAAATCCGCCGTTTTAATTGCGCTCATCACAGGTCTGTTGCTAGCGTCGAAATCGATGTTTGCTTTGGAAGGGCAACGTTATAAAGATGAAGTATTCAAGAATCTGTCGACGCAGAAAAATATTACCTACGGGGAAGCCTACAACGTCTCCAAAGACAAAAATGAAACCTTGAAGCTTGACGTTTACGAGCCTGAGGATGACAGCGAGCAGAAACGCCCGGCTATCATTTGGATGCACGGCGGCGGATTCACTTCAAGCAGCAAAAGCGAAGACAATATCGTCGCGCTTTGCGAAGCGTTTACCAAACGCGGCTACGTCAATGTTTCCATCTCATACCGGCTTTCTGAAAAACAAGACCTGACGGCCGTTTTGCAGGCGTATGAAGACGGCAAAGCGGCGGTGCGTTGGCTGCGAGCTAACGCTCAAACTTATCGCGTCGATCCGGAACGCATCGTCATTGGCGGCTCTTCCGCCGGAGCAATTTCAGCATTGCATGTCGCCTATGAAGAAAATGAAGGCAATAGCGGCACGCCCGGCGTTTCGTCAGACGTAGCCGCTTGCGTCGATTTGCGCGGCGCCCTGTCAGACTTGAATACGATGGAGCCTCACGAAGCGCCTCTCATCATCGTTCATGGCACGGCGGACGTCAAAGTGCCTTTTTTTATGGCGCAGCTTCTCGAAAGTCGCGCCCAGGCGATTGGCCTGCCTTATGAAATGCACGCCTTGCAAGGCGTCGGACACAACACCTGGAATTTCCTCGATGAAAAAATCGGCTGGATTTCAGATTTTTTGCTCGAACAGGTGATTCAGGGCGCGCCGACTTCTGTGGGAGAGAACGTTGCACCAGACGCTTTCGAACTCTTGCAAAGTCATCCTAACCCCGTTTCTCTAAAATCCCCTCAAACAACCGTCCGGTATGAGTTGAGCCGACCTGGAAATGTTGAGCTGCGCTTGTACAACATTCTCGGCCAGCAAGTACGTCTGCTTGCTCAAGGACGGCACGAAGCCGGGAGCTACTCTCGCCGAATCAACATCACCGGCCTTCCGGCGGGACTCTACTTTTATCAATTGCAAACCTCGCAACAAATTACCACGAAGAAGCTCGTCATCGTACGCTGAAGCCAAATAATCTCGCAGGTCGCGGCGTACAAAATGATGTGAACCGTACGGTACAATCGAAGCGCTTTATTTGTACATGGACGCTCACGACCTGCATGGCTTCTATCGGCTACAAAATTCCTTAACTGCTTTAAAAATAATCGTTTGAAAATAAAGGGAAAGTCTCAAAAATTGAAGTGGCACGCCCGTTGCCAAATTCAGAGTCGACATCGATGTTCTTATGATCTCAACAAGAACTTAAAATTCTAAGGAGAAAGACAAATGGTGACTCTGAAAAAACTTCTCGCCGCGACCAGTATGGTCGCACTTTTCGCCCTCACTTCATGCCAAACAAACTCCCCAGTCGATCTTAATGAATTGGATCTGGAAGACGAAGCGCTGATTCAATCTGAATTCGCGGAATTTGACACGAACGACGAATCGCCCGGCTTTGGCGACGCTGAAATTCTCGGCAAATTCGGCGGCGACGTCAGTGCGGAAGACCCAGTCGTTCAGGAAACGGACGTTGCTAACGCGATTGAAAACGACGAAAGCGACGGTGTGCCGACTTATTTTGTCCGTTTGAACTGGGGCATGTTGGAAGGCGACAGCACCGTCACAACGACAACTGATTTCAGCGGCGCGCTGAGCGTCAACAAGGGCGTTTTAGCTGTGCTCAAGAAAATTCGTTTCGAGCCCAACGACCACATCGTACGTCCCCGCCCGAATCGTCAAACCGTTGAATTTGTTTCAACCACTTCCGTCCACTTTGACGGCCTCGCCATCGCGATTATCGACAACGCGGAAACGGATGAAGAAGGGGTCCTGACCGTCCAGGTTGGCGAATACAACAACACCTTTACTTTTTCTGAACTGGCGGAAATGGAATTACGCGAACCGGTCGGAGCTGACGGCAACGAAATTTCTATCGTCAGCACGCTCCGCGACGTCTCTGTAGGCCAGACTGGCTTTTTTGAAGGCCGCTGGATTCGCACCGGCGATAATCACGGCAAATTCGAAGGCCGCTGGATCAGCAAAGACGGCGACGTTGTCGGGCATTACAAAGGCCGCTACGGCGTCAACGCAGACGGTCATCGCGTTTTTGCGGGCAAGTTTATTGATCGCACCGGAACGTTCATGGGGCGCATGGCAGGAACCTGGGGCTTCAGCGAAACGAACGATCGTCGCGGTTGGTTGTCTGGCCGCTGGGTGGATCGCAGTAACAAGGAAATCGGCAAACTTCGCGGACACTGGAAAGTCAGCCGCAACAACAAGCGCGGCGGACACATGGCTGGCCGCTGGGCGCAAGCAAACATCGAAAGCAGCGATGAAGGCTGATTCTTGAGAATCTGATTTTTCCACAAAAAAGGCCGTCACAGCTTTGAGTGTGACGGCCTTTTGCGTTTAAACCGGCGAAGGAATTAGCCTTGCAGGCAGCTTTTAAGTGTGGCCAAAGCAGTTTGTTCCGCTTCTAAAATCCGTTCCAAGGAACTCGCCATGTTTTCAACCCAGCCGTTGATTTCACCTTGG
>CAXHAT010000272.1:0-8240 GCA_964014485.1 uncultured Deferribacteres bacterium
GGTTGGCGGTAGGGCGCCGCCGCCGAATGACTTTGATAAAAGGTTGCTGTATTATGAAGCTGGCGCGTAACATCAGTTAGAATATCTTGCAATATATTGATACTTGCCAAACTCTAAGTTTTGGGGAGGCCGATGAATATGAAAAATGCCAACATGACTTTTAGCGGCCGGTCGCTTCAAATTTCAATGAAACTGCAAGTTTGCTTAACCTTTTCTTTGTTCCTGCTCACCAATCAAACCAGCCTGCACGCCCAGACGCAAGCGGAGGTTAGTCTCGCAGGTTATGTGTACGACCGCGAATCCGGGCAGCCCTTACAAGCAACCAATGTATTTATTTCAAACTCGATGCGCGGCGCCGCTACGGACAGTTTGGGGCGTTTTACAATCAAGAATGCACCGTCCGGAGTCATTGAGCTTGTGGTCTCAATGATTGGCTACGAAATCGAAAAACGGATGCTGAAGATTGGGGACGCTCCTCCCGATACGCTCGTTTTTAGACTTACGCCAAAAGCGATTCAGGCTCCGGAAATCGTTGTTTCGGCCAAGGACAGAGCCAGGTGGCGCAAAAACCTGAAACGATTCACCAGACTATTTTTTAGCAAGACGGAAAACGCCGCAGCATGTAAAATTCTGAACCCTGAAGTCTTGGATTTTTCAATAGTTGGGGCAAACGCTCTCCGGGGGAAAGCTCGTGAACCGCTGCAAATAGAAAATCGAGCATTAGGCTACAAATTGCATTACGTACTTGAGCATTTTGAGGCTTCCGAAGATTTCGTGATCTATTCCGGAGCGGCAAGGTTTGAAGAACTCGCCGCCGTCACGCCTGAAGAAACGAAAAAGTGGCGCGACAACCGCTTGCGAACCTACCTTGGCTCAACAAGGCATTTTCTCACGGCCCTGGTGGAAAATTTCGCGCAAACCCGAGGGGCGTTGGCGGATGCACGTCCAATGATCGACAAGGAACCGCTCAACGAACAAGGCTTCTACGTTCTGGCGATCAAAGAACGGTCATTTTTTGAAATGGATCGGAGAACCGTAAAAGGAAATCTCGTGAATACGAATCGCATGATGGCTCCCGGTGAATTCGGCTTCGAAAGAAGGCTGTCTTTCGACAACTATTGGCAAGTGACTTACACAAAAGAGTTTGAAGAAGAAGGTTATCTCGAATTTCTGAAGGAATTTAATCGCCAGCCAAGTCAACAAATTTCGTGGATCAGGCTGCCGCAAGGTTCGCTCTTGTTTAATGGGTCGGGCTACTCCCACGATCCGGCGGCGCTTGAAACTCACGGCTACTGGGCTTGGCAGCGAGCGGCAGACATGCTGCCTTTCGATTATATCCCGCCTTCGTCTCAACGAAAAGCCAACCTGACAATATCGAATCCCGGCTCAATGACGAACTCGCAGCTCTACCAGGAAGGCCTCGCGTTGATGGACAAAGGAAATTGGCAAGAAACGCTCGATCTGTGGCGAGGCGCCTTTAAATCTTTGAAAAACAATGACACTGTTGACCCGCGCATTGGGTTTTCTTTTATCGAACTGGCGACCAAGCATGAGGCAACTGATTATTATGAAATCGCCAGCGAACTATACCAACGGGCTTTCTCGGAAACCGGCTGGCGAGCGCATGCCGAGACTGTCTTGCAGGAAGCCGAGCGCGTAATTCCGCTTTTACAAGAGGATGAAGCGCAAGCCTGGCGCAGGCTGATAAAAAAGAAAGACTCAAAGCTTGTTGCTGAAATATCGAAATTTTGGGCGGCAAGAGACCCAACGCCTTCGACGACATTCAATGAAAGGCTCGTTCAGCATTGGGAGCGCATCGCTTACGCACGCAAGGAATTCCGGAAATCGATTAAGGAACCGTACAAAACCGATGATCGCGGTTTGATTTATGTGAAATACGGCGCTCCAGATCGCCAAAAGTCTTTGTCGCTGGGTTCAAGTGTTACTGAGATGATGCGGTGGCACGAACTTGCACGCGGCGACAGTGGAGAAATCGGCGAGTTGACCTTTTCGGAAGTCAAAAGCAGAATGGATAAATATTTGACGCACCCTGAATGCGAAGTCTGGCTATATGATCGATTGGTTGAAAGTGAAAGCACTCTGTTCATTTTTGGCAATGAAGAAGGGGCGGGGGCTTTTCGCCTTGTAGACGGCATAGAAGACCTCATGCCAAGAAGCAGCTTTCGCAAGAATGACGCATCGTGGGTTGGGTTTCCCGCCGGAGCGATGCTGCAAACAATGTATTATGGGGAACTGATGGCTTTCGATTCTTATTTTCAAAGTCGATACAATGAACTGCAAAGCATGTGGACGCGAGCATTGAATCATGCCTACCATTCAGGCAGCACGGCGCACATGACCGCCGCGTTTTACAGCACGACTCGCGCCGTCAGAATTCGCTACAAGGATACGGACGAGTACAATCCGGCGCGCCTTTACGCCCCGCCGGAACGCTCGGAATTTGCCGATCTCGGCCAACGTATCCGGCTCAGCGCCGCGAAAGTGCGCAGGCTCAACCGCCAAAATCAGCCGCAAGTCGTTTTTGCCGCTTTTGCCGTTCCGCACCGCGTCGCCAAAATGGATGCGTCCGGCCAACCGAGACCGTATGTTTTGAACTATACGCTCATCCTGCGCGACAACACGATGCGGGAGATTGAGCGCTTCTCCGGTGACGCGATTGCAGGGCTGGAAAACGCCGCCGTTTTTGCAATGCCTGATCAGGCGGAAGCCACACATTTCACTCTTGCCGCCGAAGCGTTTGCGCGCGACACGCTGGAAATTCTTGGCGCAGGTCGCGCGTTTTTCTCCAAAGCTCCGCCGCTCGATCCTGACCCGAAAAAACTCGAGGTCAGCGATCTTGTGCTTGGAATCCTGCCTCCTGAAAACGCTGATTTTTCACGTTTTCCTTTTCCCATTCTTCCCAGCCAAAAAATTTGGCGCGGCGATGCGCTGCAAGTCTGGTTTGAAGCCTATCATTTGAAACCTGACAATAACGGCTTGCACAGTTTTTCCGTCGAGATGCGCGTTACCCGCCTCGAGAAGAAGAAGGATCGGATCAAGCGCAAGGAAATGATTTCCACTGCCTTTGATTTTGAATCTGCGACAGCAACGGCGGCGGAGTTTTTCGGCGTTGATATTGGAAAATTGAAGAAGGGCGAGTACGAAATGTCGGTGGAAATCGTTGATCGAAATTCATCTCAGCGCAAACGAAGGGCGGCGAAATTTTCAGTCCTGGAGAAATAAAATTGAGCTGTCCCAAAACTAGAATCGAATTCACCGATTGAACATGCGTCCCGATAGTTTTTTTGCACAACGACCACGCGTCAAAATCTGCTGCATAAATTCCGTCGAAGAAGCGCGGCTGGCGGTGCGGTACGGCGCATCCGCGCTTGGCTTGGTTTCTGAAATGCCGAGCGGGCCGGGCGTTATTTCCGAAGAAGAAATTTCGGAAATCGCTCGAATCATTCCGCCGGGAGTCGCCTCGTTTTTGCTCACCAGCAAGCAAAACGCGGAAGCTGTCATTGAGCAGCAAAAACGCTGTCGCGTCAATACCATCCAGCTCGTCGATGAATTGATTGAGGGAGAATATTCGGATTTACGCCAGGCTCTGCCCGGCGTTGCGCTTGTGCAAGTTGTTCATGTGGTTGGTGAAGAATCAATTGAAAAGGCAAAGGAAGTGGCGCCGTTTGTTGACGCTGTTTTGCTGGATTCTGGCAACCCAAACTTGGAGATCAAAGAACTCGGCGGCACAGGCCGAACGCACAATTGGGAGATTAGTCGGAAATTATGCGCGACCATCGAAAAGCCGGTTTTTCTGGCAGGGGGCTTAAACCCGGAAAACGTGGCTAAAGCGGTGAAATCAGTGCAGCCGTACGGCATCGACGTTTGCAACGGCGTGCGCACAAACGACGCGTTGGATGCAAAAAAGCTCTCAAGCTTCTTTAACCAGTTGCTTTGAAGCCTGACGCTCAATAAAAACCGGGGCCGGCTGTTATTCCAATCAACTGAGCGGCTGTTGCATCCCCTCAGGCTTTCTCGGTTGGCGTCCAGTACCTGCACACATTTTTCAACGGGCTAGATGAAAAGCAAAGCAAGCTTTGCACTCCGTTCCCGCGTCACGATCTTGGGGTACAACTTGAGTTAAAATCTGATGTTACGCACTCTTGGAAATTTCTCAAGCAGCGCCAGAAGAACGTCGCTTTTAAGTCATTCCCGCGCAGGCGGGAATCCAGTTAATCGTGCGCAGCCCCTAGATTCCCGCCTGCGCGAGAATGACTTAAACAGGAGTTTCTTTGGCTTCATGGCTGGTGCGTAACATCAAATATTAATTTTGGGGACAGCCCATTTCGGAGACCGCCCTCTATTTTCCGCCGCCAACCGAAAGCTGCGGCAGAGATTTAGCCATTTCGTTAATCTCGGCGATTTTACCCGAAACAATTTTACCAAACCGTCCCTTCGCATCCACAACTTCCTGACGCAATTCATCCAAACGCGCAAGTTGTGAAGTAGTTGGTCGCGCGGAAGCGCCGTCGACGGCGCGCATCAGCGAGCGAATCTCTTCGCGCAATTGCGGCTTCTGGCGATAGTTCATCGCCGGCGGCGGGCGGCGCATCGTGTCGAGAAAAACGTTCAAATCCTTGCTCGCCGATTTAATCGCGGAGGACATTTGATCGTCAGCACTGCCGGAGCCGTTGGTCGCGCCGTTCGTCATTTTTGCTTTCGCTTGCAAATCTTTCAATTGCTTGAGCAGCGCTTCGGATTTATTCACCAGCGCGTTCGCTTCCGAAGTCAAATCGATCAATGCAACCGCCGCTTTTTCCTGCGCTTCGTAGTCAGCCTGCGTCATGTCAATCCGCGGATCGGCTTTGACGGTGATCGAAGTCGTCAGCACTTCTTCTTCGGCGTGCAAAGTTGCGGTGTACATGCCCGGTGAGACGCGCGAGCGCGCCGAGCCGAAACGGAATCCTCTGCCGCGTCGGGAACCGCCTTCCGCTTCCTTGCCGCGCAAATCCCAAACGATGCGATTGACCCCGGCTTTTGCGGCAGAGTCCGTCAAAGTACGCACCAGATCGCCCGCCGCATTTTTGATTTCCACCTTCACCGCTTCTGACGCATCTTCCGCGAGATAGAAATTGACGTAAGCGCCGTAAGCCGGATTCTCGCCGCGCCAGGTGCGCTGCCCCATGTTTTCATGCCGTCCGTAAATGTGCCAGCGCGTCGTCGGGCGCGACTCAAAAAGATGCACGGACTTGCTTTGCGCCTTGCTGAGCTCCTGCAACGGGCGAATGTCGTCTAAAATCCAAACGCCGCGCCCATGCGTGCCGACGACGAGATCACGATAGGTCGGCTGTACGCGCAGATCGCGTGCAGACGCGGGCGGCAAATTGTTGTTGATGCGTGTCCACGAATCGCCTGTGTCCCAAGATGCGTACACGCCGTGTTCCATACCGACGTAGAGAACGTCCGGATAGTGCGGGTCTTGCCGAATGACTTTGACATAATCGTCCTGCGGCAAGTCTTTGCTGAGGTCTTTCCAGGATTGACCATAATCGGTGGTCATATAAGCGTGCGGCGTGAAATCATCCATGCGGTGATGATCAACCGCGACGAACGCTGTGCCTGCATCGTGCTCGGAAGCGTGAATTTTCGCCACCCACGCGAATTCCGGCAGGCCTGAGACGTTGTCCTTCACATTCGTCCACGATTCGCCGCCGTCGCGGGAAATTTGAATGTTGCCGTCGTCCGTTCCGACCCACAAAACGCCCTTTTCCACCGGCGATTCGGCGATGGTCAAGATCGAGCAATGGAACTCCGCCGCCGTGTTGTCCTGGTAGATTTCGCCGCCGGAAGTCTGCTGTTTGCTCTTGTCGTTGGTCGTCAAGTCCGGGCTGATTTCCGTCCAGTCGTAGCCTTTGTTGGTCGATTTGAAAACGACGTTGCCGCCAAAGAAAACCGTGTTCGGATCATGCGGCGAAATGTGAATCGGCGAGTCCCAGTTGAAGCGATATTTGTGATCAAAAATCGCGTCTCCGGCGGAACCCGTGATTTTCGGGTAGGGATGAATGTTGCGCACATTGCCGGTGCGCGAATCGACGTGAAAGATCACCCCGCCCTGCAAGTTGGCGTAAACTTCGTGCTCGCTGCCGGGAATCGGGATGGCGTAATAGCCGTCGCCGCCGGCCAGCGCCCGCCAGTCGCGCTTGAGAATGCCTGCGCCGCGCAAGGAGTTGCTCGGCCCGACCCAGGTGCCGTTGTCCTGCAAACCGCCGTAAACGTTGTATGGATCCAGGTCGTCGACGTCGAGCTGGTAGAACTGCGACAATTCAACGTTGTTGATGATGTCGAAGGTCGCGCCGCCGTCGTACGAAACCTGGTAGCCGCCGTCGCTGCCGCTGAGCACGCGCTCGGAATTTTCAGGATCGATCCACATCGACTGATGATCGCCGTGTACGCCGCGCGCGATGCGTTGAAAATTGCGTCCGCCGTCGGTGGATTTAAACAAGCCGCCGGAGAGCGAAAAAACCACATTCGCATTGGTCGGATCGACGTGAATGTCGCTGTAATAAAACGGCCGGAAATTGATGTTGCGTTCGTCGTTGACCATGCGCCACGAGTCGCCGCGATCTTCGGAGCGGAACAGGGTGCCTTCCTTTTTGTACTCGGTGATCATGTAAACGATGTTCGGCTCGCTTTGCGCCACCGCCACGCCAATGCGCGCCATCGGGCCTTTCGGCAGACCGCCGTCGAGCTTTTTCCAGGTCTCGCCGCCGTCCATGGAACGATAGAGCGCGGTTTCCTTGCCGCCGCCGTCAAAGCGCCAGGGCTTGCGGCGGAAAGTCCACATGCCGGCGTAGAGAATGCGCGGATTGTCGTTTTCCATCGCAATGTCGGAACAGCCGGTGTCTTCGTCGATGTAGAGCATTTTGTCCCATGTCTTGCCGCCGTCGCGAGTGCGAAAAACGCCGCGCTCGGGATTGGCGCCCCACTCATGGCCTAACGCCGCGACGTAAGCCACGTCAGGATCGCGCGGATCGACGACGATGCGCTTGATGCGCTCGGTATTGTCGAGGCCGAGATGCGTCCAGGTTTTGCCGCCGTCGTTCGAGCGGTAAACGCCGTTGCCGTAGCCGACGCTGTTGCGCGGATCGCCTTCGCCGCTGCCCAGCCACAGAACGTTAGGATCGGACGGCGCCACCGCCAGTGCGCCGACGGAATAGGCGCGTTGGTCGGTAAACAAGGCTTCGAAAGTTACCCCGCCGTTGGTGGTTTTAAACACGCCGCCGTCCGCGCCGGAGACGTAGAAAGTGTGCGGATCGCCGGGCACGCCGTCGATGTCGGTCACGCGCCCGCCCATGTTGGCCGGGCCAATCGCCCGCCATTTCATCGATTTCAGCGCTTCCTCAGCCGACGGCTGCCGCGCGCCGACCTGCGTCACAGCACCAAGGAAAGTCAGCGTTGACAGAAGCCAAACAACTCTTTTCATTGCTCATCCTCCTTGTAAAAATGTTCTTTTTACTTTTAATTCTCAGGAATGTAGCCTAGTTTTGCGGCGGGAGTAAATGAAATGACACTAAAAAAAGCGACTTTCGTTCTTGCAATTCTTTCGACGGTGTTTTTGGTGTTCAACATGTCAGGGATTATGCTGTTTAAACAACAGATCTTCTTTGAGCGCCAGAGCATTTCCACTGCGGAAATAATTCTTCTAATAGGCTTCGCTGTCGTTCTCATTTTTGATATCGTGAGTTTTTTCTGGGTTTTCTTGAAGAATCGCACCGCGGAAACCAGGGGCCTTGGTAACTGGCTGACCGTGCTTCTTGCAGCAACTTGCATAGTTCTGCTCTTGGGGGACAAGATAATGGCGGACGAGATTGGCCGGGAATATCAATTGGGTTGGGAAGTACTTGGCGAATGGATAATCCTGTACATTTTTCTGACCACGCAGTTGGTTTACAATGTTGTCATTTTCTTTCAACTGTTTAGGGAATCTGTTGGAAGAAAATAATGAAGAAATTCGAAGTCTTCATCGTCGGTTGCGACAACTTAGAGATTATCTCAACAAATCCGACCACCCCTCGCGAGGCCGGTTTAGAATTATCCGCAGATGAGAAAGCATTTTTCGGCGATGTAAACGACTTTCAATTAGAGGGAAGATAAAAGAGAGTTTTATCGCCGATGTACAAAATTGCGGCTCTATATGAATTTGTGTGGGTAACGTTATTCGTTTCGTATTTTTTTCAAGT
>CAXHAT010000273.1:0-8131 GCA_964014485.1 uncultured Deferribacteres bacterium
TATAAGAGACAGGTTGCAAGATCGAAAGGAAACCGTTCTTGCGTCGATTGACGAGCAGGGGAAATTGACCGATGAACTGAAAGAAAAAATCACCGCCGCCGTCCGCTTGCAGGAAGTCGAAGACCTTTACCTTCCCTACAAACCCAAACGCCGAACGCGCGCAACCATCGCCAAAGAAAAAGGTTTGGAGCCCTTGGCCGAGCGGATTTTCGCACAGGAAGATTCCGACGGCGATCCGGACGCCGTCGCCGCTGAATTTATTGATGAAGAAAAAGACGTCGCATCGGCTGAAGAAGCTTTCGCCGGAGCGCAAGACATTATTGCGGAATGGATTTCCGATGACGCCGACGTGCGCAAGAACGCGCGTGAGAAAACCTGGGCGCGGGGCGTACTCATCTCTGAAGCCAGGGACGAGATGAACGTTGACGTCTACGAGATTTACGCCAATTACAAAGAGCCGCTCAAGCGCATCGTTGCCTACAAAACGTTGGCGCTTAATCGCGGTGAGAGAGACGGTTATCTTCGGGTGAAAATAGAAGCGCCGGTCGATGATCTTGTGTTCGACCTTGAACGCACGTTTGTCAAAAACCGACAGTGCATTTTCCTGCCGCAAATCAAGGAAGCGATTGCCGACGGCTACGCGCGTCTCGTCGCACCGGCCATAGAACGCGAATTGCGCGCCAAGCTCACCGAAGCCGCCGATGAGCACGCGATCAACGTATTTGCCGAAAATCTCAAAAATCTGCTGATGCAGCCGCCGATTAAAGGGCACATCATCATGGGAATCGATCCAGGATTTCGCACCGGCTGCAAGGTCGCCGTGATTGATGAAACCGGAAAATATCTGGAAGGCGACACGATTTATCCGCACCCGCCGCAACGCCGCTGGGACTATGCCAAAATTCAAGTTCGCAAACTCATCGAAGCGCACGACGTGACCACGATCGCCATCGGCAACGGCACGGCCAGCCGGGAGACTGAGCAGTTCGCCGCCGAATTGATTTCGGAGTTGGAGCAGGAGGTGCAATACATCATCGTCAACGAAGCCGGTGCGTCGGTTTACTCGGCCTCGCCGCTGGCGCGCAAGGAGTTTCCCGATTTGGACGCTGCCATGCGCGGCAATATTTCTATCGCGCGCCGTCTGCTCGATCCGTTGGCGGAATTGGTTAAAATTGACCCCAAATCTATCGGCGTGGGGTTGTACCAGCACGACGTGAACCAGACGAATTTACTGAACTCGTTAGATCGAGTGGTGGAGAGCGCGGTGAACAGCGTCGGGGTGAATTTAAACACGGCCTCGTCGGCCTTGCTGAAACACGTCGCTGGAATTTCAAGCACGGTTTCCGAGAAAATCGTCGCATGGCGAGATGAAAATGGTCGCTTTACTTCGCGTGATGAGCTTCGGCAGATCAAAGGACTTGGGCCAAAAGCCTTCACCCAATGCGCCGGATTTCTGCGCATCCCGGACAGCGACCTGTTTTTCGACAGTACGGCGATTCACCCGGAAAGCTATGACGCGGCTGAGAAACTGTTGCAACGTTTGGATTTGAAAGACGTCGGGATGGAAGGCAGGCAAATCCGACAGAAAATGCGTGAAGAAAAATTAAACGTAGAAACTGTCGCGCAAGAACTCGGCGCCGGTATTCCGACGTTGCAAGACATAATCGAAGCCATCGAAAAGCCGGACCGCGACCCGCGCGACGCGATGCCCAAGCCTGTTTTTCGCAGCGACGTGTTGAAAATGGAAGATTTGGCCCCAGGGATGATTCTCAAAGGCACCGTGCGCAACGTCGTCGATTTCGGCGCTTTTGTTGACATTGGCGTGAAACAGGACGGTCTCGTTCATCTCTCAAAGATGGCCAAACGCTTCATCAAAAATCCGCATGAAGTGGTTAAAGTCGGTGACGTGATCGAGGTTAAAATCATGAACGTCGACGCCGCCCGCCAACGCATCGGCCTGTCGATGCTTTTGGACGAGTAAAGATTAGTCAAATTGACATCTTCTCCCAAAAATGTCATTCTGGAAGAATCTATTTTGACCACGACGCACAACAGCGCCCCCTTGAATTAAAATCTTAACGAGGCGCTTCTTCTTTTTGCCAAATTTCGCACCTCAATCCAGAAACTTCTCGCATTGCTTTTAACCACGCCGGGCTGGCGACGACCTACAGCAATATCGGGGTGATCTATTGGAAAAATAGAAATATTGAGAAGACTATTGAGTTCGCCGAAAAAAGCCTGCAATTAGCACTTGAAGTCGGTGACCCGATTGCTGAGAAAACAGTTCGTGTCGGTATTGCCCTTGCGCAGGCTGAAAAAGGAGATTTCACACAGGCGGTTGAACATCTCGAACGCTGCGTCGAGATTGACCGCCAACTCAACCATCCCCATCTCGAGCAGGACATGCAGCAACTGCTGTTCATGCAACTGCGCGCATTTTCCGCGAACGGCAAACGCTACGAATTGTTGGAGAATGTCTTGGCGCAGTTGAGCGATCTGCAAAAAGCGCAGTTATTTCAAGAAATCGACGACTGGCCGCGCGCCACGCGGTTTTATCAGAGCTTTTTGCAAGCCAACAAAGATTCGCTCGCTGCCACCGAGCAAGCGCAGGTGCAAAACATGATCGCCATCGGCTTCATCAAGCAGAGCAAGGGCGATTCGGCCGTGTCGGCGCTGCAAGCGTTCGAGCAGGCGGGGGAGCGGGAGATGGTCGGCACGGTTTATAACAATCTCGGTTCGGCGCACAAGCTGCGCGAGGATTGGCCGGAGGCACTGGCGTGGCTGCGCAAGAGCGCGGCGCACAATCGCGCGGTGGCGGGAGACAGCGCGTCGGTGTTGGGGTTTACCTATTTTCATCTGGCGGTGGTGTTCCATCGCACCGGCGCGGCGGACAGTGCGCGGTTTTATATCGAAAAAAGCCTGGCGCTGCGACACGCGCTGGGAGAAACTGCCAGTCTTGAAGAGAGTGAATCGTTGCGGGAGAAGATTTTGGGGAGAAAGGAAGAAGAGTAGCGATTCGATTTATCTTGTACGAGGAACCCGTTTCGCCACTTTAGGGGGTTAGGCAAAATAGATTCCTCCTGAATGACATGTGGGAAAAGTTGGTGCGAATAAAAAATTATCCCCCTGCTGAGACGACCCCAAGCAAGTACATTGCACCGAGCGGTTGCGGGACGCCGCCCTGATCTTCCAGTGTTACAGCGAAACCGCTGAGTTGGTCGATGTTTTCAATGTTTTGCAAGCGCACTTCCGCGGTGCCGTCCGGATTGAGCGCGAACACCCCGGCGTCAATCGGCTGGCTGCCTCGCAGCATCCAAAGCTGGTAATCCTTGCCTGTCGGCGTTTGCGGCAGGTTGTAAACGTAGAACACCGCTTCTTTGCTGTCCTCGTCCAGGAAAACGCGGCCTTTGGAATTGGGCGACGGTTCAAGCCCGTTCAAATCGAAAACCTTGAATTTGGGCGCGTGGACGATTTTCAGGATTTTGTCCAGCTCATTTTGCGTTGTTTGCAGTTCCTGCACGAGCGCATCGCTGATTTCCAAACGTCGCTCCATCTCGCTCAATTGGTTACGAAAAACGCCGATAACCACGAACAGAACAACGACGGCAAAGCCCAGCCCTCCGGCAAATCCAATGGACAAGCGTCGCCATTTTTGCACGAGTTTCTCCAGTCCTTCAGGCAAACTCGCTTTCGTCTCAGTTGTCGTTTCAGCAAGCGGAGCTGGAGCCGCTGCTTGCGCTGCGCCTTGAATCGCTGCCATCAAATTGGTCTTGACTTGCGCCGGTGGAGCGACTTCTTCGGCGGCGTATGGCATGAGCGCCGAAATATCGCGCATTTCCGCAAGCAGCGTTTCGCACTCCGGGCAGCCCTGGGCAAGATGCTGCTCCAGAATTTTGCGCTCAACGCTGTCAAGCGCATCGAGGCTGTAAGCGTAAATCGAATTTTTTATTTCTTCGTGGGTCATTTTTGCTTCACGCCGATTCTTGAAACGCGTGCATGAGTTCGCGCACTTTTTTCATGCCCGACCGAATTCTGGTTTTGACCGTCCCTAACGGCAATTGGGTCTCTCGTGCAATCTCCGACTGTGACATCTCTCGAAAATAGGCCATTTCTATCAACTGACGCTGATCATCCGGCACCTGTTGCATGGCCTGGGTAATCGCCCGGACGCCCTCTTCCACGCCAATTTTGGCGAAAATCATCTCGCCGTCTAATGACGGGAGCTTTTCCAGATCGTCGGGCATTGGCGTTATTTTTTTGCGCGAACGCTCCTGCGCACGCAGCTTATCGATACTGCGGTTGCGGCAAAGCGCCATGAGCCATGCAAGCGCGCCGCCGCGCATCCGCTCAAATTGTTCCGCCTTTTCCCAGACGGTGAGAAAAACTTCTTGAATCACATCTTCCGCGAGCGAGGGGTTGGTCAGGATTTTCAACGCCAGACCGTACAAACGCGAGGCGTACCGATCGTAAAGCGTCGAAAACGCTTCGGCGTCCTGCTGTTTGATTTTTCCCAAAAGTTCCGAATCGGAAAACGCGGTCATGAGGTCCCTGTGAGTTCAAAAAAAGTCTCAAGCGCTCTTTTGAAGTACGCGGAAGATTTAGCAATGGATTGAACGGGTGAATTTTTCACGCTCCCAGCCGCTCAAAAAGCTCGCGGTAAATAAATATTGCTCAATTCAATGTCAAGGCGGGGAAGCCCGGAGGGTTGTCTTGCATCTTGAGTGCAATTTGAAGGACGGAGTGCGATGATTCATCGTCGTTCGGCTTTTGGGACATAGTTAGTTACTGATGTTACGCACGCACCGCTTGGCACGCACAATCAAAGCACATGAGAACTTTTGATTCTCATTAGCTTCGTTCTTCAGAACGGAGATTCTTGAAGGAAGACAGCCTCCCATCTCTCTCGCGGCGCCAGCACGGCGGGAGAGATGAAAATGAGCCCCTCGCGCGTCACCGGGCTCAAGCCCGGCGCCAATGAAACGATGTTCACGTTCGAGCAAGAAGCGATGCGCGTTGCATGCGTAACATCAGTTAATTAGATGTTACGCGCGCGTCGTTTGGCACGCGCGATCAAAAGCCGCAGGCAATTTTTGATTCTCATTAGCTCGGCTTTTCAGGGCGAGATTTTTCCAGGCGAATTCAGCCGGTTAATAATGAAAGAAGCTCAGCGTTTAGCTGGTCTGGGTTTGTGGACGGAAACGTTTTGTCACAGCTTTTTAGCTTCCCGAACCGCTGCGAGAATTTGGTCGATTTCTGCAAAAGAATTGTAAATATGCAGCGAAATACGCACGCCGTCTAGCCCGCCTTCGTAAATGCCGCGAGTTCGCAGCTTGTGTTTTTCCGCAAGAAATTTTTGTAAGGCCGCGCGCTCAACGCCTGGAACACGAAACGTCATCATCGAACCAAGCCCGCCTTTGTATCTTGGTGAGAGATAATCGACGCCCACTTCTTGCAAGCCGTTTTTCAATTTGTTCGTCAATGCAAGATTTCGCCGCCAGACGTTTTGTATTCCAATTTGCAAAAGAAAGTCCGCCGCAGCGCCGAGTCCGGCGAAAAGCGGTGCGTTTACGGTGCCGTACTCATACCGTTGCGCCGAAGGATGAAAATGAAATTCGCCGGTTTTCATGTCGAAACTTCCTTCGTTCGAATAGGCGCCGACCCATTTCGCTTCAATCGTATCGAGCATGTCTTTTCGTACGTAGAGCAGCCCCGTTCCTTTCGGGCCGAGCAGCCATTTGTGACCGCTGGTCGCAAAAGCGTGGCAGCCGATTTCCTGCAAATTTACCGGCGTCATTCCCGCCGATTGCGCGCCGTCGACGAAGTACCACAAATTGTGTTTTTGGGCGATCTCGCCGATTTCCTTGAGCGGCAAAATCTGCCCCGTTGCCGTTGAAACATGCATAACGCTCAAGACGCGTGTTTTGGGGGAAATTAGCGCTTCGATGCGATCCAGATTTTCCTGCGCCGAGATCATCGAAGGTTCAAAAACGCGCACCCGGACGCCGTCGCGCTTTTGCCGAGCCAGCCATGAGATCGTGTTCCCGACGTGCTCATGCGTCGAAGTGATGATCTCGTCGCCGCTGCGCAAAGGCAGGCCGTTGCAAACGATGTTTATGCCCTCGGTTGCGTTGCGTGTTGAGGCAAGTTCTTCCGACGAGCAGCCCAAAATTTTTGCGCACGAGGTTTTAACTTTTTGCCAAAGCGCCGCGCTGTGTCCGGTCTCGGAGATTTCTTCCAAATCGCCCATCATTTTTTGAACCGTGTCGATGACCGGGAATGGAGACGGGCCGAGTCCGCCGTTGTTGAGGTAAATCCGATTGCGTCGCAGGGGAAATTGCTCGCGAACCTGCCCCCAGAATTTCTCGTCATTCGGATCGATTTCGCTTGAATGGGGAACGTGAAGTTTAGCCGCTCGTGCCAAATTTTCTCCGGCCAAAACGGTCAAACTCGGCGCTGCAAACAAACCTTGCGCCGAAGCGGTCAGGAATTTTCTGCGTTTCATTTTTAAATGCCGACAAGTGAGACGTGCGTTTTTTAAGAAGAGGAAGATAGTCAACGATGAATGCTTTATCCAGAAAATCCCGTTATCCTGTCAAAAAAATACAAACTCTTATCTGGGAACTTAAAATTTCGATGCTTCGCGATAAACCAAATTGTAAATTTCGCCGTTTTGCCAGACGGTGTTTTGGTTAAACAGATTGGTGAAGATCATCACGCCGGTTTTGGTCGTGCGATTGACAGCCATGTTTGAGGAAACGCCAAAAAAACTGCCGTTGTGCCCCATGTATCCGCCGCCCTGGTTCCACCAGATTAAACCGATCCCGCTTGCGTTTTGGATCCGCAGCATCGTGTTCACTGTCGCGGCTTGCAGAATGCGTTTGCCTTTATATTCGCCGCCGTTTAAGATCGCGATGAGAAATTTTGAGAAATCTTCGACGCTGCTGCGAATCGTCGTCGCTGGATAGAATTTGACGCTGTAATGCGGCACGACGGCGCGGGAAGCGTCGTAGAGCGTCGCCAATTTGCTGTTGTCCACCTCGCTCAGTTTGAACCCGCTATTGAACATTTCAAGCGGTTCAAAAATATTTTCCTGGCAAAACTCCGCGAAATCTTGACCAACAACAGATTCCACGACAAAGCCAAGCAGAGCGGCCCCGACGTTCGAATAACTGACTGTCGCTCCAGGTTTGGAATTCAACCACATCGCGGCAACATATTCCGAGCCTCCCGGCACGAGATAATTTTTGAGCCACGTTCCGAGGTCTGGCGCGGAATCGCCGGGGAAGGTTTGGTAAAAATTAGGATCTTCGCCGTTCGGCCACGCCAGCCCGGATTGATGTTTGAGCAAAAAGCGCACGGTGATCGGCGTTTCCGGGAATTTGGGATGATGAATTTCGAACGGCAGATAGTCGTTAATGTCAGCGTCAAGATCGAGCAGGCCGCGCTCCCAGGCTTGCATCGCCGCCGTTGCGGTAATCGTTTTTGAGATTGAGGCCAAAATATAGATCGTTTCTTGCGTTGGCGCCTCGCCTTGCGCAACATCGCTGTAACCATAGAAACCTTGCCAGACCAACGAGTCGTTCTTCACGATTGCGGCCGCCAGCGAAGGCAGCGGGCCGTTTGCGATGATTTTATTGAGCGATTTGTCAAGCGTAACTGAAACGTCAAAGGTTGTTTGCTTGCTTTCGCCGCCGTCGGTTGGAACGACAGTAATCGTTGTACTGCCTGTGCCGACGGCTTGAATCCGGTTCAGATTTATGACTGCTACGCTGCGATCATCGGAATGAACGCGATAGGATTGTATGCTCGCATCCGGCGGATTCCAGGTGATTTTCGGTCTGATGACATCGCCAACGCCAAGAATCGTGTCGGCGGCGGTTATGGATTGCAAAGGAATTTCAGGTTCGATCTTAGGCGGGAGTTCGGTCGGCGGGTCGGTTGGCGAATCGGCGCAGCCGAGGGCGAGCGGGAGTAAAACTATGGCTAATTTCAAAAACAGTCTTCGCAGCATCTTCAGTCCTCCTCCGAAAGAAACCTTAAATTTGATCTCATGTTACGCACTGTCGGAAATTTTCCAAATAGCACCTGAGAAACGTCACTTTTGCGTCATTCCCGCGCAGGCGGGAATCCA
>CAXHAT010000274.1:0-8112 GCA_964014485.1 uncultured Deferribacteres bacterium
GTTGCCTGCGGGCTTTAATCGCGCGCGCCAAACGGCGGTGCGTAACATCAGTTATTCAATCCACGGTAATCACGCTTCAGCTTGCCAACCGTCCGGGCGATCTTAGACAGGCAGTAGCGTTACATTCCAGACTCACGCAGAAATTCTTCCGCGAGCATGGAACAGCCGCGCGGCTCTGAAGCAGGATCGCGTCCCAACAGTTCAACGCCGGATTCATGGACAACGCCGACGTCTTCTGTCTGAATCATCGCCACGGAGTCCAGGTTCGCCAAATCGAAATGCCGCAAAACGCCTTCTTCACCACTTTTCAGCGGCTCCAAAGTTTCCGGGTGACAGGCGATGCTCTTCATCCAGGGCGGCGACATTTTGTAGGGAACACCGAAATTATTTCTTGTGAAAACGCTCTCATAAAATTGCGATGACAATTCCGTCATGCCGTACTCGTTGAAAATCCATTCTGTGGCAAGGCCAAACGCTTGAGATATTTTTCCGAGGAAATTCTCTCGCTCAATTTCACGCCCAGTCGCCTTGTAGCCGCCGGTGTCTACAATCCGCGATCCTTTGGATAATCTCAAGTTGTTTTCGTGAAAGATCGGATTCTCAACAAACGTCAGCAACGCGAGCGAAGTCGCCAGAATCAGCACTGGTGAATTTTCCCGGGATGTTCTCCTCAGCCATTCCTTTGCAGCCGCAGCGTCGACGCCATTTTCGCCGAAAGCGCAGATCGATTCGTCCGCGCCAAAATCCTCGACTATCCAGCTAAACATCTGCCCCAGAGAACTATTTGGGAAAACCTCAGCGCTTGGGCCAAGCACCAAAACGGGGATTGAAGCGACGTCCGGTAAACACGCTTCTTTGAAAAAGCGCATCGCGCCCGCCTTATACAAATCCAACTCTCGCAAAAAGTGTTTGCCGCGAATTTGTTTCGTGGTGCCGCTGGTCAAAAAAATGTGTCGCGCGTCTCGCTGAGCATCACCGCAAAATAGCTCCACATGTTTGAAACTCGTCGTCATGACAGCCGGAATTTCGCGCCAGGAGTGAATTGTCGCAGGGCTTGCTCCGCGACGGCGGCACAGCCGTGAATATGCCGGGTTTGCGCTGTATTGAAAAGCGAATAAATCCAACGCCAATCGGTTAAACGATAAATTTTGCGCTTCAGCATCGCCGCCGATTTTAGCTTCTTTGATGAATCCAAGAATTCTTTCCTTGAGCTTATTCCGTTCAGAAATTTTCATAACATTTTCGGATTTCCTGACAGCATTCGACGGTCGGGTAAACAGTACCAAGTTGTTCAACGGTGCAATATATATTCAAGCGTTTCGAATGAAAAAAGAATTCAGACGTCGACGCAGGAGCGCCGTGACTGAGCTCTGCGAAAATCATCATTCCGCGAATACGCTGGAAACCATCTTACGTTTGAGTATGTCTTTATTTCAAGACCTTGAATTGCACTCACTCAGGGAGCGGGATCATGCTCAAAAACTATTTCAAAATTGCGTCGCGAACGATTCTGCGGCAAAAGGGCTTTTCGCTCATCAATGTCGCTGGTCTTGCGACCGGCCTGGCGTGCTGCATCATTATTTGGATGTACGTTTATGACGAGATCGGCTATGACCGCTTCCATGCAAAGGCGGATCAAATTCATCGGGTAGCGCTGAAACGTCTTTATCCGAACCGGGAAACGTCGTACGCAATCACGCCGGTTCCTGTGGGAAGCGCTTTGAAAACTGAGTTTCCGGAAGTCCTTTCATCCACAAGAATCTGGAAGCCCGGACGCGGCGAGCTGCAAATCAGCTTTGCAGAAAAGCAATTCAGAGAGCGCGCTTTCCTTTTCGCCGATTCAAATTTTTTCGATATCTTCTCCATTCCGCTGATTGGAGGCAACCCAAAAACAGCTTTACGCGAACCCGACCATGTCGTTCTCACCCAAACAACCGCCCAAAAGTATTTCGGCGATCAAGATCCGCTGGGCAAAATCTTGAAAACAGACTTTTCTGATTTCACGGTTTCCGGCGTGTGCGAAGATGTGCCGGAAAACTCACATTTCACCTTCAATATGCTCGGCTCATTTTCCTCAATCGGTATGAGCCGCTCGGACAATTGGATCAGCTTTGCCGTGCACAATTACGTTGTGCTCCAACCTGGCGCATTGGTCAAGGAATTGGAAGCGAAAATTCCCGCCGTCGTTGAAAAATACGCCGGGCCTCAGATTCACGCTCGGCTCAACACATCTTTCGCAGATTACAGAGCGGCGGGCAACGGGTACGACTATTATCTCCAACCGATCACTGACATCCACTTGAAATCACATCTCGAATCCGAGCTGCGCCCGAACGGCGACGTCACGTACGTTTACGCCAGCGCGATGATTTCTATTTTGATTTTACTGATCGCGTGCAGCAATTTTATGAATTTAGCCACCGCACGTTCGGCAAATCGCGCCAAGGAAGTCGGCGTTCGAAAAGCGCTGGGGTCAGAAAAACGGCAGCTCGTCGGTCAATTTTTATTCGAGTCAATTTTCATGAGCGTCTTGGCCGTAGCGTTGGCTTTAGTACTCGTCTATTTTGCACTACCCTGGTTCAATGAATCGACCGGCTTCAATATTCGAGGCGTTATTTTCGAAAATACATTCTGGTTGGCGGGACTATTCGGTTTTGCCGTGTTGGTAGGCTTAGCGGCAGGCGCCTACCCTGCTTTTTTCCTTTCGAACTTTAAGCCAATCGTTGTATTAAAGAGCAAGATAAAAGGCGGCGCTCAAAACGCCTTTTTTCGAAATACGCTTGTCATTTTCCAATTCGCAGCTTCATTCGCCCTGCTTGTCGGCACAATGATCGTGCAGCGGCAAGTCGATTTTATGCAAAACGCAAGAATGGGCTTTGATAAAGAACAAGTCCTGCTAATAAACAACGCGTTTCGCCTCGACGACAAACGAGAAGCTTTTAAAACCGCTCTTGAAAGTCATATCAACATCATCGACGTCACTGCTGCGCGTAATCTTCCGGGAAGCGAAAATTTTCCTGGAGAAATGTACCAGCCGGAAGAAAATCCATCGCTCACGCTTACGACCCGAATGATGGTTGTCGACGACAATTTCTTTGAAACGATGAAAATGGAAATCGTTGAAGGCCGAAGCTTTTCCAAAGACTTCCCAACGGACAGCCTGGCGGTCATCCTGAATGAAACGGCTGTTAAAGGGCTGGGATTGGAAGCGCCAATCGGGAAACGCATTTTCGAGCCGGAAAACCAAAAAACATACACGATTGTGGGCGTGGTGAAGGATTTTCACTACCAATCGCTGCATCACAATATCAGTCCGTTGGTTTTACACCGCACTGGTTCGGCGGTGGGCGGCTTTGTCAGTTTTTTGCCAATTCGCATGCAGGCGGAAAATGTGCAGGAGACACTGGCTTTTATTGGGAAAACTTGGCGAGAATTTGCGCCGGACCATGAGATGGAATTTGCATTTATGGACGCAAATTTCGAGGCGTTCTATCAAGCGGAGCAGCGAACCGGAAGACTCTTTCTCATCTTTTCCGGGCTTGCTATTTTCGTCGCGTGTCTGGGGCTGCTTGGTTTAGCCGCATTTATGGCGCAGCAAAGAACGAAGGAAATTGGCGTAAGAAAAACGCTCGGCGCTTCCGTGGCGAACGTCGTGCTGCTGCTCTCAAAAGATTTTACCAGGCTGATGGCTGTCGCTTTTGTGATCGCCGCTCCCGTCGCCTATTTTGTCATGTCGGAATGGCTGGCCAATTTCGCTTATCGCATCGATGTTTCCGCGCTGGTTTTTGTTCTCGCGGGAGCAATTATTTTAGCCGTCGCATGGCTCACGACGAGCTACCAATCCATCAAAGCGGCGATGACTAACCCGGTGGACGCTTTGAAATATGAGTAGGTAATTAGACTTTGTTCCGCCAGTCTTCAATATCAAGGTTGGGAATCTTAGAAAAATCTCGACGATTACTGGTCACAAAAATTGAGTGATTTGCCAAGGCAATCGAGGCGATCCGCAAATCAAGAACGCCGATTCTGATTTTTTTCTGCGACAATTCCTGAAATCGCTCTACGGCGGAATCATCAAAGTGAAGTATTTGGATTTGGCGGAGACTGTGGTGAGTTTTGTAGAAAAGTTGGTAAGCGCGCCGCAATTTCTCTAAAGATTGCGCTTTCGAAATTTGAGCAAGGCGCCCGCGCATCTGTTCTTGTAAAGAAACTATTGTTATTCCTCGCTGTGAGGGCGACAATTTTTCAAAATGACCAACGGCAATTGGATCAGCTCTTTGAACCAAACTCAATGTATCTGTATCAAGTAAGCCCAGCCTCATTCTTCTGTGGTCAGACTATTGCGGTACTTTTTTATTTCATCTTGAAAATCATCGAAAGTTTCATCGTCTTCAAAGACGCCAACAAGATTGTTTCCCGAATCACTGTAATCTTTGCCGTTAACGTCGACGTCAATTTGACGAATCTTGGTTTTTTGCACAAATTCCCTGATTTTTTCTTTTATTTGCTCCACAGCTTCTTCTTCGGTTTTCGCAATTGATCGACAGTCTGGATATGCCGGCGCAATCGCAAGAATCCCTCCGCTTTCATGATTTTGGAGCCAAACCGTATATTCCATAATCATCTCCTTGCAACCCATAACGTTCCTAAAGGCGCCTGTGATTACACATGTTAATATAGCAATCAAAGGCGCATGGAGCAACTAAATCGTTAAAGTTTGCATGTTCGCCATTTCAAAACCTTGGAGCTGAATTATCAAAAAATATATTTACAATCATCACTGCCAATGGGCGAGCCGTCCGGCGTTCTTGGCGAAGGCGGCGGTTCAAAAGCGTCCGGGTTTTTAAAGAACGCTTCGATGCGCGCCCGACCAAAATTCAGGCTCGCTTTTCGATTCTCATCCGATTCGCCGTCGATTTCTTCCATTAACCAGTCGTGCAACCCTTCCAGCTTACTCATGGCAACAGCCTGAACCTGTGAAGCCGCGTTTTGATTCGCGGCCAACGCCATCAAATGTCCCAACATGGCATGATTTACGGTGAACTGCACTTGATCGTGAAAAGCGGAGACGTGCTTTGCCTGCCATGTAGAAGCGACGATTTTGTCGATCACGTCGCCCAACCCAGGATTTTGTGAATTGCGCGCGTGGTAATCGACCAGCCTCGCAGCGCGATCGGGGTGAAACAAAAAGCCGAGCGTCAAATTCGCGGCGGTTTCTGCGGCCGTCAGCGGATCGAACGCCGGGCCGGTTTTCGAGCTGAACAATTCACGACCGCGAGAATAGCCAAATGGGCGAGGCGGCAAAATTTTCAAGATATTTTCCGGCACAGCAAGCGCTCTGGGTGAAATCGTTTTCAACAACGCATCCAAAGCGCTGCGCTGATCCGAGGCCGGGACGATTTCAGCGACGACTTGATTGCCGCCGCGCACGGCATAATTATAATTCAGGCCGCCTAAAAGCTTGGACGCAGCATCGACCTGGTAGCGATGGAATAGATACGCAGGGACGAAAACTTCTTCCAGAGCCGCCATCGGCACGCCTTTACGAATGTTGCGCTCAGAAAAACGCTCAAGCATCGCTTTTCGTACTTTCATAATTCGATTGAGCTCGTCCGCGGGATTCGCCCCGTTATCCCATAAGTGCGCCGTCGGGTGCAGACCTCCCGCGGGACGCGCGTCGGCGTCGGAAATAAAACGCAGGCCGGAAGAAAAAGCGTCTTCCAAAATTTTGTTCAACGCCTCGTCTTCATTCACGCCGCCAGGGAAATCCTGGTAGCCAAACGCAATGCTCACCTTGTCCCATGCGCCGATTTTGTCATCGTACGCTTCGGAAAGATCGATCTCTCCGGAATCTTTAAGTTTCACAAGCGGGTGCGGGTAGTCCATCACTGAAGCGCGACTCGTCGGGCTGGAAGCAAAATTGTGTGAAATGCCCAAAGTATGTCCCACCTCGTGCGCGGAAAGCTGGCGAATGCGTGCGAGGGCCATTTCCAACATGTCCGGCGGAATCGTTTCGCCGTCGCTGTAGGGCGAGAGCAGGGCTTCGGCAATCAAAAAATCTTGCCGCACACGCAGCGAACCAAGCGTGACGTGCCCTTTGATAATTTCGCCGGTTCGCGGATCGCGGACGGAGCTGCCGTATGACCAGCCGCGCGTCGAGCGATGCACCCATTGAATCACATTATATCGCACGTCCATCGGGTGTGCGTCCACAGGCATGACTTTGACCTGAAAAGCGTTTTTATAGCCCGCCGCTTCAAAGGCTTGGTTCCACCACATCGCACCGTCGATCAGCGCGGATTTGATTGGCTCCGGCGCGCCGGAATCAACATAATAAACAATCGGCTCAACAGCTTCGCTCGTTTCGGCGGACGGGTCTTTTTTCTCCAACCGATGCCGTGAAATATAGCGCTTCATGATCGGCTCGCTGATCGGCGTGGCGTAATCCAGAAATCGAATGCCATTGAATCCAGCGCGCGTGTCGAACTTGCGCATTTCGTAGCCGTCGCCCGGCAACTCGATGAACGAATGATGCTGCCGCACGGTGATAGCGTCCGGGCTTGGGGTAACCGAGCGAATCCATCTGCCTTGCGGTTCGCCGGTGAATGTCAGCGTCGCTTCAAATTCCGTGTTTTTGGGAAAATTCATTGTCGCTGGCAGATAAAACGCACAACGCGAATCATCGAGCCGATAACTGCCTTGGCGCGACCCTTTCAATCTGCCGATGACGCCGTGAGCATCACGCATCAGAAACTTGGTAGCGTCGACAAGAATACGTCCATCTTCAATAATATCGGCGGTGAACCCCCAAATCACAGACTGCGCGAAAGCCTGTTCAACGGAGCGTTTTTCAGCAGCGTTATCCGTGACAGCGCGGTAATCGTAATTGGGTTGAACGAGCAAGATTTTCGGTCCGCTCTTTTGAAATTTGACGATGCGCGTATCGCCCAACTGGCCGCGATCCAGGCCGATGTCGTTTGAACCGATTCCCGCCGGCAGAGAGTTCACATACAAAAACTCTTCATCTAACCGCGTCACTTCCAACCAGATTTTTCCCTTTTCTTCATCCCAATAAAAAGGAAAATAGCCGTCGAATCTTTGCATATTTTCGGTTTTTTGGGCAATCGTTTTCTTTCCTTCCTTTTCCTGAGAAAAGGCTGAGAATGAAATCGAAAGAATGAGTGCAGCAGGTAAAACAAACTGGAATCGGCGCTTCATGAAATTTCTCCAAATTTGATTTTGCCGGTAGAAGGAGTGCAAAGCTTGCTTTGCGAAGTATTAGTCAAAAGCGGGCAAGAATTTAAATCCAAAAGCAAGGCAAGCCTTGCACTCCGCAGATAAAGCTTCAATTTGAGTTTAAAAATCAAGTTTCTCAAGCAATGTGGAACGATTTCAAGAGAGGTTACGTCGGCGGGCGGACTAGATCGTGCTCTTGCCAATATTCTTCCAACTCCACGCCCAAGCCGTCGGCGAGACGGTTGACGAAATTATAGTAGCCGACGATTTGGCAAATATCCAGAACACCCGATTCCGAAAATCCAACTGATTTGAGTTCTTCGATATCGGTTTTATCAATCGAATGCGGCTTCAGCGTCAATTTTTCGGAATACTCCAACATGGCGAAATCCGCCGAAGATAGAGTCGCTGATCGGAAATCGGACTTGAGTTGATTGATCAATTCATCGCTCTGCTTTAGCCTGCGGAGTCCCGCTCCGTGATGCGTCATTCAGTAGAAGCACTTGTTGAGCGTCGAAACGACGACGGCGATCATTTCTCGCTGCACGCGCGAAAGATCGGATTTGCCGTACATCAAGACCTTATAGAAATCGTAATGTCCTTTCATGCTCGGCGGATTGAGCGAATGAATTTTGATGATGTTGTCCAGCCTGCCGTCCGGTTCGCCGTAATCATCGTAGCATTTTTTCAGCCTCGAATCCGCTTCTTTTTTTTCGATGTATCGAATAAAAGCCATTCTATCTCCAAAAGACGCCATTAACTCTTTACTGCGTTATGCAAAAGCAAACTGAAGCTTGAACTACAAACCACAGTGCGTCCTGCTGCTCTGAGCGTAAAAAAAGCACTGTCGTTTGTAGTTCAAGCTTTAGCTTGCCT
>CAXHAT010000275.1:0-8064 GCA_964014485.1 uncultured Deferribacteres bacterium
ATTCATCGGAACAAGTTGGGTGGTGGAACGATAGTTCATTTTAGAAATTTAGGTGTTAATGAATGTTTAAACTCTGAGAGCGCCCAAACGACCGGAGATTCAAAACTCAATTGTCGCACGGCAAGCAACAATTGGTAGCGGTAGGCGTGTTCACGCATGAGCATATGCAGGAGTGCTTTGGTAAACGTTTTGTCCTGTAATGCGCCGGATTTCGCTTCGACTTTTTCAAGTTGCGTATTTTCCAAGTCCCGCCACCTGGCGTCTTGCGTCATTGTAAAAAACTCAGGCTCGGTCAATGCACGCGTCGTTGAATCATTTTCAAGAGACCTTTTCAGATAATAGAAAGCGCTGTCTGCTTGATGAGCAATGGCAAAAACCGTAGCGAGCGAATAGGCGATTCTCGCATCGTCAGGGTTTTGCTCGTAAGCTTCTTGATAAGCGCCGACGGCCAGGCGAATCGAGCCTGCATGCTTTAGGCTATCCGCTCGTTCCCAAGGTGATTTCTCTGCCTGGAGCGCCCCGGTTGACGAAAACAATAACAAAACCGCCATTAAATTTTTCTCGAAGGTTTTCATAGCGCTTCATTGTTGGTTGATTTGTTTTGGAGCATGTACAGGCAATGCAGAAGGCGAGAATTAGTTTCAGAAAACCCGCGAATTGCCGTATTCAATTTATTCGGAGCGAATACAGTGCGAGATTATCATTTGAGATTTTTTTGTAGAGCGTCGCTGGCCCGACGGCTTGGAAGATGCACTTGCAGAAAGCAGCCCGGGAAAGTTCCCTGAAAATCATGGAGCGTACGTCGCAGGCTCTTCAGACGGGACGCAATTCATTTACCCGTGGGGCAGTTCTCCGATTTTCTATATCGGCCAGTCGAGCAATCTTCGAAAAAGACTCAAGGATCACGTCAAACACACGAAATCATCAATAGAAGACCATGACACGGCACACTGGTGGCCGCGTTACCAATACGCAGCCTCGTTTGGGTTGAACATTGCGTGGTACACCGTACGCGGCACGCAAAATCCGAACAAGTTGGAGTCTGATCTTATCACGGCTTTCTATGATACATACGGCGCTATTCCAGTCGCGAACGGAACATGGCCTTCCGGGATGAGGCCGAAGCACGGCAGCCGGGATGACAAGTAATCAGGCGTCAGAATTGTGTGCTTCCATGCAAGCGACGTCTGGTTTTCATCGTATCTTTCAGGTGCAATGCTCATCAATTGAACGCTTGAAAAATACTAAGAAAAATCGGTTGACTCGTACTCTGGATTTTACTTATATTCCGCCCTGCTATTGGAGGGCTAGTCTAATTGGTAAGGCAGCGGTCTTGAAAACCGCCGGGCTAACGCCCTTGGGGGTTCGAGTCCCTCGCCCTCCGCTTTCCTTGGTTATGAGAAATTAGCTAAGTACTAATCACTCATAACTAAAACGGAGAGGTGGCTGAGTGGTTGAAAGCGGCACCCTGCTAAGGTGTTATACTCTCACGGGTATCGAGGGTTCGAATCCCTCCCTCTCCGCTGACTCAGCAAACTGTTATGTTACGCTGATTTTCTAAAAGCGCCCGTAGCTCAACTGGATAGAGCGCTTGGCTACGGACCAAGAGGTTAGGGGTTCAAGTCCTCTCGGGCGTATTTTTTTGACAAACAAGGAATCTACGTGATTCCTTGTTTTGTATTAGGCCAGTCAGATGTCGCGAGAATGGATGGACGAAGCTCTGATTGAAGCGCAAAAAGCTTTCGAAAAAGGCGAAGCGCCGATCGGAGCCGTCGTTGTGCAGGATGAAGAAATTATCGGCCGAGGTCACAATCTCGTCGAGACTTTTCAAGACCCTGCGGCGCACGCTGAAATGTTAGCGATTACAGCGGCCTCGAACCATCTTTTATCCTGGCGACTCAATGACGCCGAAATCTATGTAACTCTCGAACCTTGCCCGATGTGCATGGGCGCGATTCATCTTTCACGCATGAAACGCTTGTTTTTCGGCGCGAAAGATCAGCGCTTAGGCGCCTGCGGTTCGAAGGTGGATTTGACAGGGCTGGACGCGATGCGCAAGCCGATTGAAATCGAGAACGGCCTCCGCGCCGAGGAAGCGACGGCCTTACTGCAAATTTTCTTTCAAAAATTAAGACAAAAACGTTCATAAACGTAAAATCGGAGAGGTGCCGGAGCTGGCTTAACGGGGCGGTCTCGAAAACCGTTGTGGTCTTTGATCACCGGGGGTTCGAATCCCTCCCTCTCCGCTTTTTAAGTAAATCGTTTTTAGTGATTAGTTTCTGATGACTAAAAACCATCTACTAAACACCGATAAGGAGAGGTGTCTGAGTGGCTTAAGGAGCACGCTTGGAAAGCGTGTGTAGGGTTTCCCTACCGGGGGTTCGAATCCCCCCCTCTCCGCTTCTTAGTAATTAGCATTGACTATTTACTAAACACCGAATACTGAAAAGCTGTGCTAGACGGGGAATTAGCGGCTCCCTAAACCTGAAATCCGCTATAGCAGGGTCGAATTCCAGTCTGAGATTCGTTTACATTTGATGCGGATTATCGCAATTAACGCCGAGGCGTAAGCCCCGCGCAATAGAAACGCGCCCAACCCCGTCAGGCCCGGAAGGGAGCAGCGGTAAGTGTTGTTTCTATGTGCCGCGAGATCCCTTGCGCTGAGTTGAATGCTTTTATCCACTCTAAATTGTACTCGTCCGAAGACAGGTGCACAGCTTTTTTTTACGCCCGCTGCTCACTGGAGGCTTCATGTCCTACCTCGTTATTGCTCGAAAATGGCGGCCAAAACTTTTTTCCGAAGTTGTCGGCCAGGGACATGTGACCCGAACGCTTGAAAACGCAATTGAAAGCGATCGGATCGCGTCGGCGTATATTTTCTCCGGCCCGCGGGGCGTAGGAAAAACCACCACGGCTCGCATTCTCGCCAAAGCGCTCAATTGCGAAAACGGCCCCACGACTACTCCTTGCAACGAATGCTCTACTTGCAAAGAAATTACCGGCGGCAACAGCATCGACGTACTGGAAATAGACGGCGCATCGAATCGCGGCATTGATGAAATTCGTAACTTACGCGAAAGCGCACGTTACACCCCCGCCAAGCAAAAGCACAAAATCTACATCATAGACGAAGTCCACATGCTGACGACGGAGGCCTTCAACGCGTTGCTCAAAACGCTCGAAGAGCCCCCTCCACATGTGATTTTCATATTCGCAACAACGGAAAACAGCAAAGTACCCGCGACCATTCTCTCACGTTGCCAACGATTCGATTTTAAGCGAATCGCCATCACCGAAATCGTTGCACACCTCAAAACGATTTGTGAAGCAGACAGCATTTCGTACGAAGACGGCGCGCTCTATCTCATCGCCAAGAAAGGCGACGGCTCCATGCGCGACAGCCAGAGCCTGCTTGACCAAGTCGTCTCATTTTGTGGAAACGAGATCAAGGAAGATCAAGTCGGCCAGCTTCTTGGCGTGGTGAAGCAAGATTTGTTTATTGCAATCGGAAATGCGGTCGCTGAGAAAAACATTGCGCAAGCGCTCTCAATCGCGCAACAAATCTACAATGACGGACTTGACGCTCAAAACTTAATGGCAAGCTTTGCCGAGTTTCTCAACAATATCCTCATCCTCAAAGCAACCCAGTCGACCAATCATTTGCTCGGCATGGAAAATTACGTCGACGCTTTCAAAGATTTAGCCGCCAAGTTTCCGGAAATTGATCTGACGCGCATGATTCAAGTCTCCGCCGAAGCCGCAGCGGATATGAAGCGCAGCGCAAATCCGCACCTGCATTTGGAAATGACCTTTGTCCGGCTCGCGCAAATGAGCCAGTCCGTTCAGCTCAACGAATTGCTGTCCGAAATTGGCGCGCTAAAAAAAAAAGCTAATCAGCCCGCAACCGCAAGTTTAGCTCCGGCAACAGCCCGTCCAAATTTAAGCCTTATCCCCGAAATCGACCCGCGCAGAGTGAGCGGCAGCCTGTTTAAGCGGCTCCACAATGAACCGGTTAACGCGCCCGCCGCACCGACGGAAACAACCAACGGCAACGGGCAGCCTGCGGAAGCGACGGTCGACGCAAACATTGTGATTTCAATCGATGAAGTCGCGAAAAAATGGGGACAAATTCTCACGGAAGTTAGAAAGAAAAAAATATCCCTTGGCTCTTGCCTTTCAGAAGCGTCGCCAAGTCATTTAAAGAGCAACGTTCTCTACATTCAATTCGACGGCGCTAAACGTTTTCAATTCGACACCGTTTCTGAAAACAAGAACTTGATTCAACAAACAATTTCGGAAATTCTTGAAACGCGCGTTCGGATAGAATGCTTCACTTCTGGAGAACCGGCTGCGTCAAAACTGGATTTGACGCAGGAAAAAGAGCAGAGTGAACCTGCAATAGTTTCAGATAAAAAAACGCACACAGATTACGCACAAAACGCGCCTGAATCAGGCGTAAAAATCACCGATAAACTCATTGATACCTTAGGCGGAGAATTGCTATCTTCGCACTAGAAAATTTAACTTTGAACAAAAACACCGACCATAATCGGAGAAAGGAATGGCCAAAATGAATATGGGAAACCTTCTCAAACAAGCGCAGCAAATGCAGGATCGCATGGAAAAAGTTCAGGCGCAACTCGCTGAACAAACCGTGGAAGGCTCCGCCGGCGGCGGCATGGTTACGGCGATAGCAAACGGTAAAAACGAGCTGCTGCGCATCAAAATTGACCCCGAGGTTGTCGATCCCGAAGATGCTGAAATGTTGGAAGACCTCGTTGTTGCGGCTGTGAATCAGGCAATGACCAAGGCGCAAGAAATGGCGGCTTCGGAAATGTCTAAAGTTACCGGCGGCATGATGCAAGGCTTGCCCGGCGGACTCAAGCTCCCGGGAATGTAAACCCGTGCAATATTCCGTCGACGCGGTTCAAATCGCGGTTGAAGAGTTTTCCAAACTGCCCGGGATCGGCAGAAAAACTGCCCAGCGTTTGGTTTTCTTTCTCTTGAAACAAAAGCAGCCGGAACTCGACGCGCTCGCCCAGGCGATTTCCGCGCTTGGAGAAAAGGTGCAGTACTGCTCGACCTGCTTCAACATTACCGAAGCCGATCCTTGCGCGATTTGCGCCAGCGCCACACGCGATAAGTCGATTATCTGCGTGGTGGAAGAGCCGAACGACGTGATGGCCGTGGAAAGAACCAGTGAATTTCGCGGCCAGTTCCACGTGCTCGGCGGCGTGCTCTCCCCGCTGGACGGCGTCGGGCCGGATGATTTGCGCGTGAAAGAACTGCTCGCACGCTTGCAAGATGATGTGACGGAAGTGATTTTCGCCCTGAACGCCAGCGCCGAGGGCGAAGCCACCGCCGTCTACCTCAGCCGCCTCATCAAACCCCTTGGCCTCAAAATCACCCGTATTGCGCGCGGCATCCCCATGGGCGGCGACCTCGAATTCACCGACGAAATTACCCTCGCCAGAGCCATCAGCGGGCGGGTGGAGATGTGATTATGGGCAAAAAGAAACGAGACGGCAAAGCCGGTTCATCATTGAAAAAAACTCAAAAAACGAAATCGCCATTCGACGTCCCTGGAATAAAAACGAAAGCGACCACCCAGGATATTTTGGACGCAATCTCAGATGTAAGAGCGAGGAAAATTATGGACAGTACAACCGCCTCACGAAATCCTGTGTTCGAACAAGCGCTCGTCAACATTGTACGCTCATTGCCCGACGAGCGAGTCGTCCAAATTCTGGATTATGCGCGCTACATCCAACTCAAAAGCAATGAAAATGACGATTTTCCGGAAAATGATGAGACGGAAGCGGAAATCGACGCGGACGAAAAACGCTGGGACGCCCGGTTCGCTTCCTCTCAGGACGGCCTGACAAAAATGGCGGACAAGGTGCGAGCGGAGATTCAAGCAGGCCGGACAAAAAGGATGGTCTTTACCAAGGATGGAAAAGTCGCTCCCAAATGAAATCGCGCAAGACTTCCGATTTTTGGAAAATGTTTCGCGGACTTCAACCTGAAATTCAACGGAAAGCTCATAAAGCTTATCACATCTGGCGAATCAATCCCTCCGCGAGCGGATTGCGGTTCAGAGGCGCGGAAAAACAGTCAATAAAAAGAACTGATTATCTTAACGGAGTTCAGATTATGTCGCAAACATTCTACGCCACATTTGACGGGCGCGTTCTAACCCCGGAAGGCAATCTGAAACTTGATCCAAACAAGCGCTACCTTGTCAAAATCGAAGCGCAATCATTACCCAAACAGCAGAAAAAACGCAAAAAAAACGTACTGCAAAAAATTTCAGCGAGGGCGAAAGATTTAGGCGTTTCTGATTTGGCGGAACAGCATGATCATTATCTTTACGGAACCCCAAAACGGTGAAAAAGCCGCTGTTCATAGACACGAGTTACATTCTGGCATTGGTCAACTCGCACGACCAATTTCATTCGCAAGCGCAAGCATTGGCTGACCGTGTCGATAACAAACTCATCACGACCGAAGCCGTTCTTACCGAGATCGGCAATGCGCTTGCGAGGTTGAAATGGCGGGAAATTGCCGTTGGCGTTTTGCAAGACTTGCAAGATGACGTCGATGTAAAAGTTCTTTCGGTTGATCGAGAACTATTTTCCAGAAGTTTAAAGCTATACGCTTCACGTGCGGACAAGGAATGGGGAATAACGGATTGCATGTCATTCACAGTGATGAATGATTATCATCTGACGGACGCTTTGACAACCGACCGTCATTTTGAACAAGCCGGTTATAATGCATTGCTGCTGAAAGAAACGGATTAAGCGGCTGGCTCCATGAGTTGAATTTCTAAACCTGATCGCGGCGCAACGGGATGTTCGAACAAACCTTCAAGAACGTGGACGACGTGCTCTGGAAAGAAGCCGGATGCACCACCGAGCTCGATTACACCGAGCAAACCTCCTGGATGCTCTTCCTCAAATATCTCGACGACCTCGAACACGCGCGCCAAACCCGGGCCGCCCTCGAAGGCAAGCCCCATGCTCCCATCATTGAAGGCCGGTTCCGCTGGACGAGCTGGGCCGCGCCGAAAAAGCCCGACGGCGCTTTCGACCACGACGCCGCCCTGACCGGCGACGATCTCATCGCTTTTGTCAACGACGCGCTTTTTCCCTACCTGCAGGGCTTCAAGCAGCGCGCCGACGGGCCGGAAACCATCGAATACAAAATCGGGGAGATTTTTGGCGAGATCAAAAACAAGTTCCAGAGCGGCTACTCCCTGCGCGACGCGCTGGAACTGATGGACGCCCTGCGCTTCCGCTCCCAGCAGGAAAAGCACGAACTCAGCCATCTCTACGAAGCCAAAATCCGCAACATGGGCAACGCCGGGCGCAACGGCGGCGAGTACTACACCCCGCGCCCCCTCATCCGCGCCATGGTCAAAATCATCGATCCTAAAATCGGCGAGACGGTTTACGACGGCGCCTGCGGTTCCGCCGGCTTTCTCTGCGAAGCCTACGACCACATGCGCGCCAACGCCAGCGCCTCCGGGCATCTCGAAACCCTGCAAAAGCGCACTTTTTACGGCAAGGAAAAGAAATCCCTCGCCTACATCATCGGGGTGATGAACATGATTTTGCACGGCGTGGAAACCCCGAACATCATTCACGCCAACACCCTGGCTGAAAACCTCGCCGACGTGCAGGAAAAAGACCGCTTCGACGTCATTCTCGCCAACCCGCCCTTTGGCGGCAAGGAGCGCAAGGAGGTGCAGCAAAATTTTCCCATTAAAACCGGCGAGACCGCATTTTTGTTTTTGCAGCACTTTATCAAACGCCTCAAGGCCGGGGGACGCGCGGCGGTGGTGATCAAAAACACCTTTCTCTCCAACGCCGACAACGCCTCCAAAGCCCTGCGCAAGGACCTGCTCGATGACTGCGACCTGCACACGGTGCTCGACTGCCCGCAAGGCACGTTTCTCGGCGCCGGGGTGAAAACCGTGGTGCTGTTTTTTGAAAAAGGCGCCCCGACCCGCCGCACCTGTCTCTTATACACATCTGACGCTGCCGACGAGCTTCTTGGTGT
>CAXHAT010000276.1:0-8044 GCA_964014485.1 uncultured Deferribacteres bacterium
ACACCAAGAAGCTCGTCGGCAGCGTCAGATGTGTATAAGAGACAGGTGCTGAATGCTTTCGACGCGACAGTTTTCAAGCTTCAAATCCCGCTCTTCCAAAATCGGAGCGAAAAACTCAGCGAAACGCGCGGCAAAAATTTGTTCGTCGATGATTTTTTCTAAATGGGGCAGTTTGGCGTCAAGCACGATGTCTGTCCAGTTGTCGATTCAAAAAAAGGGGCGATGAGAGGGCGTGTAGCTTCTGAGCAAATTTAACCGTGCCAGAGTTCGAAACCCCGGCAGGGTTATCAAATCGTTTACTTCTGAGTAACTCTTTTGCGTGGAGTGCGACTGTCCTAAAACACAATAATTGCACAGCCACACAAAACAGGCCGCAGGGGTTCAAGATTTTGAACCCTTACATTTGGAATGGCTAACATTCAGAGTCCATGATTTAGGAACAGCTTCTCCGCTTTGCGAATCATGGTCAAAAAACGAGCTTCTTAGCGATTATGTCTTCCGCCATACTTAAAAGCGAGTCAATCAATGCGTCTTTGTCTTCTTTGACCACGCGCACGCACTTGACCGCGTGACCGCCGACCAATGCAACCACTGCGTACCAATTCAACACTTCTTTCGGAAGCTCCGATTCGGAGTGCCGGGCGTAACCTCGCAAAAACTCGTGTCCGATTTTCAGACTGTCGGCCCATTCCATCTCGCCCTTCGTGTTCAGATAGAGCAGGTGCGTCAAAAAGCTGGCAACGTCCGCGGCGGGGTCGGCCAGAAGAAATCCGTCAAAATCCACCAGCCCGATTTTTCCGTCCACATCGAGAAGCTGGGGGAGACGAAAAGCCCCGTGGCTCGGAACCAGGGCTAATTCCGGCAGTCTTGGGAGCGCGTCCTGCAGGTAATCGCTTATTTTGTCGAGACGCGGTCGCAGGTTTTCATCGCTTCTGAGAAGCGTCTGCACGCCTTTTTGAAACTCGTTCAATTCTACCTCGCGGGAACGGTTTTCCCCCATCGAGAGCAAACATTTTTGCAAGTCAGACAAGGCCGCGCCGCATTTTCCTGCCATTGCAGGCAGGTCGACCTCTTCCCGCTTGCCTAAAATATGTTCTCCGCGCAGTTCTCGCATGAAGATCGTGTTGGTCTCTTCATCGTAAAACAATGGTTTGGGCGCGGCCAGTTCGCCGGAGCAACATTTGTCACGATTAGATAACTCGCGGAGCACTTCGTACAACGGCGCCGCACTGAACTTATTGCTGTATGACTTACTGTAAATCGTGAACTGCTTCGCATACTCTTCATTGTCGCGAACAAGCAAACGATGCTTCAAAGTGCAGCGCGTGCTTGGCGCATACTTGATGATTTCAGTCTTGATCTCTTCGAAAACCGATTCTTCCGACAAGCCGAACTCCGCCCGATGCTGCTCGAGCTTCTCCAAAAGTCTGGATTCAGAAATAACCTCGGATAGATTTTTGATTTTGGGATCGTTCGGGAAGCTCCAGAGAATCATATCGACTTCAGAAATATAATGCACCGCGGGGCCAATCGAAGGCGCGACATACGCTTTTCTTTTCTCCCTTTTGAATTTATCTTTAGCGACAAGATCAGGAAGCATCAGCGTCGAATAAATCAGGCTTTCTTTTTCGCCTTTAGCCGGGTGAGAGCAATGCAAAATATAGTTGACCTTGACTTTTTTCTGCGGGCGATATCGAAATTGACTCACGTCGACGCTGATTACGCGCCACTGGCCGTTTGAAAATTGCGGCAAGTGCGTTTCGAAAATATGACGCATTTTCTCCGCATCCATCGCCAGGGCGACATGCGGCAGCTTGGGGTCGTTTTTTATAGCTTTCATCGATTTAACCGGCGTTCCGATAGTATCAAATTGGTAAAATTCATTTTATTCCTGCAGAGAAAGTTAGCTTGATCAAACCGTCAACGACTCGCTTCTGAGTAACTCTTTTTCGGAGTGGGCTGTCCAAAAATATGGTCTCTGAATACGAAGCATGCAACATGTCGCAGGCGTTCAAAATTTTGAACCCCTACATGCGGTGTAGCGCATCAAAAATATTATGTTTTGATACAGGCCGCTCTCAAACGCTGAAGCGTTTGACTCCAAAGTTATTCCCTGCTCAAAACCGCATTCGCGGTTGATCAGTTGAAGAGTAAATCAGCGAAATGATCATACACGATAAGCTTCCGAGGCCGTTCCGCTAACCGGAGCAAAGGCTTCTTGTCTGCCCACCTCGTCCGCCGTTGAAAATAGTTGCGGCAGCCATTTGGGATTCATTCTTTTCACGGCTTTGTAAGCCTGACTGGCGATAAGGTGAAAAGCAGTAAACCATTTTATTCGCTCATAGTCCAAAGGCTTGGCCGCGGCTTGATTGTAGGCTTCATAAAACACTCTGATCGCTTCGTTCGCCTTCACGACGTCGATTTTCGACTCAATCGCCATTTTATAAACGTGAGCGCTGAACCGGCCAATGTCATAGCCGGGATCACCGGATTTTGCGCCGTCGAAATCGATAAAAACGATGTCATCGCCGACCAAAAGAACGTGGCTCAGTTTAAATGAAAAATGCAGCGGCGTCGTTGTTCCGTTTTGCAATTTTTCCGGGTCAGCCAAAAGAAGCTTGCGAAGCCGCGCAACGTTGTCTCTCTTTTCGGGAAAGGAAGCGACTATCGCATCAAATGCAGCGCCCAATTCCGAAACCAGCTCCGGGAACGGTAACGATTGCGACAATTTCAGCTCCGAACCGTGATAGGCCGCCAAGCTCTTCCCGATTTTCCCGGCGTAATGCGGGAAATCAGGCAGTTTATTCGCGATTTTCGAAAGCGGCTTACCGATCACGGCTTCACTCCAGAGAATACCGTGCTTAGCGTCAAAACTGTAAGGCTCCGGCGTCAACATCTTTTTCTCTTGTACTGGCTGCGTCATCCATAACCGTCGCACCGTTTCAAATGCGCGGGCGCCGCTGCCTTCTTTGTATATTTTCGCATACATTTGGCGCGGAGCGGAAAACTCATCAGCGTTTGACTTGACGGTAACCAGTGCGCCAAACCGCATCAACGGAACATAACGCTTCGTTTTGTATGAGACGGAAGCCGCTTGAAAATTCTCCGGCAGTCCAAAATCTTCCGGGTGTTCGTTCATCTGCCCTAACAACGATTCCTGCGTCTCCATGTACGCCATTCCCGGCAGATTCGGATCGTTCGGAAAAGCCCAAAGCATTAGATTCCATTTTAAAAGAAAAATTACCTTCGGGCCGTGTCGCGGCTCAACCAATTCGTGCTCCGCTTCCTCGCTCCATTCGAAAATTTGCTTGTCTTCAGGACATTCATCAGATTTCAAGGCTCCTGAATATTGTTGAAGCCCGAACGTGCCGTCATCTTTCTCGAGCCGTGTTTTGAAAAGCATCCGACAATAGTGACCCGGCTTATAACTTAGCTGCTCCAAACTGCAGCGCGAAATGCGCAAATCGTTTCCTGATTTTGCATCGAGCCCTTTTTGCATCTCGCATTTGAGATTTTCGGTATTCAACATTTCATTGATTACTGGAAATTCTTCTACGGCGAGATTGGTTGGTTTGGACATATCGTTTCCTACAGCCTCGCGGCTTCATTTTTTTATCTCAAAAGACGCTGAATTGCACAAACTGCCAGACGGCGATCGCGCATGATTTATAATTTTGATGTAATTTGAAGCCACTAATGTATCACGCATCCAGCTTGTTTTGTGTGAACCGTTGGTTCGTCCAACGAACAACTACAAGTTTAAGCGGCTTGCGCGTGATGTATTTTCCCCTTTGTTTTTGCCAAAAATGATTGATGCAAATTGGCTTGAACATCGAACAACTTGCGGTATTCCTCATTTGACTCCAACAAATCTTCATGCCGTCCGGAAGCGGGTTGTTTGCCGTCAGCCAGAACGATGATTTTCTCCGCATCCATCGCGGAAGAGAATTTGTGTGTAATCGTAAAAGTCGTGCGGCCCGCGGCAAGTGCGTTGAGCGCCTGCTTGATCTCTTTTTCCGTCTTTGCGTCAAGGGCCGAAGTCGGTTCGTCTAAAATCACAATCGGCGTGTTCCGAATCATGGCTCGCGCGATGTTAATTCGCTGACGTTGGCCTCCGGAAAGATTCCTGCCGCCTTCAGCAATAACCGTATCGTACCCGTCTGGCTGCGCCATGATAAAATCGTGCGCTCGCGCCAATTTCGCCGCTCGAACGACTTCTTCACGCGTTGCGCCTTCCTTGCCGAAAGCGATATTTTCATAGATTGTCTGATTGAAAAGCTTTGCGTCTTGCAACAGGATGGTTATTTGGCTGCGCAACGACTTCAAGGTAAACTCACGCGCATCTCGTCCGTCGAACAAAACGCTTCCTTCTTGCGGGTCATAAAATCGCATCAGCAGGCTCATTAGCGTCGATTTGCCGGAACCACTGTGGCCGACAATCGCGACGTTCTCTCCTGCCTCAAATGCGCCGTTGAATTCTTTGATAATCGGCTTGTCTTTTTTGTACCCAAAAGTGACGCCTTTGAAGGCCACACGCCCTTGCAGAGCCGGCGCTTTTTTCACACCTTTTGCATCAGAAACCGTCGTTTCATGTTCCATGATTTCCAATAGGCGCACTCCGGCGACTTGCGCTTTTGCAATCTCAAACAAGATGGCCGAGAACTTATCCAGCGGGCTGTAGAGATTTTTGAGATAAACCGAAAACAACACCAGCGTGCCCGGCAAAATCGCATCGTCCAGCACGAGCAGACCGCCAAAATAAATCACCACAGCCGTGCCTGCGGCAATGACGATTTCATTAACGCGCTTAAAAATCTTGGAAATTTTGATCGCCTTAACCGCCGAAACCATCGATTTTTGATTCACCGAAGAGAATTGTTCGTGCTGCAAATCTTCCCGGCCATATCCTTGCACCAAAGCCATCGCGGTCACGTTGTCGGCGATCAGCGAAGACATGTCGCTCTCTTTTTTCTTCTTCTTTTTGGTCGCCTTTTGCATGCCTTTGCCGAAAAATCGGTTTGCCAGCCAAATAAAAGGAATCGCTGAAAAGGCGATTAGCGCCAATTGCCAATCGATGTAGAGCATGACGCCGATGTAAAAAACCAACGAAAGCGATCTTTGCACAAGCTGCTGCGGCGAATCGATCAAGACGGCTTTCATTTCGTTGACGTCGCTGGTGAGGCGAAAAACGAGGTCGCCGGAACGCCATTCTTTATGAAACGAAAGCGAGAGTCGCTGCAAATGCTCGAAAACACGCTCCCGAAAATCAGAGATCATGTTGCTGCCGACAATCGTGAGTCCCACTTTGTAAAAGAACGAGGTCAGCGTGTGCAATAAGCCGAGCGCAATGAACGCCAGCACAAAAAAGACCAGCATTTCTTTGGACCCTTTCCCTTCGAGATAAGCGGCCAGAAAAGTAAAATCAGGCGGCAGCGGATTCGATAGAATCACGCAATCGATAATGAGCTTCAGCGCCCAGGGCAGAGCAACGCTGAGCGCAATCGTCAGCGCCATCCCAACCACAGAAAAAATCAACATCTTGCGATTGGAGCGATAATGCGGCGCGAAAAGCCGGTACAGTTTTCCCAGAACATCCAGGCTAACGTGAACCGGTTCTTTCTTCTTTTTTGATTTGTCTTTCTTTCCCATCTCAAGCAGACTTTGCAGTATCCAGTTTCTTCATGGAAGCGCGCCCGTTTTTCATCCCGTCGTCGTTCAGCGATTTTTGCCAGCCGAATTGGGCCTCGTATAATTTCTTGTAGGCGTCGCTCGTTTTCATCAATGTTTTGTGCGTTCCCATCCCCGCAATTCGCCCGGCCTCAAGAAACATGATTTTGTCGGCGTGAGCGATGGTCGAAAAATTGTGTGCGATAATGAAAGTGGTTTTGTCGCGCGTCAATTTTTCCATCGCTGCGTTAATCTTTGCTTCCGCAAAGGCGTCAACGCCGGTCGCCGGTTCGTCGAGGATGATGATTGGCGTGTCGCGAATCATGGCGCGGGCAATATTGATCCTTTGCTTTTGTCCGCCGGAAAGATTTTCTCCTCCTTCCTCCATCATCGTGTCGTATCCGGCCTGCATTTTGACGATAAATTCATGCGCTTCGGCAAGTCGAGCCGCCTCAAAAACGTCGTCGTCATTGGCGCCAACGCGCCCAAAAGCAATGTTGTCTTTCACGCTCTGCTGAAACAATTTCGCTTCCTGCATCACCACCGTAATCTGGTCGCGCAGAGATTTCAGCGTGAAATTGCGAATGTCAACACCGTCGATTTTTATCCGGCCTTTTTGCGGGTCATAGAATCGCATGAGCAGGCTGATAATCGTCGATTTCCCCGCGCCGCTAGCGCCCATTAATGCAACGGTTTCGCCCGGTTCGACCACAAAGCTCAAATCGTCCAAAACCTGGTTGCCCTTGCGGTAGGAAAAATCAACTTGTTCGAATTCGATTTTACCGCGAAGCGCTGGAGCCGCTTCGGCGTCCGGCGCGTCTTCAACGATCATGTCGTTTTCCACGAGCTTGAGCAATCTCTCCCCCGAAGCCTGCGCTTTGATCAATTTGAAAATAAATTCGCTAAATTTTTCGACGGCGCTTTTGACTTCAGCAACGTACACGGTCATCAAAACGAGTACGCCGGGGGTGATTTGCCTTTCCAGCGCAAACAAGCCGCCGAAGTACAAAATCGCAGCCGTACTGCCGAGAATGAACACGTCGATGACACGGCTCAACGCGCGCCCGGCGGTGAGGTATTTGATCATCGCACGCAAGCTTTTTCGACTCTCCCGGATAAACCGCTTGATTTCGCTTTCTTCGCGTCCATATGCCTGAACAAGCTCAATTGAGGTCACGTTTTCGGCAATTACGGCGGCGACTTCGCCTTCCTGCTCGCGCCGTCTGCGCATCGCTTTCGCCATGCCGCGACCGAAATAAGTCGTTGCCAGATAAATCAAAGGCGCGCTGGCCAAAGCCATCAAGCAGAGCTGCCAGTCCAAAATGAACATGAGAAATGCGGCCAGTAAAATGCTGGTCACCCGATGCGTCACGTCCTGCGGCATGTCAATCATGATCGTCTTCATCTTGTTCACATCAGAGGTGAGCAGGAAAATCATGTTGCCGGAGCGCACGGATTCGTGAAAAGAGAGCGACAGTCTTTGCAAATGCGCAAAAACGCGGTCGCGGATGTCGGTCTGGATGCGATCGCCCGTCGCGGACATAAAAAACTTGTTAAAATACGAGACGACGGCTTTGAGAAACGCCATCACCACGATGGCGACGCACAGCCAAATGAGGAGTTGTCTCGGCTCGATGTTCATCAATGGCGCGATGATGCTGTACTCAGGCGGCACGGGCTCTTGCAGAATGATCTGGTCGAGAATGAGCTTCAGCGGCCAGGGCGCAAGCATGGTCAGGCCGACAGTTGCAAAAAGGCATGCATAGGCGAAAGTGAGTGTTTTCCAGTACTTCAGGTAATGACGGCCAAATATTTTCAACACTCTGGCAATGAGCGAAATGTTCAGCTTGTCGCTCTTGGGAACGTTGAAATCGTTTTTTTCGCTCTTTGACTTGGCGCTGCCGTTCGCGGAAGACTTCGTCGGCGCTTTCTTCGGATTCGCTGACGCACTTACCGAGGCATTTTCGCCTTTCGCTTGTTTGGGAAAAACCTTCTCGCCTTTCTTGTCATTCGAAATTGTGGGGGACGGCTGCAGCCGCGCTTGCCGAACTTCCGCGGTGCGGTTCAATTTCCGGCGGCGATTTTTACTTTTTCGAGAATTACCCATGGTGCAGTCAAGTCAGTCAATAATGCCGAAGGCTTTTCAGGTTCGCGGCAAACGCGGCATAGTATCGCGCCGCCGCACATAATCGTGTATGAGGTTCCGGTTTGCGGAACAAAAACAGCGGGCGTTCATCGCCGTTCTGCTTTTGCTTGTCTATTCAAAAATCGGCGGCTTTCGAAAATGCGCCAAGCGACAGACTTTATTTATAAACTGATGTCACGCGCCAGCTATGAAGCCAAAGAAACTCCTGTCAAAGTCATTCCCGCGCAGGCG
>CAXHAT010000277.1:0-8027 GCA_964014485.1 uncultured Deferribacteres bacterium
AAACGCGAACAATTGTAACGACAAAAAAAACTGGGCCATAGAGGCTACGGGCCCAAAGCCCCCCCCTTCGAGGGGCGGGGGGGGGGGATGTTTACAGTTGTTCCGTTTTCCGCGACGCTCAAAACATCCCCCTAACCCCCTTCAAAGGGGGAATTGCTTGTCGCTTCGCTCCAAATCTGGTTTTTAATTTCTGAATCATGATCGCTGTTCTTGTCCTGAGTTTGGCTTGGCGTATTTCGTGGAATCGCCGTGCGGTTTTGCAAGATGCGTGCAAACAGGAAATGAGTTTTGGGATGAATAAAATCGAAAATCGGATTTTTGAGTTGAATGCCATTCTAAAAACCCTGGACAAATGACAATAACTTTTCAAAACAGGGCAAAAATGAGATTTCGAAAACCAGTGAAAAGAAACGTCCGAAATCGACCAAATTACTTGTCGGTAATTCAAAATTGAACGACTGTTTCGTGAAAATGCGTCATTGAGTCGGGGAAACTTGCGTGATCGCACTGGTATGACGTTTGCCGAAATCGGAGGAGACAACAAAGTTTTGAGGAAGGACAAAGACTTTGCGCCTCTGTGCCTTTGAACCTTTGTCCCTTCTAACCCATCATCGAGAGGACTTCATGCACTGCATCAATGGATTGATACGGCATTCCTGCGCCCGCCCGATTTTACTTCATCTCAAATCCGTTTTACTCTTTTTAATCCTAGGTCTTGCTTCTCAAACGCTGCTTGCGAAGGAAAGCGCCGCTCCAACCGCTCTGGTTTCTTCCGGCTCGGAATTGATGACCGTCAAAAGCGGCAAATGGTCGGATCCGAATATTTGGGACGCCGGCCGCGTTCCCGGCGAAGGCGACAATGTCGTCGTAGAAACAGGCCACACCGTCGTCTATAACGTCGCTTCCAGCGAAAATATTCGCCTCGTACATGTTCGTGGACGCTTGACCTTCTCGCGCGAAATCAACACGCGCCTCGACGTCGGCATGCTGATCGTCAGCGGCGCGGAGACGGTGGACGTGAACGGCAATTGCTCGAACCACGCCGGCGGTCATCAGCACGGACAAACGCGCCCCGTTTTGGAAGTCGGCACGCCGCTGCGCCCGATTCCCGCCGATGTTACCGCGAAAATCAACTTGATTCATTTCAGCGATATTGATCAAAATTGCAGCCCCGGCATTATTTCTTATGGCGGGCGCATGGATTTTCACGGCGCGCCGATGCAGCACACCTGGTTGAAACTGGAAAACGCCGCTAACAAAGGCGCCAAGTCGCTGACCGTCACCGATAACGTCGCCTGGCAGCCGGGCGACCGGATCATTGTCACCGGCACGGTCAAGAATTCCAGTTTTAAGGGCGACGGCGATTCCTACCAAAACGGTGACGCCGAGACCGAAGAAAACGTCGTCACGTCCGTTTCCGGCAAAACCATCCAATTGCAAAACGCGCTCAAATATGATCACATGGTCGACGGCGAATTTCGCGCGGATGTGGCAAATTTGAGCCGGAACGTTGTCATCGCTTCAAAAGAGCCGAACGGCGTGCGCGGTCACACCATGTTTCACCACGGCAGCATCGGCGGGATCAGCTACGCCGAGTTCGCCCAGCTTGGCAAGGACGGCGTTTTGGCACGCTACCCGATTCACTACCACTTGATGGGCAACAGCATTCGCGGCAGTTCCATCGTCGGCGCATCGATTTGGGATTCGCACAATCGCTGGATCACCATTCACGGCACAAACTATCTCGTGCTGCGCGACAACGTCGGCTATCAGTCGTTGGGACACGGGTATTTTATGGAAGACGCGAGTGAAGTTTTCAATTTGCTCGAGCACAATTTGGCGGTGAAGGCGTTCTCCCACGAAAAGATTCCCGGGCAAGCGCTGGAATATGACAAAAACGAAGGCGCAGGCTTTTGGTGGGCCAACGGGCGCAACGCTTTTATCAACAACACCGCCGCCGAGTGCGACCAGTACGGCTACCAGTTTGACGTGCCGGAAGACATTCGCGCCTCGGTCATGCAGCCGGACGGCAATTTCGCCGACATGCAGGTCAACAAACTGCCGTTCATTGTTTTCCGCGACAATGAAGCGCACGGCATGAGAATGTACGGTTTCTGGGGAAACGGCGACGCGGAAGTGAACGATCCCTTTGTTTTTGAAAACTTTCGCAGTTGGCAATTGCGCTACGCGCTGGCGCCGAACGGTCGCAATACTTACATAAAAAACCTGGACGTTTTGGACGTGACTTACGGCTTTTACGGCCAGGATCCGCACGATGTGCGTGTGGAAAACATTACCGGGCGTGACATCGGCAATTTTATCGTCGATGTTTATTTGAAGCCGCAAGGCTTGATCACGGTGGACAATGTTATCGGCGACGGGCTGGACAAATGGCCGCTGCGCATCACCGGCAAAAAAGTGCGCGAAAAGAGCTGCGACGTGCATTTGCGCAATGTGAAATTGACTAACGTTGAGGACGGTTATCACGGCGTAGGCAGCGAGGGCGGAAATGCGAAATCGTCCCCCGATTTGACGATGTATTTGCACGATTATTTCGGCCCTGACCGCGACGCCAAGGTGATTCCTTCGAACCAGTCGCGCAACGACGGTCTGACTTACAAGGACATGAGTCCGGTTTTTGAAGACAACGTGAAAGTCGCGGAAGTGAACGTGCCGTTTCCTGAAAGTCCGATCAAGCCGATTGATACGCTTGGTCCGGCGACCGTGATCACCTACCCGCCGCCGGAGATCATCGCGCCGCTGCAATCGGACGGCTCGCTGCTGGTGCGCGGCACGTGCATTGACGCCAGCGATATTGCGTCCTTGACCGTGAACGGCGTGCAAGTCACCCCGACATCGGAAAATTATCGTCAATGGGAAGTGCGCTTGAAAGGCTTGGGCGCGGGCGAAGTCATGCTGACAACAGCGGCAACGGACGTGTTCGGTAACAAGGAACTCAATCCCCATACATTAAACGTCTTGGTGGACGCGAGCACCGCCGTGAGCGAAAACGGTGACGCGCCAGTTGCGGAAAGTTTTGCGCTATTGGCGAATTATCCTAATCCGTTTAATCCGGAGACGACCATCGCTTTTCGCGTGCCAAGCGGCGCGAGCAACAGCCAGGTTAAAATCCGCATCTACGACGTGCTCTCCCGCCAGGTGCGCATGCTGGTGGACGGCGCATTTAGCGGCGGAGAATACAAAATCCAATGGGACGCCCGCGACGACTACGGCCTGAGCGTCTCCTCCGGCGTGTACTTCTACGAACTCGAAGTCCGCAGCCAAACCAACGCCCCGCTCTTCCGCCAAACGCGGAAGATGGTTTTGTCGCGGTAAGTGCTTCCCCAGAATGCAAAGCGCGCCTTCAAATGTTGGCGCGTTTTGTACCGCTAATCGAAAATTCTTTCTTTCCATCCTTCGCGGAAATACTTATATTTTCGCAATTAACACGGCTTGGATTTTCCGCATGACTTTGGAGGAAAAGCGATGACCACAACGTTGGACGCCGTCTATGACGGTGAAGTACTTCGGCTCGAAAAACCGATCGAGCTTAAAGCCAACACACGCGTTCGCGTGACGATCGAGCCAGTTGTATCTCCTGCAACAAAGCGAAAATCATTTCTTCAGACTGCGCAATCTTTGAATTTGGAAGGTCCGCCTGATTGGTCCGCCCGTTTTGAAGACTATTTGTACAAAACGGAGAATGAAGCCAATGACTAAGATTTTTCTGGACGCCGCTTATGCAATCGCGCTCGCGGCGCCGAAAGATCAATATCATGAGCGCGCTAAAGCTCTGGCGGTACAGTTGGAAAAAGATCAAACGAGGTTGATCACCACCCGCGCCGTTGTTCTCGAGATCGGGAACGCGTTAGCCAAATTCAAATACCGAGTACAAGCTATCGAATTGCTCAATCCACTTGAGGGTGATTCAGGTATTGAAATCGTTCCGATTTCGGAAAGGCTGGTCAAGCGCGCCTTTGCACTTTATAAAGAAAGACCTGACAAAGAGTGGGGGATGACCGATTGTATTTCATTTATCGTCATGCAGGAGCAAGGGCTGTCCGACACCTTGACAACTGACGAACACTTCCGACAAGCAGGATATAACGCCCTATTACTATAGAATCTCTCCAATTTCCACATGCCCACACAAAAAACTATCATCAAATTATTCATCCACGATATACTATCACGCCAGGTGCATATACTTGTTGACGGCGGCGAAAATGAAGTTTAATGGACTGCCTGTGGCGACTGCGGCTGGAGCTTCTCTTTCGACGCGTGTTTCTGTGAGTTCAAAGTCTATGGTGAGTTTGTTCTGTGCCTCCATCTGCATCATTCTGAGATTTTATTGGTAGAACCACAGTGAAAACCGATCCTTTCCCAAGCTCACTTTCTGCTTGAATCCTGCCGCGGTGTTCATGGACAATTTGATAGCACGTCGATAGGCCAAGCCTGGCTCTGACCACCATGCTTTTGGTGGTGAATTTGGGGTCGAAAATCGTTTTGAGTTCTTGTTTTTCTAAGCCTTTGCCGGTATCACGAACGGCCACGCGCACCATGTTTGCCTGCAAGCTCGTGGTGATTGTTACCCGCCCTTTCCCTTCAATAGCCTGACAGCCGTTTTTGATAATGTTCAAAAAGACCTGATTCAGTTTTCGTGGCTGACAGACAAAAGGCGGTATCTCGCCGTATTCACGCACAACATCGATGTTGGTCAGAAAATCATGTTTGAGCAGAGCCAGAACGCTCTCAAGGCCTTCGTGAATATCGGCTTTTACCGTTTCGGCTTCGTCCAGTCTGGCAAAGCTTTTCAAGCTTTTTATGATCTCGCTGAGTCGTTCTGTGCCCCGACTTATCGATTGATCGGCTTTCGAAATAATTCCCAGCACTCTTTTGATCTCGCCGTCTTTTTCGACAATTCCGGGAGCGACGTTCTCCAGCGCCTTTTGGAGCTTTCCGGCGGCTTTTGACTTGGTGTCGTTCATGCTGCGAATTGCGCCTATCGGCGTATTGAACTCATGTGTCAGCCCCGCGACTAATTGACCCAATGAAGCCATTTTTTCTTGAACGATCACTTGCTCTTGCATTTGTTTGAGCGTTTCAAAGGCTTCTTCAAGCTCTGCGTTTTTTCTGCTCAATTCCCGGGTCCGCTTTTCCACTTTGCGCTCAAGATTGAGATTCAATTCGTGTACTTTGTCCGATTGAAAGTTTATAATGGCCAGGAAAAAGAAAACAGCCATTGTTGCGGTTCCGAGGTAATTGAAGGCCGTCCACATTTCGCTATTCGCCGAAAAAATGACGGCGCCGGTATAGCCGAACAGAACCCACACCAGCGTGCCGATGGATACTATGAATATGAATCTTTTTCGAGGCTTGTCGGCAGTGTCTTTGTAGCTTTTGAACGCCATAGCAAACAGATAGACAAAGACGACTCCGAAAAGGGGGAACATAAATTTTTCAATAGGGCCGGATTCAATATCCCAAAAATGTTCGGGCTCCGGGGGCAGTTTAAGGATGAGGTCGGTGAATTGCGCAAGCAAAGCTACAACAAAGATGAACAAAACTATAGAAACCTGGAAGTGCCTTGCTTTGAGACCCAGAACTTTGGCGTCCATTTTTTGATCGTAGCCTGTGAACGCGAAAAAGAAGAATATGAGCGCTAATGGAACGATGAATCCTGCAGTAAAGATTATTCTCATCCATGTGTGGATATTCTCCGCGCTGCCAAATTGAAACCATGCCAGGTAAGCGAAAGCATCCAATGCCAAAGCCGCAGCAAAGAATGAGAAAACCCGATTGATTCTCTCACGTCCGCGAAGCAGCCAGGTAATAATTGAAAGCAGGGCGCAAAGAACGCCCGAAATTAGCATGGGAACGGCATAAATGTTCATTTTAGTTCTCAGCGTCGATGGATGATGCTATTATCTGGTTCGAATTTCGAGATTCACAGGTACGGAAAATATAGCGTGTCGACTGTAAGTAAAACCTTTAATTGCCCGCGTTGTGCTATGGAGACCGTTCTATGATAAGTTGTACCGTTGAGATCGCGGTCTTGGCATGATTGCCGTGTTACCAGAGATGACGGCAGCTGTTTTTTTGATCCATGAATTTTCCTGGCTGTAATCGTTAGCTGTCTTGGACGGATGCTTGTCTTCCGAGTATTAACGACTAATATTTGTGAACACACTACGGCTCGTTTTGTTAGGCCAAGCGCTTGCATTTTTGGTTTTTAACAAATATATTTGCGATCTTTTTAACCGGCTAAGGCGGTTGTCAATTAGAATGGATTTTATCGTTCCAAATGTCTGAAAAAGTTATCACAGTCAACAAAAAAGCGCGACGCAACTACGAGATTTTAGACGTCTACAAGGCGGGGATTGTGCTTGTGGGCACTGAGGTTAAATCCTTGCGGGCCGGACGCGTCAATCTGAAGGACAGTTATGCGAGAGTCAGGCATGGGGAAGTCTGGCTAGTCGGAATGCATATTAGCCCGTACAGCCACGGCAGTTATAATAATCATGAGCCGGAACGTGAGCGTAAACTCCTTTTGCATAAGTATGAAATCCGCAGGTTGATAGGCAAGATTGAAGAAGCCGGTCTGACGCTCGCCCCGTTGAAACTCTACTTTCAAAAGGGCAAAGTCAAGGTCGATTTGGGTTTGGCTCGCGGCAAGAAAGAGTACGATAAGCGCCAAACGATTGCGAAACGAGACGCTGACCGAGAAATTAAGAGAATTTTGAAAAACAAAAATACATTTCATTAGGTGTACGGAAGAGAATGGAAGCGAACGTTTTAATTGAACTGGAAAAACGAGGATTTTTAGAGCAGGTTACGAATCGAGATGTTCTCGAAGCCGAATTAAGTCAGAGAAAAATGACTTGTTACATTGGCTTCGATCCGACTGCGTCCAGCTTGCATGTCGGGAGCATGGTGCCGTTGATGTCGCTTTTTCATATGCAGCGTTACGGTCATCGTCCCATCGCAGTGCTTGGCAGTGGAACGACAATGATTGGCGATCCAAGCGGAAAAACCGAGTTGCGGCAAATGTTGACTCGTGAAAAGATTGTTGAGAACGGACATAAAATCAAAGAGCAAATTTCCAAGTTTGTCAGTTTTGAAAATGATAACGGCGTGTTTGTTGACAACGCCGACTGGCTGCTGGAATTGAACTATATTTCATTTTTGCGCGATATTGGCAGACATTTCAGTGTGAATAGGATGTTGTCCGCCGAAGCTTACAAAATGCGGATGGAAACGGGGCTGACGTTTCTGGAATTTAATTACCAGCTTTTGCAGGCGTACGACTTTTTGGTGCTTAACCGTAAGTATAATTGTGAGTTGCAAATGGGGGGGAATGATCAATGGGGTAATATTTTAGCGGGCACAGAACTTATTCGCCGCGCCGACGGCAAAGACGCTTTTGCGATGACTTTTCCGTTGTTGACTACGTCGTCGGGGCAAAAAATGGGAAAAACCGCTTCAGGAGCTGTTTGGCTCGATCCTGACAGGACGTCGCCTTATGATTTTTATCAATACTGGATTAATGTTGATGATAAGGATGTCGTTCGCTTTCTTGGCTTTTTTACGGACTTGCCCTTTGACGAGATCGCAGAATATTCGAAGCTTGAGGGCGCGGATATTCGAGAAGCAAAAAGAAAACTCGCCGTTGAAGTGACTGGTTTTGTTCACGGTCAGGATGAGGCTTTGAAAGCAGAGCGCGCCGCCGTTTCCGTTTTTACTGGCGACAGCGATGGCGACGGGATACCTGAAACGCTTATTTCCGCTTCCGATTTGGCAGAGCGTTCAGTATCTCAGTTGCTGGCAGATGTTGGCTTGACAAAGTCGAAAGGAGAAGCCCGCCGTTTGATCCGTAATGGTGGTTTCTATCTAAATGGAGATCGCGTTTTGGATGAAGAACGGTTTCTTGCTGAGAGTGATTTTTCTGCTCAAGGGTTAGTTTTTCGTTTGGGCAAGAAGCGTCATCATCGTTTGTTGTTGATGGGCGATTAGTTTTCTGAGTTTTT
>CAXHAT010000278.1:0-8000 GCA_964014485.1 uncultured Deferribacteres bacterium
TAATGGAATAATGGAATAATGGAATAATGGAATAATGGAATAATGGAATAATGGAGTGATGGAGTGATGGAGTGATGGAGTCTAATACCTGCAATCCAACATTCCACTAATCCAATATTCCAATATTCCAATACTCCACTAATCCAATATTCCAATACTCCACAACCGCAGATTGTTATGAGCATTGCCAGATTAGAAAGACTCACAGCCGCGTTTTTCATGTTCTCGACTTCGCTCGGGATGGGCTTCTTGTTCACGTTTGTGATCAAGCGCGACCTCGTGCTGCTGGTCGATCTGCTCATGATTACGCTCTACGGCCTGTGGTTTTATCGCACCAACGGCTTTGCCGGACAAAAATTGGTGCTCAAGCCGTTCGGCCTGCTCGCGCTGTTGATGATGTTCTGGGCGACGGTTTCACTAATTCCCGCAAAAGCGTTGCAAGCCACAGCGATTGGCGTTTTTCTGATCATCAAAGCGTTTCTGGCGTATTTTTACTTTATCAACAACATCAAGACGCGGCAGACGCTGCTTTTGATGGTCAACATGTTGATGCTGACTTTGCTGTTTCAGGGTTTTGTCAGCGTGGCGCAAAAGACGCTGGGGCGACCGCTGGGTCTGTCGTTTTTAGGCGAGAAGATCACGAATTTAGGCAAGGATTTGTCGCGAATGCGCGGCACGCTTGGTTTTCCAAATCAGTACGGCGCTTTCGTAATCCTGCTGCTGCCAATGGCGATTAGCTTGTCGGTGTTCGTGAAGCGGTCGTGGTACAAAGTTTTTCTGATAGTGACCACTTCCTTCGGGTTGGCCGGATTATTCCTCTCATTGTCACGCTCTTCCTGGGCGGGATTCCTGCTCGGCATGGTGTGTTTTACGTTTATCATGTTCCGGCGCGGGCTGCTCAAACCGAAATTTATCGTCGCCATTGTGGTGATGATTGCCGTTGTGGCCGGCGTGGCGTTCGCAAACATGGACACCATTGAAGCGCGCTTTGAGAGCGGCGCCGACGGCAGTTGGCGAGAGCTCATGGTTGGAATTTCAATACCGATGATCAAGGACAATCCGGTTTTTGGCGTAGGGCTGTTCAATTATCAATATCACTCGTTCCACATCTTCAAATTTTGGCATCCGGTGCACAACACGTTCCTGCGCCTGGCGTCGGAAACCGGCATTTTAGGGGCGCTGTTGTTCATCATCACGATCATTGTCGTGTTGAAAGAAAGCTACAAAATGGCGATGAAAAACGACGGGCTTTTGAGCGCGGTGGCCACCGGCGTTTTCTGCGGATACGTCGCGTTTGTCGTAGCTATTAATTTCGGACCGCAGTATCAGCATTACCGAATCAAGCTGCTTTTCTTTATTTTGGCGGCGTTTGCCTTCGCAATGCCGAGAATCCAATGGTACGAGAAGAAAAAAGTGCAATGGCAGCATAGAAAACGCATGGCCGCACAACAAAAAAACGGCGTGAACGAAGATCGGCAACCCAACATTGTCTCGAATCACGCGGGAGAAATGCGAATTTGAAAGTTTTAATGATCGATAAGTATTACTTCGTGAAAGGGGGCGCGGAGCGTTATATGATCGAGTTGTCCGACATTTTGCAGGCGAACGGGCACGAGATCATTCCATTCGCGATGCAGCACGAAGACAATTTTGAAACGCCGTACAGCGAGCATTTTGTCAGCAACGTCGATTATAACGGCCTGTCATCGAAAGACTGGCCTGCGTTTCTGCACGCCGCCGGGCGAATGATTTATTCTTTTGAAGCGAAACGGCGCCTGGAGCTATTGATTGAAAAGACCAAGCCGGACATCGCGCACTTGCACATGATTGATCATCAACTATCGCCTTCGATCCTGCACGCGCTGAAAAAATATGATGTTCCGGTGATTCAAACCGTGCATCAGTACAAGCTGGTTTGCCCAAATTATCGTTTGTACAATCCGCGCACGGGCAAGGTTTGCCAGAAATGTCTGAGCGGCAACATGCTGAACCCGATCACGGAAAAATGCCATAAAAATTCTACCGTCGCCGGAATTGCAATTGCGCTGGAAAGCACGTTTCACCGCAAGACCGGGATTTACGAAAAGAACACCGACATTTTCCATGTGCCCAGTCATTTCATGGGCAATAAATTGGTGGAAGGCGGCGTGCGGCGCGACAAGATTCGTCACTTGTTTTACACCATTGAATTGAGCCATTATCCGCCAAATATCGTGGAAGGCGATTACGCGCTTTTTTTTGGGAGACTCGCGGATGAGAAGGGCATCATCACTTTGCTCAAAGCGATGGAGAAATGCCCGGACGTGCCGCTTTACATCGTTGGCGGCGGGCCGCAGGAACCGGTGTTGAAGAAATTCATAGCCGACCATAAGCTCGAAAACGTCAAAATGCTCGGCCTGAAATCCGGCGAAGAATTACAGAGTCTGGTGCAAAATTGTCGAATGGTCGTGGTGCCGTCGGAGTGGTACGATAATTCGCCGTTGGTGATTTACGAGTCTTTTGCTTACGGAAAACCAGTGATCGGCGCGAAAATGGGCGGGATCAGCGAGTTGATCGATCACGAAGAAAACGGCTTGCATTTCGAAGCCGGAAATATCGAAGAATTAACCGCCGCGATGCGAAAATTGTGGGACGATCCGGCGCTGGCAAAATCCTACGGCAAGGCCGCACACGAAAAAGCCGAGCGCGAATTCGACCCGCAGGTGCATTACGAAAAAATTCACGAGTGGTACCAGGAAATGCTCCACGGCGCATCGGTGCTGGTGTAAAGCTTTTCTCCACACAAAATTGAAAGTTCTCAAATTTTTTATTCTCATTTCTTTTTGTGGGGACGCCCCCTGCAATTGTACACGAAGTGGAATTTAGCGAGACTGAAAGACAAAATAATTGTAGTCAAAATGATCCAAAAATCATTTTGACTACAATTATTTTGTCTTTGATAACTTAAGACTTCTCAAAAAAGCCTCAATTTAAACACACTAAAAGCTTCAAAACCTTGTCCTCAAAACGCATCGTTTCTAACTCGATTTTATTGATGAGCGCGGAGGTGATCGAACGCATTTTGCGCCTCGTGCTCGTCGTTTTTTCCGCGCAACTGCTTGGCGACGCCGAGTTCGGCAAATTCACCTTCGCGATGGCGTTTACCAGCCTGTTCATGATTCTGGCCGACGGCGGCGTGCATCAACTCATCGTGCGCGAAATCGCACGTGCGCCGGAGCGGACGCGCGAATTGGTCGCGAACGGCCTGTGCATCAAAACGCTCCTGGCGCTAGGCACGGCCGGGTTGATTTATCTCTGCGGCACACTCACCGGTAAAGCCGATCACGTCTTGCTCGCGGTTTTTATCCTCGGCGGGCAAATGATCGTCGGTTCGTTTTCTGATTTCTTTTCCTGCGTGCTGCGCGGCCATCAGCGCATGAATTACGACGTGGCGGCGTCACTCATTTTCGGCGTGATTGTTACCGGCGGCGGCATTGCCGTTTTGGCGATGGGCTACGATTTCGTCATGCTGGCTTACATGTACCTGCTGGCAAACGGCGTGCGACTGGCCTATACTTTTCTCATCGTCCGACTCAAATTCTGCAAAGTCGGGCTCGCATTCGACTGGCCGCTGATCAAATCATTGCTCAAGCAAGGTTTCCCGTTCGGCGTGCTCTATTTTTTCGCGCTGATGTACACTTACATCGATTCAACCATGCTCTCGCTCATGGTCGGCGACAAGGAAGTCGGCTGGTACAACGCGGCGTACCGTCTGGTTTTCGCGATGATGTTCATCCCCGTGGCTTCAATGAAGGCGGTTTTTCCGGCGCTCGCGCTTTATTACCGCGAATCGAACGATCAGTTTAAAATGCTTTTCGAACGCAGCTTCAAGGTGATGTTCGTGGTCGGCTTTTCCGGCGCGACGCTTTTGACTTTGTTCGCCGAGCCTGTGGTTGATTTGCTTTTCGGTGCGGAATACGCTCCGGCGGCGGGCGCACTCAAAATTCTCGTCTGGGCGGCAGCCATTATTTTCATCGGCACGGTGCAAACGCACACGACGCGCGCTTCGGACAGACAGGGATTTACCGCAAAAGTAGTGGCGGGCAGCGCCGTGCTCAATTTGGCGCTTAATTTTATCCTCATCCCCAAGTACACGCTCTACGGCGCGGCCTGGGCGACGCTTTTAACCGAATTCTTTGTCTTTGCCGTGCATGGGGTTTATCTGCGAAAAAACCTGGTTTCGCCGCCAGTGCTCAAACTCGCTCCAAAAATCATCATCATTAACCTCGCCGTTTTCCTCTTCGCCGGCGCCGCTTCTGATTACGATTGGTTTTTTGTTGTCCCCGGGGCTGTTCTGATCTGTCTTGCCATGCTTTTTCTTACCAAGTATTTTTCTCCTGATGAATGGCGATTTCTCAAAGGCATGTTGAAGCCGCAAGTGTGAGAGCTCAAGCGTCAAGCGCGAGTTGCAAAACCGCGAAAGAGTTCTTGCATCCCGTCCCGACAATCGATCGCATGCCTTTGTACCGTTTTTATTTGCTCTGGTCGAATTTCAAAATAGTTTAAATCAACAAAGCTTTTTGAATTTCCAAGGAGAGGCGACAGTGAAATCGTTGCGACGATTCCCCCGCGTTCTTTGTTTTCCGACCATCTTTTTGCTCACATTTTCGCAGCCTTCCAGCGCTAAAATTCCCGACTCTCCGAGAAAACCTTCGAAGGCCAAAAACTGCGGGAATTAGTTGAAGAAGAATTGAGGCAATTTGAAGCAAAACTGGAAGAACTCGGTGCATCCTATACACCCCGCACGCTGCGCGCCGAAGCGGCGGCCTGAGTAAAAGATAAAGAGAAAAAATCATGGATGTAAAACAACGCGAAGAATTGATCGGAACACTGAAAGCCCCAAAGGCCGCAGAAGCCTTTGTTATGACCGTGAGGCGCTGGAATCAAGAAAGGAACACTAACCAAAAAGTAACGCCGTTGATGCGGCGGCCGCGATGGACGTCGAACTTTTAACGGAAGAGCAGTATCGCGAATTGCAAGGACTCGGCAGCTTCGACACGAAAACATCGAGCTGGGTAAAAACGCCTGCTAAAATCAGAAATCTCGGCGGCTCGCTCTTTTGCGACCGCCGCTAAGACGCCGTCTTTGTCTATCACAACGGCGCTTCATCTAATTATGGCGCCAGGGGATTTCGCGGCTCGCTAAGAGTTTAGTCTGCGGAGAATTCTGAATTTTTGAACTTGAGGAAAGCAATGAACAAAAAGCATCTTCCGCTGCTTGGGGTTATCACCGCGCTCGTTTTCTTTGCGCTCGCTGGGACGCGCTATCCGGGCGACTATGTGTGGACGAAGCATTCTATCTCCGCCTTGTTCCAGCCAAACGCCTTGAACGGTGCGGAAAACCCGGCGCGGCTGCTTGCCGTTATCGCCGTCTTTATGTTTTGTCTCAGTTTGGGCGTCGCGTTCAAAATTATTTCAAAACGGGGCAAGACCCGGTTTCAACAAAAGACGATTGAAATCGCGGGCATTGGCGCGATGGTGTACGTCTTTCTCGTGGTAACGCCGATGCACAACGTGCTCGTCGGCGTCGCGCTCGCATTCTTTGTGACTGCGATTCTGGCGACGTTTTACATGATCTTCTCAGAGCGGCGCATCGGCCTGCTCTGCGCGGGAATCGTGTGTCTTGCCTTAACGCTCGGCAATGCTGTGATGTATTATGGGGACGTATTGTTTGGATTCCTTCCCATCGTTCAAAAACTCTCTGTCATCATGTGGGCGGGATGGCTTTTGACGTTGCAGCTCTCGGAATCCGCAATCCGAACGCCGGAAAACAATCTCGTCTGAAAAAATGAGAACCTCAAAAATCATCCACGTGGTGAGTTGTCATACGGAAGGCGAAGTCGGAGACGTGATTGTCGGGGGCGCCGCCGGGAGACACGCTCTGGGAGCAGCGGCGCTTTATCGAAAAGAATGACCGTCTGCGATGCTTCGTGCTCAATGAACCGCGCGGCGGCGTGTTTCGGCATATGAATTTGCTGGTTCCACCCAAAAATCCACGCGCACAAGATCGTTTGGGACGCGCGGTACAACACGGGTTCCCGGGTTGCCAGCGGTTTGTATTTGTACACGATCAAAGTTGGTCAACAATTCACCGCGCAGAAGAAGCTCTTGTTGACGAAATATCGCAACAATTTTGTAGAGACGCGATGCGTTGCGTCTCCGCATATTGTCCCGAATGGTGTACTTTTTATTATTCTCCAAAATCTTCCGGCGAATTATGCAGAACGTGAACCCGCCGGAGATTCTTTCCTCAAGGACGAGGCAGGCTGTTCGCTTTTGTGGCGGGCGTGACTTGCAGCAGTACCTAAAGTTGCTCCAACCACCCAAAATTTCATCGTCAATGTCCGGCTTATTATGCTGAAAGCGTCTTTTTTGACCTCAGCGTTAAACCGAACGTCCAGGTAATTCTGATAGCGTCTGTTGAGTAATTTTCTGCCATACACGGTAAAAGAATTAGGGAACAAGTTTTTCATCGCGCGTGCGACCGTTCGGGACCAAGGGCGCTGAGAAGCACAGAGAAAATTGATTTCTGAGTTCATTTTGGATAGTTGCAGCGATGAGAATTCATAAATAGAATTTCCAATATTTGTGTTAAAAAAACGCTGCGAAGCTCTCCGACCTTTGCGTCTCTGCGTTAAGTCACGAGATTGAATGATCGCTTCTGATTAGTTCCGGCTTGTCCGGGTTGGGAGTGCGGCGGTTTATCGTCGCCAATGAGCAGGAAATTGCTCAAAAAAACGCTAACATTTGACTCCTGAGTTTTTTGCTCGATCAAGGCTGAAAACGATATTTTTTTGCTAGCTGCAAATAAATCAATGGCATTTTTGATTCTGGAGCCTTTTACTTATTTCCCATCTTGTAGGGGCTCCAAGGAACGCCTCTCTAATTATTGTTCACCAAATCATAAGGAGATGTTATGGTCCGCCATTCGTTACGACAGGCTGTTTTCGCTGCAATGAGTTTTTTACTGCTCAGCGCAACAACCGTATTCGCACAATCGATTACGGAGACTTTTGAGGATGAAACTAATTTAGCGACCTCCTTCTCGCAAGGCGGGTTTTCTTTTACGACGACAGATGATTTGTACATTCAGGAAGTTACCGACCTCGGTTGCTGTCCGTCTCATTTTTGGCTCGGCAGCGGCTTTAGCGATGGCGGAACGATCGGCAGCGCGGGGAAGATCGTCATGGCAACGTCCGGGGCCGGCTTCATCATTGAAGAAATGGATATTTGGACGTCTGACACCGATGGCAGCAGCTTTTTGGCGGGCGACGTTACCTTCATTGGGACAAAGCTAAGCGACGGATCGACTGTTTCGGTGACGCTGACCATTACGCCGACTGGGGATACAGGTGAAGATTTCGATGAAGACGTTTCATTTACCTCGACTGCGTTAGGCGGAGAAATTTTAACCTCGCTTGAGTTTGTTTTGACCTCACCGCTAAATTTTATCGAAATGGACAATATCAAATTCACCGGCGTGACCGCAACAGCAACGGTCAGCGGCAACGCATCGATTTGCGCCGGAAGCTCGACTACAATTCAAGCCGCGCTCACCGGCACGTCGCCCTGGGATTTGACCTGGTCTGACGGTTTTGTGCAAAACGGCGTCACCAGCAGCCCGGCCACCCGCAGCGTCAACCCAACGAGCACCACGGTCTACACGCTGACTTCCTTTTCCGACAACAACGGCTCCGGGGCGACTTCCGGCAGCGCAACAGTGACTGTCAATCCCAATCCGGTTGTCACCGTCGCCGACGCATCCACTTGCGCGGGCGGCAGCGCGACGATTTCCGCCGGAGTCACCAGCGGCACGGCGCCCTTCAGCTACGCCTGGACGGTTCCGGGCGGCGCAACGAATCCCGGCGATACAGACAGTTTCAGCGCATCGGTGGCCGGAAATTATGCCGTCATCGTCACCGACGTTCACGGCTGCACCGGTTCCGACAACGGCGATTTGAC
>CAXHAT010000279.1:0-7950 GCA_964014485.1 uncultured Deferribacteres bacterium
GAGCCTTTGAGCCTTTGAGCCTTTGAGCCTTTGAGCCTTTGAGCCTTTGAGCCTTTGAGCCTTACTAAAAACTTTCAATTGCAATTTAATCAGGAAGTTAAGATATTTTAGCCGTTCAGTTGAAATGAATAAAAATGCAAAATATTACGAGTTCTACGCTGAGATTATCAAAAGCAACGTGTTCTTCAAACGCTTGGTAATCTTTCTTGTTGGCTTTAATCTGGTCTTGGCGTACCTGAGTTTTCTGGGATTCACGCGACCGTCGGAAACATTTGTTATTAAAGACGGTTACGCCTATGCGACGCAATCCCAGGGCGGCTATCGCACCGCTCATGAAGTAAGACGATTTTCCGAAGAATTCGCCACAAGTTTTTTGGAGTATAACCGTGAAAACTTCAACGAGCGCTTCAAGAATGCGATGAAAATGTGCACGATCGAACTCGAGAGATTCATGCACGAAGCCGTGACCAATTCAGATATTCCAAAAATTGTAAAGACCACAACCGGCACGATAAAATTTACCGTAGAGGATATCCGTATTAGTGGTAATGACCCTTTTGACGCGTACGTTATCGGCAAGCAAATTTTTCCTCAAGGGTCGACGATTCCAATCCGGTTCTCGCTGAAAATCATGGTTGTTCCGCGCACGCGAGACAACCCGTTCGGACTAAGAATCATCAACTACATTCAGGAGAAAAAATGAGAGTGAAGGCCTCTCTTGCTGCGTTTTTCTTGGTTTTTGCCGCAGCAACCGCCCAAACGCAAACCCAAAAAGTTATTCGCGTCAAACCCGGGTTTGCAACAATCATCATTTGTCCAGCAGCGCCGGACTTAATTACGACGGGCAACTCGCAGGATTTCAAAATCCAGAATTCACGGAATTACGTTCTCGTCAAGCCGCTGGTGAATCGCGGCTCCACCAACATGTTCATCAGGACCGGCGCAGACACTTACCACCTTATTCTTCGCATTTCAGAAACGCCCGATCTCGAAGTCAGACTTCAATCTTCGCTGACGGCGCCGCAGCAATCGTCTAATCTTCCATCGTCGACAACGACGCGCCCCGGCAAAGTCGCCATTCAGCGCGACACGCCGACAAACGGCGCGGATCATTCCATCGATGATCAAACGCGCAATGAAAAACTGGCGCTGCGACGCACTTTACTGCGTGCGAAAAATATTCTCCCGACTTACCTGCGGAAAAAGCGCCCTTACACTTACAGCGTTCGCGAATCTTCCGTCACCCTTGCCGTTGATCATATGGTGCAAATTCAGGACAAGCTTTTTGTCCTGAGCACGATCGTCAACGAATCCAAAATCCCTTACGACATCGGTTTTGTTCGTTTTAAGCTGATCGACCACGACAACTCGATGGTTTTCTTTAAAAAGAAAAAGAAAGAAACCGACCTCGAACCGATCCATGAAGTACTGAGCCAAACCGTCAATCCAAATTCGAGCCGACGCTTGCTTTTCATTTTCGACAAACAGGGCTTTTCAGACATGAGTACGCTGGAAATCAAGTGCATTGAAGAAAACGGACGGCGTGACATGGTTTTGGAAGTGCCGGGAACTTTCATTGAGTAAGTTTGCTCAAGGCTATGCGGATTGCACGAGGAAAACCAGCCGAATTCGATCAGGAAATCGTCAAGCGCCGCTTCCGTTTAACCAAACAATTCGAAAACCTAAGTAATAAAACTATTCTTGATTTTGGCTGCGGCAACGGCGCCCAAACGGTTCAATTCGCGGATGCAGGCGCCAAGATTATCGCCATTGATATTGATAAAAGCGATTTGACGACGCTATCAAATTATTGCAGAGAAAACGGCTTAAAGAACATTTTGACTTCGCTGTACGACGGTCAAAAATTACCTGTATGCTCGGCGTCTGTCGATCTGGCCGTCAGCTATGAAGTTCTTGAACACGTCGAGAACGAGGCGCAAGCCCTAAGGGAAATTCGACGCGTCTTAAAACCAAACGGCAAGGTTATTTTCTCCGTGCCAAACAAGGGCTGGATATTTGAAACGCACGGCGCTTACTTGCCGTTTTTGCCGTGGAACCGCGTTCCTTTTTTTTCATGGCTGCCGCGAAGCATTCACAGCCGGTTTGCAAAGGCGCGGATTTATCGAAAAAAAGATATTCAGGAAGTTTTTACCAGAAATGGCTTTAAACTGCTAAGAATGGAATATATTACCGCGCCAATGGACGTGGTCAAAAATCCTACTTTGAAACGTTTTTTAAAAAACTACATTTTCAAAGAGGACGTCACACCATTCTTTTTTCTGGCAACCGCCATTTTAGTTCACGGGCAAAGAAGCGATTGATCAATTTAAAGAAGGGGGCCGTCATGGCAACACGATTATTTAAGCTTCAGAGATTGGCAAGCGCACTTTTTATTTTGTTTTTTCTCGTTCACTGCAAATCGCTTTTTGAGCCGGATATCGAATACGGAGATTTGGTCGTTTCCATTAGTCAAAAGTCGCTTAAGGGTCAATTAACGACGATCAGCTTCACTTTGAAGAATCAGGATTCTACAAACATTATTCGGACTTTCAGGCCGGTAGGGCCAACTGAGACTTTTGCAATCGATTCCGTTGAAACCGGAGAATGGACGCTGCTCACTGAAGCGCAGGATGAATTCAACAACAATTATGTCGACTCAACCTCGATCAAAATTGAAAAGAATGTATCGAACAGGGCCGACCTTGTTCTCGGCTTTCTGATTTTTTATGACTTCAACGACGGTCAACCGCCGCCTTGGGGCGGGAATGCAGACATGTCGGTCGAGCAGGACATGCTGCGAATAACGAGCACCCGATCAGTCAATTGGAGGTTTGATATATTTGACCCGGTTGAAATCGGTCGATATACCGAAGGCAAGTTTGAGTTTAAAGTTAACTTTGGTGCAGAAGGATACTATTTTGATTTTCGCGGGCACTCACAAAACGACAGAAATGAAATAAACTGGGGCCCTTTTGTTGATTTCAGAGAAGGAGTTGTCTACGCCAGCACTGACGATTTTATAGATACTGGCGGGCGCTATACCCCTGATACATGGTATAAAGTCCGTGCTGAGCTTGACAATTTCGCGGGTAATCGAGGACGATTCACGCTTTTTATGAAAAACTTGACCAACGACGAATCTGAAACTATGATTGGCGAGTTTGACTATTTTGCATCAAACGGCAGACTGGCCGATATTGTCCAATTTAGCTTTGGCGTCAGGACGCTCGATCTCGCGCCGCAAACGTCAATGCTTTTGGACGATGTTAAATTGATTGTACGCTGACTGAATTTGAGATCAGGAAGAACTCAAAACACAGGACTTACTTATGAAAAATTTGCTCTCTTCACTCTTGTCGCGGAAAAAGAGCCGAAAGCCGCAAATTATTATTATCGCCTTCATCGCGTTTATTGCACTTTTTGGCGTATTTCTTCTCAATGCTTTTCATGAATCCGGTCGTAAGCAAAAGCCTTCAAATCCTTTTCTTGCGCAGCAAGCGGCTCCACAGAAAGAGTTGAGTTACGACATTGTGAAAGTTGATACGATAGCTTTCGAGCCTATTACGCCGCAAAGAACAAGAGCGCAGCAACCGAAGCAAACGTTGCAGCCCACACAAAATGCCGAACAGCGCAAGACCACGCAAAGCAAACCCAATCCTACGCCTAAAACGTCGTCGCAGCGAACGTCTCAACGGCAAAATGAAGATTTCCAGGTAAGCACGTGGCAAGCCCCGACCACCGTTGCCCCGAGTTCGAACAGCGACATGATTATCGTCAACCGCCTCGGCGGAGACCAGGGTGCGCAGCCGGTTGGCGGAACGCCCGGTTCCTTGGGCGCGGTTTCAGGTCTGCAATCCGTTCGGCTCAAAGTAATCCTTCCGCAAGACACGCCGGTTGTCAGCGGCAGCCTTTTAGAAGCGCGGGTGATTAAGCCGGGAAAAATTGGTGATTTCGAAATACCGCGTCGAGCTCAACTTATCGGAACGACAAATTTATTTAACAGCCGCGTAAGCGTCGAATTTCGGGAAATTCGTATCAATGGCGTGACTTATAGCTGCTCCGGCAGAGCTTTTGATCTAAAACTTCTGCCTGGAATACGCTACAACTCACTCAACTCAAGAACAAAGCAGGTGCTTCTCGACGAATTGAAAAGCTCAGCGTTCGGCGTTCCGGTGGTTGGGCGATTAGTGAATCAGCCGGATTTCAATCCGTTGACGGATGAGGTTGCTCGCCTTGAGGAAGGGCTTGAGTTTTATGCCGTGATTACCAATATTTTTTAGCGCCAGATCACTTGCTTCAATGACGACAAATTTAGTTTATCAACAAAAATGAGCCGCAGCCTTTGCGGCTCGTTGCGTTCTGCCAGAAGTCAATTTGGAATTTTATAGATGACCAGAAATCTCTTTTTCCGACTTTTCTTAATTTCAACGGTTTTTACTTTTGTTTTTTTCTCCTGTCAATCTAGAAACGACCCGTTTTCCGCCAAAAACGACGCGCCTTCCATCGCCATTTTTGAATTCAAACCCGATCCAAATCTTCCGTTAATTTCCGACGATTCATTGAAATTTAAGCAGGGCGAATCTTATCTTCTGCATCTCGAATACAGCGATCCTGAGTTCTCAACGGAAGAAGGTAAAACGCTGCAAGCGACATTTTCTTTTATCAGCGGCGGCGGCTCAATCAGTCACGATCAATTTATTCAGTCTGCAGATGACAGTCTGATGTTCACCAGCATTCCCGCCGAGTTTAACGGCGATCTCCTTTTTACGCCAAACACATCTGGCATCGTCAGGTTGCAACTGGTGGTTTCCGACGGCGTCAAAGGTACTGACCCGGTGACAACAACGGCCATATTCTTTGAGAATCTTGCGCCAAGACCGAGCTTTACGAGCCAGGTTTTGACACAGGTAAACCCCTACCGCGTTTCATTCGACCCTTCAGAGAGCGTTGACAGAGACGGCGAAATCGACCGTTTGATTTGGACGTTCGGCGACGGTTCAGAGCCCGACACGGTGTTAGACAAATCCAGCATTATTCACGAATTCAAAGAATCCGGACAATTCAGAGTTCGCTTACGAATCATCGATGATGAAGGAAAAGCCGACAGCACGGAGCAAGTCATCACGACAAACAACCAGCCGCCAATCGCAGCTTTGCGCCTAACGCCGCAAGAAGGTGCGGCGCCGCTTAGAGTGGAATACAATGCCGGCGGCAGCGTTGACCCGGACGGCGAGGTGACTTCATTTTTGCTTTCCTTTGATGACGGCTTTACGGCGAACGATTCTTCGGGCTTTCATACGTTTAATCAGGACGGCGTTTATGATGTTTTGCTTACAGTTCGGGATAATCTCGGCTTGGCCGCTTCCACAACACGCTCAGTCACAGTCTCAACGCCGCCGGTCGCCAGTTTAGCGATTACGCCCAAAGAGGGCGCGTTTCCTTTGGAAGTGACTTTGGACGCAAGTGGATCAAACGACCCGTTCGGCGGGGAAATCATCTACGAAATATTTATCGATGATCAATTGCGCTACACGCAAAGCAGAGTCGAGCATCTTTTTGACACGCCTAAGACGACGGCTTATCAAGTTCGTTTGGAAGTCGAGAGTCGCAGAACAGGGTTAAGATCGGTGGCAAATGAATCCGTGCTTGTCACGAATACGCCGCCAGTCGCGGACTTCACTTTCTCACCAGGGAACCCGCAACCAACTGTCGAAATCTTGTTTACTTCAACAAGCAGCGATCCAGACTCGACGGACAGAATTACAAATTACACTTGGATTTGGGGAGACGGGGAACAGAACTCCGGCGCCAATTTGAGCTCAATTCGACACAAATACAATATTTCGGGAACTTACTCAGTCAAGTTGATCGTGCAGGACCGGTTTAATGGAATCAGCGAAGTGACGAAAGAGGTAACGGTGCAATGAGATGGAGATTTTCGGTCGGTGTTATTATCGCCGCCATGTTTGCAACGGCCAATTTACAGGCGCAAGACAAGTATTACTATCATTCGGTGAACACAAACACGTTGGCGGCTTCGTTTGGAAAAACCTACAAGGTTCAGTACCAGCATCAACTCAGCCACCGCCGCCAGTTCGTATTTTCTGCGACTTACATTCTGGACAAATACGACCTCGGGCCGGATCGTGTCGAGTCAGACGTTTATGCATTGAGCATTCGCTTGCAGCGCAATCTCATTTACCTGAAGCGCGCTTTTATTAACGTCAATCTCGGCGTAGGCGGGTATTACACTGAAGCGATCAATAAGCTTGACATCGAAGTCAACGAAGTCAATTTCAACATCGTGACCGGCATTCAACTGGAAGTTTTCCTCGTCCGAGAACGGCTGGCGCTTCTCGTTGAGTTGGACGGCTTATTCATGCCCTTCAGCGATATTTACGACGCTTTGCGCGTTCCAACCGCAGGGTTGGAAATCAATTTTTGATTGCGGGCTTCGCAGTACTCAGCTTTTTGTTGCATTCATTTCTTCCAACCGTGCGTCTATGGCAAGCTTATGATGAAAATTGTGATAGAGCATGAAAAAGAGCATTTCGCGCACCGTTAATTTTCCTAAAACCGGGTGCGGCAAGCGGTACTTGTCCAAATCCGTTTCCGACCATTTTGCTATCATTTTCCCCATTTCTTCTTCAGCGCTTTTCCATGATTGCACAAGCTCATTCTTGGCGCTGTCGTCAAAAGCAGAGCTGCCGGAATCCGGCAAATAACGTCCTCGCGCTTCAACGCCTTTTTCCAACGCAGCTTTATAAGTTTTTACAATTTCCACATAGCTTCGGGAAGGGTTAGCCGCCTTGCCAAAAGAAAGCTTAAGAACGGTCTTGGGCATCTGCAGTCCTTTCGTGAACGGAACGATAGATCTGATCAAATGCTCCAAATTCTCGGCGGGCGACCATTTTGGCCCGTGTTTGGCGAATATTTTTTCAGCCGGCGTTTCCTCAAACATCGCCGTAATTGCCTGGTCAATTTTTACCAATTCGACAAGAATATCTTCTCGTGATTGCGTCTTTTCATTCGGCTCCACTTGCTTACACTCCTTCTTGCTTAAGTATTTGATATAAATCGCACAGCGCGCTCAACAACGTGACCATCTTTTAAAATTCGGCGGTGCCCCAAGCCGCGTGTTATGGCCAATTCAGCTCTGGGCCACGCTGCGGCAATGTCGCGGCTTTCTGAAATTGGAACGTCGAGGTCATTTTCATCATGAAAAATGAGCAGCGGCGTTTGAAAATCCGGCGCGAATTTCGATTGCGCCAATTCTTCCCAGGAATTTGCATAGGCCAGCCACTCATCTTTGTAGCGGCGGCGAATGTTTTCTCGCATCACGCCAACGGCATGCTCTGACAAGCCAATTATGCTTGCAAATTGTTTGGTAATGTTGATGGCGTCATTTGGAGAAGCAATATAAACGACGCGCTGAAGCTTCAGGCCCGATTTAAGTAAAAGTGACGTAACCGGTCCGCCAAAAGAATGTGCAATGACGGCATGAAGCGGCCCCAGAAAATCGATCAATTCCTGAACAACCGTCGCATACCGCAGCAGCGTCGTGGTCGAGCCTGATGACTTGCCGTGCGCCGGGCCATCAAAGGTGATAACGCGAAAGCCCGCTGCAACCAATGGCTCGACGAAAGCGCCCATTTGCGATCCCCTTCCTTCCCAGCCATGCACCAATAACACTACTGGCCCCTTGCCCCAAGTCCATGCGGCTATTTTGCCAAATGTCGTATCGACTGTGAAATGTTGCGCATTTTGCAGGCAAGCTTGTTCATGAGAAGGTCGCTCGAAACGGCGAGGGCGGATAAAAACCCTTTCCCCAAGCTGTGCAGCTAACCCAGGGCTTGCTTTGCTCAACATCGCGAAAAACATTCTCACGCTCTTTAGCTGAAGTCTGTCTCTTATACACATCTCCGAGCCCACGAGACTCCATTGCATCTC
>CAXHAT010000280.1:0-7918 GCA_964014485.1 uncultured Deferribacteres bacterium
TACACCAAGAAGCTCGTCGGCAGCGTCAGATGTGTATAAGAGACAGGCGTTCATCATTTGCGGGAGATCGACGCCGCGAAAGGCAAGGTAGAGAAAAACCGCGCTGACGAGGAGACCGATAAGAACCTGTTTTTTCATTACTAAACGTTAAAGCGAAAGGTGATGACGTCCCCGTCCTTGACGATATAATCCTTGCCTTCAAGGCGCAGTGTGCCTGCGTCGCGGCAACGCGCCAATGATTTGTTTTCGTAGAGAGAGTCGAACGTAACCGTCTCCGCGCGAATAAACCCGCGCTCCATATCGGAATGAATTTCACCGGCGGCCTGCTTTGCCGACATGCCGTTGCGAATGGTCCAGGATCGTACTTCGTTCTCGCCGAAAGTAAAAAATGTGATGAGGCCAAGAAGTTTATAGGAATACCGGATCATTCTGGCAAGTGCGGGTTCCTTAATCGACAAATCCTCCAGAAAAAGCGTTGCATCTTCTTCGGGAAGCTGCGCAATCTCCATCTCGATTTCCGCCGACAGTGCGATGAATTCGATGCTGGACGCAGCGTACTTTTCGCGAAAATGCAGGGCAATTTCATTGGAACGCGCGGCGTCTTCTTCTCCGGTGTTTATGGTGACGAGCAAAGGTTTCAATGTAAGAAATTGAAAGCCGCGCATCATTTTGAGTTCATCGGACGAAAAATCCAAGGTGCGCAACGGCTGGCCCTCTTCCAGACAAGCGATGCACTGCTTGAGCAATTTCTCCTCGACTTCAAGCTTGTCATCTTTGATTTTTCGTTTTTGCTTATCAAGGCGCTCCAGGCGATTTTCGACGATGGCGAGATCGGACAGCAAGAATTCGTCAGAGATTTCGGTGAAGTCGCGCTCGGCGTCGATTTGATCGTTGTGGTGCGGCACCGCGTCATTTTCAAAAGCGCGGATGACCATGAGAAGCGCATCGGTGGAGCGCAGGTCGGCGAGGAATTGTGCGTCGAAGCCGCTCTTGCCGCTGCCTTTTTCCACCCCTGCAAGATCGATGTATTCGATGGTCGTGTTCACTTGCCGCGCTTCTGGAACGAGCGTGTGCAGTTGATCCAGACGTTCGTCCGGCACTTTCACGATGGCGAGATGCTTTTCTTTTTTTCCGGTCGAGAATCCTGTGGCTTCCTGTTGCCCGGTCAGTGCGTTAAAAAGCGTCGTTTTGCCGGAAAGCGGCAAGCCGACGAGGCCGATTTGCATATTTTTCCTTTATAGCTTTTGGCTGTTAGCCTTTGGCTTTTAGTTTGTTTATGAGTGCGTTGATCATTTTTTGTTCTGAGTTTATTAATTCGATCACTGGTTCAATCTTGTTTGTTGAGATCAAGCTCAATTCAATAATTGATGTTACGCGCCAGCTTCATAATACAGCAACTGTTTATCAACGTCATTCCACAGAGGCGAACTATCGTCAACCTAATTTCGGGGCGCCCAAGTTCTCGTTCCCAATCTCTGGATTGGGAACGCAATTGCACTCGAAACTCCAGTTTCGAGTGAATACTTTGGCTCGAAACCGGAGTTTCGAACCCATCTCCATTCCCAAACCGGAGTTTGGGAACGAGCCGCTGTTTTTGGTTTGGCTTCAGAAATGCTTGGCTGCGCGTAACATCAGTTTTTAAATAACAACTTTGTCTTCCAGACTTGACTCGAAACGGGAATTTCTTCCCCACGTGCGTTACCAAACCTGAGTTTGGTAACGAGTAGAAATCATTTTGTCCGCGATGGTTTCGCTCCCCAATTTCATTTGGACTCCCACCACGATCCGCTCGACACATTTCGATGGTATTTTAAAACCCCCCGCTTTATTTTTCCGCCTTCAAAATAAAAAATATTTCCCAATGAGCATCAGGAGACTACGAATGTCAAAGCTGCACGAACTTGCGGAAGCCGGACAGGCGATTTGGATCGATTACATCAAACGATCGATGACAACCAACGGCGAACTGGTCGGATTGGTGGATCAAGGACTGCGCGGGTTGACTTCAAACCCGTCGATTTTTCAGAACGCCATTGCAGGTTCGGAAGAATATGACGCCGATATTCGCGCCTTGGCTGCGGAAGGCAAATCGGTCGATGAAATTTATGAGACGCTTGCCATTGACGACCTTCGACGCGCGACAGACATTTTAAGACCGGTTTACGACGCAACCAACGGCGCCGACGGTTTCGCCAGCCTCGAAGTAGACCCCAGGCTGGCGCACGATACGGAAAATACGATTTCTCAGGCGAAGCGGCTTTTTGCAACGGTGGATCGTCCAAATCTGATGATCAAGGTGCCGGGAACGTCGGCGGGCTTACCGGCAATTTCTGAATTGATTGGCTCGGGAATCAATGTCAATGTCACGCTTATTTTTTCCGTGGGAAATTATCGCAAAGTCGCTGATGCGTACCTGGACGGATTGAGAAGGCATGTTGAAAACGGCGGCGATCCGAAAAAAGTCGCATCGGTCGCTTCGTTTTTTGTCAGCCGCATCGATAGCGCTGTTGACGGACAACTTGAGCGGCTCGGAAATTCTGAACTGCAAGGCAAAACGGCGATTGCAAACGCTAAAATCGCTTACGCTGCGTTCCAGGAAATTTTCAGCGGCGACGGCTGGGATAGGCTGGCAAAAAAGGGCGCTCGCGTTCAACGGCCGCTTTGGGCGAGCACGAGCACAAAAAATCCGTCCTACTCGGAGACGATTTACGTTGATACCTTGATTGGTCCCGAAACCGTGAATACGCTGCCGCCAAATACGCTAAAAGCCTTTCTCAATCACGGCGAAATTGCCCAGACTTTGGCGGATGACCTGGCTGGCGCCCAGCGTCATATGCAAGCGTTGGCAAATGCCGGGGTGAACTTGAGTCAAGTGACCGATAAATTGCAGGCAGACGGCGTAGCCGCTTTCGAGAAAGCGTTTAATGAACTGATCGCCAGCATTGCGGACAAAAGAGAGCGCATCGCCGCTTAAGCGTGATCGCGAATGAGAACAATCAATTCCCGCCTTGTTCCCCTGTTTTTTACACTTATAACTTTGCAAGCCTGCGGCGATGATGCGTCAGAAGACGCTTCGTCGCCTTATGCTGAGACCCAAGCTTGCGCGGCTTGTCATTCGCAGCAATTCGCTGAATGGCAAAACTCCCATCACGATCTTGCCATGCAACCGGCGACCGAGCGAACAGTCTTGGGAAGCTTTGACGGCGCCGCGTTTGAGCATTTTGGCGAGACCTCGCTTTTCTTTAAAAAAGGACAAAAATTCTACGTTGCTACAACCGGCCCGAATGGTGAAAAAACGGATTTCGAAATCAAATACACGTTCGGCGTTGAGCCGCTGCAGCAGTATTTGATTGCCTCTGAAAATGGAAAATTGCAAGCGCTGACAATTGCCTGGGACACGCAAAAAAATCAATGGTTTCATCTCTATCCGAATGAAAAAATCCATCACAACGACCCATTGCACTGGACCGGCCCCTATCTAAACTGGAACAGCAACTGCGCCGATTGCCATTCAACAACGCTGAGGAAAAATTACAATCTTTTAGACGACAGCTACAAGACTGCCTGGGAAATAATCAATGTCGATTGTCAGGCTTGTCACGGCCCGGGAAAAGCGCACGTTGAATGGGCGCAAAAAGCGGATGCGAGTGCGGATAATCGAAAATATTCTCTCAAAGAATTAAAACTTCCCGATGTTTTTTCAACGGCGCATGAGCAGGTTGAATCTTGCGCGCCTTGTCACTCGCGTCGCCAACGCATTCACGCAGAAACAACTTTCGGAGAGCCTTTACTAAACGCCTACTTACCCACACTTTTGCGCGAAAATCTTTATTATGCTGACGGCCAAATCCAGGACGAAGTTTACGTCTACGGCTCCTTTGTGCAGAGCAAAATGCACCGCGCCGGAGTCAAGTGCAGCGATTGTCATAATCCGCACAGTTTGAAATTGAAATTCGAAGGAAATTTACTTTGCGTGCAATGTCATCAGCAAAAAACGCGACAAGATTTCCCCTCCTTGACCGCAAAAAATTATGACACGCCTGAACATCATTTTCATGCCGAAGGCTCGGAAGGCGCACAGTGTGTGAATTGCCATATGCCGGAACGCACGTACATGGTCGTCGATCCGCGCCGCGATCATAGTTTTCGAATTCCGCGACCGGATTTGAGTTTGAAAATCGATTCGCCCAATGCTTGCACGATGTGTCACACGGACAAAACCGATCAGTGGGCGGTGCAAACGGTTGAAAAATGGTACGGTGAAAAAGAACGTCCAATGCATTTTGGCGAAGCATTGGCGGCGGGGCGGGAGGGAAGCGCAGAAGCCGTCCCCAAGCTTGCGGCGCTCATCGAAGATTCGAGCTATCCGGCGATTGCGCGAGCCACAGCCCTGGAGCAGTTGCGTGGTTTCCCGCAAATCGAAATGGAAACGATATCTTCAGCACTCAGTGACGCCGATCCGCTTGTGCGGTTTGCAGCAATCGGCAGTTTAGATCGTCTTCACGTTGCTGAACGTAAAAGCGCCGTGGCACTGATGCTGGCAGACTCGATTCGCGCTGTGCGCATTGAAGCCGCACGCATGCTGACGGACGTGCCGCCGGATTTTTTTGAAAAAGGGGAGTTCGCGAAACAAAAATCAGCGCTGCAAGAATACAAAATCACCCAATATTTTTCCGCCGATCAGCCGTCTGGTTTGCTCAACTTGGGCGTTTTTTTTGAACAAGAAAGCAAGGCGGACAGCGCAGTTTTTGTCTATCGGCGCGCGCTCGAAAAAGATCGAGATTTTTACCCTGCGTACCAAAATTTAGCGCAGCTCTACAACCGGCTGCGCAGAAACGTCGAGGCGCTGGAAGTCTTGAATCAAGGATTAGGCCGCTTTCCTGATGACGGCGAGTTGCATTACTCGGCGGGATTGATTTTGGCAGAGGAAAAACAGTTAGTAACGGCGACTGAGCATTTGCAAAGAGCGGTGGAATTGCTGCCAAGCCGTCCGCGCATCTGGTACAATTGCGGCTTGGCCATGCAGCAAATCGGCAAGCTCGACGAAGCCGAACGCGCGCTGCTCAAAGCGTATGAATTGCAAAAAGACAATCCTGATTTTTTATATGCGATCATGGCGTTTTACATGCAACAAGAGCGTTGGCAAGAAGCTCTGCTCTTTGCCGAAAAACTGCATGAAATCTCCCCAGACAAAAACGCGACGCAGAATTTTCTGGATCAAATACGCAAACATTTGTAGCTGGGGGCGTCGTTTCCTGCAAAACGTGGGGTTTTGAAATATCAGAAAATGATATTCACTGGTTGATCTCTAACTCTTGAATTGGGGTGCTTTAATGAAGTTTTTATCTCGATTTCTTCTACTTCCTGCAATATTGGGTGCGGTGACCAATACTTGTTTGGCTCAAGAACCGCCGGAATTGCTTTCCGTACGCGGGAAAACCGGTATGTTTTTGAAAACTGAAAAAGACTCTGTGAATACGCGGCTACTAGTTTTACGAAAACAGGGAAAGGAAATGCTGCCCGTTGCCATCGTGCTGGTTACTGAGATTGGCGAAAAGTACGGTCACGTGAAAATCATAGAAGAGATCACAAGATCGTTTCTATTAAAGAAGGACTTGCTTGTCTCTGAAAATCAGCGCGAAAATTTTCCTGTTCCCTCACCAGGCTCTACTCAAAAAGCGCCAGGTAAATTAGAAGAAAGCCGCAGACGTTTTTCTCAAAACAAACGCGAGCCTTCGCGAGAATCGTGGTATTTGATGATTGGCTTAGGGGCGTCGAGTATACGATATAATGAACAAGCCGAACGGGTTTTCCGAGCAGTGCGCCGCGTCCCGATATTGCACATGCCAGCATCTATCTGGAATTATTGGCGATTTACGCGCCAATCAGCAATGGCGGACTGCTCGGCTTTTTCATAAATGGAACGGCGGATCGATTCCAGCGAAGCGGTAAAGAGTTTGTGCAAATTAATCAATACATCTACGGTCTCAGCATAATGCATTTTTTACAGGAAGTCGAAATTGGGCAAGGCGTTTTTTTACGCGGAGACTTTGGGGGTGCAAGAGTCGCCGTAGATTCTTCCGAGTTTGAAGGGTTCGTGACGAGTGCGTTCGGATACGGATTTCTTCTCGGCGGCGGTTTGGGCGTGCCTATCAGCCCGGGGACGCGTGTCTTGTTCCATGCAAACTACAGCTTTCGACGCATTGAAGGGGAACGGTCAACTGCGCTAAACCTTGCGTTCAGTTTTTTGTTTTAATTGAATTGCTGTGACAGGATTATTACAAATGTTCCGTGCGCATCTTTGGGGAGAGGGGGTAAAGAAGTGGGTAGAAAATCAAAACGAAATGAGCATCGTTTTGCGAATGACCTTTTGATTTTCCATCCACCCTCCTTTCCGAAAGCGGCGATCGTAGTTTGTATCGCCGTTTTCTTTTTTATGAAGTTGATTTCCGAATTGAGATGGAGCCGTTGACCGCGCGCAGTTCGCACCTGCCGTCGCCGTTGCCGATTTCCCCGTTCAAAGTTTTCCGTGACCAGCCGCGATTGAGTTTCGCCGCAACATCAATATCTGAACGCAAGCGTCCGTTGGTTGTGCGCGCGTCCAAGCGTCCGCGATAGGAGGCGGGAAGCGCCAGTTGAATGCCGCCGTTCGTGGTGCTGATGTGGATGTCGGGATCGTTGTCGACGTCAACCAACTCAACGTTGATTCTGCCGTTGGTGGAAGAAGCTTCAATATCGCCCGAGGCGTTTTCCACTTCAATGCCGCCGTTGGTGGTTTCCAAGCGCATTTCGCCCTCAAAGTCGGCGAGGTAAATGCGCCCGTTGACGGTTTCTACAACCGCCTCGGCGCCGTTCGGCAGTTTGATGTCATAATCGACGCGCGTTTGTCTGCGATTGTCGCCGTCGAAAATCCAAGAGAAGAAGCCGCCGCCGTCGGATGATTTGGGCAAGCGCGTTTTAATGCGAAGCCCTCGGCTCGTTTCTTCGAATTCAATCTTGATCATTTCGAAAAGCTCCTCAGCTTCTTCCGACCCGCGAGCCTTAACGACTTTGGTCGCTGTGATCCGCGCTTTGTCGCGATCCCAGCCTTCAATGGTCACCCTGCCGTTGGTGTTATCGAGGGAGAATCTTTCACCCTTTTCAAAATCGAAGGTTTTGTCAATATCTTTTTCGTATTGACCGGCGGTCGCTGTTGCGGCGCTGAAAACGACCGCAAGGCTCAGGCAAAGAAAAACTTTGAATTTGGCGTTCATTCTTTCCTCCGTAAATTCTCGTTAAGACCGAATTCAATTTACCGCGAAACGATGCTTAGCGCGCCAATCCCCGGCGCTACGGATAATTCGATGTTTTTGCGCGCGTTATTGTAGCTGTCGTTGATATAGTAACGACCAGATTTTCGGAAGCCTCGCGAAATGCTGACGTCGGACAGAAAAAGGAACTTTTTGACTGACACTCGCGCGCCGACTTCGTCCGGAATTGAAATGTCTGTTTCGCCGATGTCGAGATCGATGCTGACGCTTGCTTCATCTTCTATTGCACCGGAAAAATCAACGTGCAGGGCGCCAATGCCATTGTCGATGTTGGCGTTTCTAAAGCGCGCGTTGCCCAAGCGCCGCAGATGCGTCTCCCCGACTTTTGTATTCAGCAGCAGCGACCGCATTTCGATTTGGTTTGGCTCATCGAAATCAATGTCGATTTCACCGGCGTAAGTTTGCAATTCAAAACGTTTGAGCGATAGCCCGCCTAAATCCATCTCAACCTGCCCCGCCTTGATTTTGCTGTATAAATCCATTTGGACGTTTTCGGGCAGATAAATATCAATTTCCGCGTCCAGGTCTCTGCCGTCCCGGTCGACCCAGGACTCTTTCTCGACTGTCTCTTATACACATCTCCGAGCCCACGAGACTCCATTGCATCT
>CAXHAT010000281.1:0-7890 GCA_964014485.1 uncultured Deferribacteres bacterium
GGAGTGTTGGAGTGTTGGAGTGTTGGAGTGTTGGAGTGTTGGAGTGTTGGAGTGTAAATCCAACACTCCATTAATCCAACACTTCCCATTACTTTCTTTAGGCTTATTTCCCGGAGCTGTCCGCTTCGACGACGCCGACTGCGTTTCCGTCCGTGTCGGTAAAAATACCGAAAGTCACCATATCCGGGATAACGGTTTTAGGGACAACGACATTGCCGCCCAAAGAAGCCGCCTTTTCCAATGACGCTTGCACGTCCGCAACTTCAACGTAGAAAATGGAGTGCGGAGGTGCGCCGTCCATTGCGGAACCAACGCCGCCGCCGATTCCGCCTTCCGGAGCTTCAACCATGCCGTAATCCATTTCCGGCGTAACCTGGTAGTCCCAGCCAAAAAGTTCGCTATAAAATTGTCGCGTCTTTTCGCCGTCCGAGCCCAAAATTTCAAAATGAACAACTTTAGCCATGAAATCCTCCTTTCAATGGTGTTAAATATTTGGGTGATTTTCCGCGCAAAACTACTCTGCGATGTTGTGCGAATATAAAATCCGAATGAATTCCTGATCGAGTCAGTTCGGAGTGTTGGAGTGTTGGAGTGTTGGAGTGTTGGAGTGTAAATCCAACAATCCATTAATCCATTAATCCAACACATCCCATTACTTTCTTCAGGTTTAATTCCCGGTGCTGCCAGCTTCAATAACGCCGACGGCGTTTCCGTCCGTGTCGGTAAAAATTCCGAACGTCACAACGTCCGGAATAGCCGTTTTCGGAACGACCACATTGCCGCCCAAAGAAGCCGCCTTTTCCAAAGAAGCTTGCACGTCCGCAACTTCAACGTAGAAAATGGAACGCGGAGGCGCGCCCTCCATTACGGAACCAACGCCGCCGCCGATTCCGCCTTCCGGAGCTTCAACCATGCCGTAATCCATTTCCGGCATAACCTGGTAGTCCCAGCCAAAAAGTTCGCTATAAAATTGTCGCGTCTTTTCTCCGTCCGAGCCTAAAATTTCAAAATGAACAACTTTGGCCATGAAATTCTCCTTTCAATGGTGTTAAATATTGGGGTGATTTTCCGCGCAAAATCGCTTCGCGCAGTTTTCCTTCGATCTATTAAATGTTTTGGCGGCTTTCTTTATCAGTTTCGAAGATAGTATGTCTCAACACACAAAATTTCTAAAACGTTACACAACATGTCGTAGGGGTTCGAGATTTTGACCCTTACATATGGTATGTCTTTCATTCAGATGTCATATTTTTGGGCAGCCCCCGCATGACCAGCGGAGTCCGACGCTGAAGCGTTGGATTCCGCGCATCCTTTTGCTTAAACTATTGCGCATTCCAACGAAAACACCGGCGGCAGCCAGTCCGCCAGCACTTCCCAATTGTTGCCGTCGTCCAGACTGTAAAGAATTTGTCCGGTGCTCGTCCCCACATAAAGCCCTGCCGGATCGCCTGCGTCAGCGCACATGGCCTGGCGGTAAATGTTGACGTAAGCCTTGCTTTGCGGCAGGCCATTGGTGATCTTTTCCCAATTCGCCCCGCGATTTTTGCTGCGATAAACGCCGAATTCACCGTCAACCGGGCAACGAAACTCCGGGCCTTCCTCGGGAATCACGTAAATCGTGTCCGGGTCGTGCGGGTGGATTTGCAACGGAAAGCCGAAACGGGACGGTAAACCGCCGTTAATGTCAATCCACTCTTCTCCGTTGTTGTCACTGCGATAAACGCCGCAATGATTTTGCTGGTAAAGTACGTCAGCCTTGTCCGGGTGGCGCTCCATGTGATGGACGCACTGCCCAACTTCCGGGTATTTTTCCGGCAGAAAATCGGCAAGAACGCCGGTATTTCTCGGCGTCCAGGTTTCGCCGCCGTCATCAGTTGAAAACGCGCCCGCTGCAGAAATGCCGATGTGCATTTTCTGCGGGTCGGTCGGGTGCGGACAAATGCTGTGCACCATCATGCCGCCCGCCCCGGGGAACCATTTCTCACGCGTCGGATGGTTGGTCAATGCTTTGATTTCAACCCATGTTTGTCCGCCGTCCGTGGAGCGAAAAAGCGCGCCCGGATCGGCCCCGGCAAACATCACGTCCGGCGTTGAATCGAGGCCGGGCGTAATTTGCCAGACCTTTTTCACAGACAATTCCGAGCCTTCTTCGAAGCGAACCTCCGACTCCGGCTTTTGCCAGGTCTCGCCAAAATCTTCGCTGAACTGCACGTTTGGCCCCCACCAGCTTGAGTTGACGCACGCAAAAAGCTTGGGGTTCTTGCGGACGTCCAAAGACAAATGGTGCACGTCTGCGCCCTTAAACAAAGGTTCTGACATGCGCCATTTTTTTCGATCTTTATCGCTGTTCAAAATAAATCCGCCCTTGTGCGTACCAACGAGAAGATGCGTCTTTCCAGCCATAAACTCTCCCTTAAAATAGAAGTGAATCGCAAAAAACAGGCGAAAATACGCTGCATGCAAATTGCAAGCAAGAAGCGCAAGACGATTAATATAATTTAATTTCAGTATTACTTGAGCGCAGACACGAAGTGATTAGACGGCAGCTAAAGAAGAGCGTTGAAGGATAATTTACGAAGAGAAAAGTCTACGCTAGGGCGGAAAGTTTGCTTGGATGCTGTCAACAAATTGTTCAATGTTGCCCAGGCGATTTTGATAAAGCGCATAAACATGCGAATAATCCACATCCCCATATTGATGCACAACCAAGTTTCGAAATCCAGCCATTGGAACCATGTTTTCAACAAGTTCGGGCGGGATAATTTTGTGATCTTCCAGAAAATAAAACAATTCGGAAAGCGAACCCGGCGTTCCCCAGCCTTCGTCAGAAACAACATGTGCGGCAATATCGATACACCCCTGAATCGCATGCTGTAAGTTGTGCAGCACCACGTCTTTGGCATCGTCATCGCTTAAAAAATCCTGCTTAGACAAATGCTGTTTCTTTTGCAAACGGCTCAGGTTCTTTTGAATCAGGCTAATCTTTTTGTAAACGATGCTGATCTTAACCATTCATGCGACTCTTCGCTTTTTTATGCATCCCCATAGCGCAAAGTTTAAAAACAGGCTCGAAATCAATATATTCCACTGTTTTTTGTGCAATGAAAGATCGTGAAACGTCCGTGTCATTTTCTAACAAGCAAACGCCGTTTTTTAAGATTTCTGAAGTTAAAAGCAAATTCGCTGATAAAAGGTCCACCAAGTCAAAATCAGTTCTCAAAACTTTGTCCAGGCGCACGAATACGCGCTCTTTTCGTCGATAAGCTTCCTGAGGAAGCAATCGTTCCTTGAAGAGAACGGCCAAGTCTAAGTCGCTGTCAACTATGGCTCTTCCTTCAGCTTTTGAGCCAAATAGATAAACTGCGGCAACGTCTTGGTCCGCGACAAGAGCTTTTGCAATTTGTTGTTTTAAAGCAATCTGCTCGTTAGACAATTGATATTTCATTGGCTTCGTTAAACTATTCAATGATCGTCTTTTGTGATAAAAGGTAACCTCTCTACCGGACGCTTTTTTGTAAATGTCATTCTGAAAGAATCTTTGTTATCGCCCAGTACAGATCATGCTCAAAAGTTCAAGGGGCGAATCAAAAAAGATGCTTCCAACATGACAATTCCGCCTTTCTCGCCAGTTTTAGAGCCTGGACATAAAGTGTCGGGTAGTAAAAAGGTAACCGATCCAAAATCGAATAGCAAGACTTCGCGACGAAAGATGAAGTATCACAATCGATAACGTTTGGCGGCAAACTCACAAAAGCTTAGCTTGTCTACAAATTTAAACAAGCAGAATTTCGGGGTTCAAGAATGAATATTGTCGTTACCGGCGGAGCTGGCCAACTCGGCGCCGCGGTCTTGCAGCGCCTGGCCCAAGACCGTAAGGTCAAGCGCATCGAATGCTTGGATATCAGACCGCCGATGATCGCCAGCGCCAAAATCCGCTTCACCAAAGCCGATGTTCGCGACCCTGAATTCGAAAAATATTTACAGGACGCTGATGTTCTCATCCATCTTGCTTTTGTCGTGCTTGGCTATCTGCCGCGCAAACAATTTGACGACATCAACATTTCCGGCAGTAAAAATGTATTTGAAGCGGCGGTAAAAACGGGCGTTTCGCACATTCTCTATTCTTCTTCAATCGCCGCCTACGGCGTTGTGCCCGGCCACCCAATCCCTATCGTCGAAGAAGCGCCTAGACATTACCGGCATGAAATGCCTTACGCCGCAGCCAAATTCAAAGTTGAAGAATACCTCGATCAATTCGAAAAAATGCACCCCAAAATCCTCGTGACGCGCTTCCGCCCTGCAATTCTGGTTGGGCGCTACATGGATCACCCGTTCGGCGACAGTCTGCGGCGGCGAAAAATCATGGCGCGCAGCAAACAGCCCATGCCGTTGGTCTGGGATGAAGACGTGGCCGACGCGATTATTCTCGCATTAAACCAAAAAATCGGCGGCGCATTCAACGTCACGACCGACGAGCCGCTGCCGCCGAAAGAATTGGCTGCAGCAGGCGGTTTAAAAACGTTTTCTTTGCCTAAAAACGTCAACATTGCGCTGGCGCATCTTTCGGTCATGTTGGAAAAACTCGGGATTGGCAAAGCAATCGACCCGGCGTGGGCCAAGGTAGAAGACGGCGCAACTATGATCGTTTCCAGTGAAAAAGCGCGCACTGAGCTCGGCTGGCTTCCCTCCTGCTCCACCGCCGTAGATTTGATCAAAAAATTCACCGCAACAGCGCCCAAAAGCCTCGATCTCCGCTTGAAAAAATTCTTTAGAATGATCGGACTGGCGGCGCGCCTGCGAAAGCCCGGCGCAAACCAGCAGCGCACCAACACGCAAATTCATCTCGCACTCGACGGGGTCAACGGCGGCGACTTGGGGCTTTTTATTCAACAAGGACGCTTGACAATCAAAAATGAAATCCCGCGACCGCCGGCGTCCACCGTCCGGCTCTCGGCGGATACGTTCATCGATCTGCTCGCCGGAAACGCGGATTTTGCTTCGGCGCAGTTTATGGGAAAAATCAATACGGAGGGCGAGCCAACCGGCGGCATGGTTGTCAACGCCATCATCAACGGCTTCCGCGCCAATTTGCAGCAACCTGGCCTGCCGGGAATTCTCTCACGATCCGTCGCCCAGAAATTAGAAACGTAGAGACGCGATGCATCGCGTCTCTACCAATCATCTCCGTCTCCTCAAAATGTCATTCAGGAGGAATCCATTTTGAACACGACAAAATCAGGCGCTCTTTTCACAAAAACATTGACGAGAGCACACCGTTATCCATAGGCCAAACCATGAAATTCTCCATCTTCTTCGAAATGCAAATCTCCCAACCCACGCGCGCTTCGGAAGCGCAGCTTTTTCACGATTGCCTCGAACAAGCAATCCTGGCCGACGAATTGGGCTACCATTGCGTCTGGGAAGTCGAGCACCACGGTTTGCGCGAATACTCGCACTCCTCAGCGCCGGAAATTTTTCTCTCCTTCGTTGCCGCGCGCACCAAAAACATCCGCATCGGGCACGGGGTGACGCTTCTGCCGCACCGCTACAATCACCCGATTCGCATCGCGGAGCGCATCGCTACGTTAGATATTCTTTCGGGAGGGCGCGTCAATTGGGGTTCGGGGAAGTCCGCTTCGTTGGTGGAGCAGGAAGCGTTTGAAAACGATCTTGAAACGTTGCATGATCAATGGCGGGAAGCGGTTGAAATCATTCCGCAAATGTGGGCGCAGGACGTTTTTGAGTTCAAGGGAAGGTTTTTCGACATTCCGGTGACGCAAGTCATCCCCAAGCCGGTGCAACAGCCGCACCCGCCCATGTTCGCCGCCTGTTCGCGCCCGGAATCCGCCGCCGCAGTCGGCGAATTGGGACTGGGCGCGCTAAATTTCGCTTTTGGTAGCGACGATTACTTGACCGACAAGGTGGAAAAATACCGCGAAGCCGCCGCCAAAGCCCAGCCGAAGAACTACCAGCCCAACAATCACATCGCCTGCACGCCAGCAACATTGGTTTTGCCGGACGACCGTGAAGCCTGCAAGTACGGCGTGCGCGGCGCGCGCTTTTTTCTTGAAAGTTTGGCCCGCTACTACTTCAGCGGTACGCGTCCAACCGGCGACCTTGACGTGCCGCGAGAATTTCTCTCCGACAACGATCTCGACCTGACCATGGCGCAGCGCAACACCGGCGGCAGCGATCTGGCCATGATCGTCGGCGACCCGGTTTGCGCCCGCGAAAGCGTGCAGCGTTTCGTCGAGGTCGGCGTGGACGAACTCATTCTCGTCATGCAAATGGGGACAGTGCCGCACGACCTGATCATCCAATCCATAAAAACCTTCGCCGAACAAGTCATGCCGCATTTTTCTTAGTAAGGGTTCAAAATTTTGAACCCCTACAAATTGTACGTCTTTCCCAAATGTCATGCAGGAAGCATCTTTTTTGAACACGGGAAAAACAAGCGCCACTTTAATCATAATCTTGGCGAGGAGAACCATGTTCACCCCAAAATTCAACCGTACTCATGTCCAATAAAAACCGTAAGCCGCGCAAGAACCAACGCCGTCAAAAAACCGCATCAGCTCCGCCGAAACCCAGCGACCAAACTTTCAGCACAAAGCTCTTCTTTTGGCTCGGTGGAATCGCGAGCATCATCGCAATTCTCACATTCGCGCTCGACCTGCCCAAAAAACTCTCGGAAAATTCCCAACCGGCAAGCTCATTATTATACGGCACGGTCAAAGACCAAAACGGCGCACCCGTTGCCAACGCTGACATGTTCGCGCTCGAAAAGCCGGACGGCGACACCCTCGGCATCGGCAAAAGCGGCGCAGACGGTGACTTCAGTTTCACGGTAAAAGCACGGCCGGAAACCAGCGTCTTTCTCGAAGTCAAACAAAACGGCGACGCCGGTTTTCGCGGCCACGTCACCCTCGCCGCCGGAAAAAAGATTCCGTTCAAACGCGAATAGAGTGCGCTTCATGATTTGTTCTTGCTTTCCTCGCGAACCTCGTCTATTTTGAATCAAGGCATTGTTAGTAAAACGATACAGGAAACAAGTATGACGCTGACGCTAAAATTAAACGATGATTTGGATCAAAGATTGACGCGCGAAGCCAAACGCCGCGGATTACCCGCCGACCAGTTTGCGCTGAATGTGCTCGATCAAAGTCTGCCGCGTCAGGATCGTAAGGCGCAAGCGCTTTCGCTCTTGCAATCGTGGGTAGATGACGATGACGCTGGAGAACAAAAGGAAACGGGTGATTATTTGATTCAAGCGCTCGACCAGGATCGGTTGTCGGATAGATCGCTTTTCCCCGAAAAATTAAAAGGTAAAAGCTGGTGAGTCAAGTCGTTATTCTCGACACAGGTCCGTTGGGGCTGGTTACAAACCCTAAACGCTCCCTCCAAAGTCTGCATTGTAATCAATGGCTTCAAAATCTCGTTTCGAATAATCGACGCATCATTATCCCGGAAATAGCAGACTACGAATTGAGACGGGAGCTGCTTCGAGCAAACAAAACAGCAGGTTTGGCAAAGTTAGACGCGCTGGCAAACGTCTTCGAATATGCGCCGATCACCACTGCTGCGATGCGCCGCGCGGCGATGTTTTGGGCGGAAGCGCGGCAAAAGGGTCAGCCAACGGCGGGAGATAAAACGATTGACGGAGACATGATTTTGGCGGGGCAAGCAGCAACTCTGGGCGTCGATGAGTACATCATTGCAACAACGAATGTTGGGCATTTGACAAGATTTGCAAACGCGGAATTATGGCAAAAAATCTCACTTTAAAAATGAATCCGTGAAGATTCCGTGTACTTCCGCGGCCTTTTGGAGTTCATGAATTTACTACCTGACACTTTTTATATCACTCCTTCGGAGTTTGGTAAAGATGAT
>CAXHAT010000282.1:0-7885 GCA_964014485.1 uncultured Deferribacteres bacterium
GGTGAAAACCGTGGTGCTGTTTTTTGAAAAAGGCGCCCCGACCCGCCGCACCTGGTACTACCAGCTCGACCCCGGCCGCAGCCTGGGCAAAACCAACCCGCTCAACGACGACGACCTGGCCGAATTCCTGCGCTTGCAGCCCAACCGCGCCGACTCCGAACGCTCCTGGACCGCGGAACCCGGCGCCGTTGACGACGACGCCTTTGATCTCTCGGTAAAAAACCCCAACGCCCCGGAACAAGCGCCCCTGCGCGCGCCGGAGGAGATTCTGGCGGAAATTGAAAAGCTCGACGCGGAAACGGCGGGGGTTTTGGCTAAGATTCGGGGGATGTTGTAACCCATGTTGTGGTCAATAAAAAAGCTCGGAAAAATTCGATGATCGAATTCAAGCAGATCATCGGCCGCGGCACGCGCACCTTCGAGGGCAAGTTTTACTTCACGATTTACGATTTCGTCAAGGCCTACGAGCACTTCAACGATCCAGAGTGGGACGGCGAGCCGGAAGAACCGGAAACGGTGACGCACGAGAACAAGGTCAGCGATGAAACCGGGAGTTACGAACGGCGTGCGCCGCGTTCGGAAGCGCCGCAACGGATCAAAATCAAGCTCGCGGACGGCAAGGCGCGGGAGATTCAGCACATGGTGCAAACCTCGTTTTGGAATCCCGACGGTACGCCGGTTTCGGCGGAGATATTCGTGCGGCAATTGTTCGGCGAACTGCCGGAATTGTTCAAAAACGAGGCGGAACTGCGCGAAATCTGGAGCCGCCCGGAGACGCGCCGAAAACTGCTCGACGGCTTGGAAGAGCGCGGCTTTGGCAAGGAACAGCTCGCCGATCTGGTGCAAATCGTTCACGCCGAGGACAGCGATCTTTTCGACGCTTTGGCCTACGTCGCCTGGTCGCGCCCAACCGTCAGCCGGGCCGAGCGCGTGCGCACGCACAAAAGCGCCGTTTTTTCCGGCATGGACGACAAGCAGCGTGAATTTCTGGAATTCGTGCTCGAGCAATACGTCGGTCGAGGCGTGGAGGAACTGGCGCCGGAAAAGTTGACGAGGCTTTTGGAATTGAAATACAAGCACACCAACGACGGCGTGCGCATTCTCGGCGGCGACCCTGCCAAAATCCGGGAATTGTTCGTGGGCTTCCAACGCCATTTGTACGCCCGCCGCGCGGCGTGAATCCATTTATAGTTGATGCGCTTTTGTTGGAAATTGTCAATGCAATGCTTTATTTTCCGCCTTAACAAAACAACGAAACGGAAAAATGAGCGCAGTATGGAAACAAGCGTACTTGAAATCCCGCAAAACATCCTTGATTCCGCACGACTTACGCCAAAAGAAGTAAAAACGGAATTGGCCGTGCTTCTCTATTCGCAGCAACGGTTGTCAATCGGCAAAGCGCGTGAATTGGCGGACATGAGTTTGTGGGAATTTCGGCAATTGCTTGGATCGCGAAAAATCCCGGTTCATTATGATTCAGATGATTTGAAAGACGACGTCGCCACGCTGCAAGAGTTGGGACGGCTATGATTGTCGTCTGCAACACCTCGCCTATTACCAATCTTGCCGCGATCAATAAATTCGATCTTCTTCATAAACTCTACGGAACGGTTTATACATGAGCAAAAATATATATCATGATGCACTGAAATTGGCCAAAGAATAATCAAGACATCAAATCACCAATAGCTTCAAAAAGCGCTACACATGCCCTTTCGATTGACTACTGCTTTTACGCTTCCGAATCAACTGACCATCCTCAGGATCATCCTGACGCCGTTTTTTGTCTATTCTTTATTCGTTCATACGACCGGCTACTACATCGCTGCGTTTGTTTTTTTTACCGTGGCGGCGATCACTGATTGGTATGACGGCTATTTCGCCCGCAAGTACAACACATTCACCGATTTCGGCAAGTTTCTCGATCCGCTGGCGGACAAGATCCTGGTGCTTTCCACCTTCGTTTCGTTTTACGTACTGGGCATGATTAAACTGTGGATGGTGCTCGTCATCGCCACGCGTGATTTGGTCATCACGCTCTTGCGCATGAGCCGAATGAACACGAACGCGCCGTTTGTCACCAGCAAATTCGCGAAATGGAAAACGGCGAGCCAGATGACGGCGATTTTTATTGTTCTCGCGTTTCTGATTCTAAAGCAACACGCCTTGACGACGAACAATTTATACGATATTTATTCCGCACTTGAAAATATTTCCATGATTGCCGTTCTGATGAATCTTGTCACTTTTATCACCGCATTCTCCGGCTTGCATTACATGATTCGCAACAGGCGGCACGTGAAGGATATCGCCAATGCGTTTTGCCGGGTTTTCCTCCCTTCGATGTAGTTTAGGGGGTGGGATAAACAACATTCTCAGCTTGAAATCAGTTCTCTTGGAAAATTTTTTGAAAAACGTTCAACTCTTCACTAACCCACTCCCCAAGTGAAAAAAATCGCTCTGTTTATCGCCGTTGGCGCCGGATCCGGACTTGCGCCTTTTGCTCCGGGAACAGCGGGCAGCTTGCTCGCCGCCGCTTTTCTTGTTTTCTTCTCGACTTTCAGCTCAGGCTGGTATATTTTCTTGACGCTCGCTATGCTCATTCTCGGCGTTTGGGCCGCCGCTGAGGCCGAGCGGCATTACCACAAGGAAGACGCTTCGCAGATTGTCATCGACGAGATTGTCGGCATGATGGTGAGCGTGGCGTTTTTGCCGATTGGCTGGCAGACCGTGCTGGCGGCGTTCATTCTGTTTCGCGTATTTGACGTGCTCAAGCCGCCGCCCGTACGCCAGGCGGAAACGATGGGTGAGGGTCTGCTGAAAAAACTGCCGCTTTCCGAGCAGCTTTTCAAATACGCCGGCGGCATCGGCGTAATGATGGACGACGTGGCGGCGGGAATTTATACGAATTTGAGTTTGTGGGTTTTGATTTGGGCTGGCGTTTTCTAAATAGAACTTCGTTGCCGGAATAACGGCGGATATTCGAGGCAATCGTGAGTAAAAGCGCGCTTCGGAAATCCGCCGTTTTTTTGTTTGATTAAGCCAGGACTGGCTCTTCTTTTTTGCGTAGAGTTCTTTTCGTGCGCGACGCGGCGGGAGCGTCGACGAAGTTGCGTTTGTATTCTTCCAGAGTAAAGGAATCCACCTGAATCGCGTCTTCGCGGGCCGTTTCAGCCGCCGCCAGTTTTTGCATATTTTCCTACCCCGATATTCATCTTGAGTTAATTCTTCAATATCCGCCTTATCTTTGGCTCGTGGCGTTGGTAAATCGCGGATATCATGATAGGCGACCGCATAGCCGCCCACAATCATGTATTCAACACTGTGTTCTTCGAGTAATTGTAACAAGTCTTTGAAGTCGGGATGGATATTCATACAAAAATTTTCCTGCTTCAAGCCGGAGTTGCTCAACAATATCCAAGCGTTCTTCCGGCGTTAAGCTCCGCCAGTAAGCACGATTCTGTTTGGACTGCTTTTCGTGAGTCGTGATTCTTAACTTCATGTTAAGGCAAGTTTTGTCAAAATGAATGCAAAATATGCCCCGGACGCACTTTTAACCGAAATGAGCGTCCGAGGCCTGGTCAAATAATTAAGCCAGCACAAGCTCTTCCTTTTTTCGCGTAGGTTTTTTCGTGCGCGACGCGGCGGGAGCATCGACGAAGTTGCGTTTGTATTCTTCCAGAGTAAAGGAATCCACCTGAATCGCATCTTCGCGGGCGGTTTCGGCCGCCACCAGTTTTTGCATGTCTTCCTGAGAAATCACCTCAGCGCTGACGGCGTTTTCAACCAACTGGCGGCGCGGCGCCTTTTCCAGCTTGCCTTCCTTGATCGCCGTATTAATTTTCCGATAAATGCCTTCCGCCTCATAAACCAAAACTAACGCATGCTCCAATCGGCCAAGCGCATCTTCCTTGTCCTGCGAAACAAACATGCCCGCCGTCAAGGCGTCGCGCTGCGCACCCGGCGTTTGAATGATGCGCGCCACCTGCCCGCCGAGCTTGTCAGACGGCATGGAAGAGATCGGGTTCATGCGCGACCACCAGCCTAACGCTCGAAATCCGGGTACGCCAAAATTCGCGTAAATGCCATCGAACGCTTGCTGGATATTGGCCAGCGCGTACTGCATCGACCAATGCACCAGCGGCAGGTCTTCTTTTTTGCGCCCGTCTTCAATGAATCGGCGCAGAGTCGACGTGCCCAGGTACATCCACGAAAGAATGTCGGCGAAGCGGCCGGTGAGTTTTTCCATGCGCTTGAGATTGCCGCCTTGCAGAGCCATCGCCAAGTCCGCCGTAATGGCAAATGAAGCCGACGCCCAGCTTAATTTACGAAAATACTGCGCAATTTCTCCGTCCACTGGGGATTTTGCCAAGTAACCGCGCGAAAGGCTGAGCAGAAAGGCTCGGACGCCGTTGCGAATCATGTGCCCCGTGTGCCCCCAAAACGCCTTATCAAACGCATCCAAATCATTTTCAGCAACCGAATTGATTTCGGCCAGCGCGTACGGATGACAGCGAATAGCGCCCTGTCCGAAAATCATCAGCGTGCGCGTCAGAATGTTGGCGCCTTCCACAGTAATGGCAATTTGCGCCGCTTGGGGGAATCCGGCGATCAGATTGCGCGGGCCGCGAGAAATGGCCGCGCCGCCCATAATGTCGCAACCATCAGTGCCGATTTTGCGCGCAAGCTCGGTCGCGTGATATTTCGCGATGGCTGTCAGCACCGCCGGTTTCTCGCCCCGATCCAGAGCGCTGCAGGTGTATTTGCGCATGGCGTCGATGATGTAGGTGAAGCCGCCGATGCGCGCCAACGGTTCTTCAATGCCTTCGAATTTGCCGATTGCCAGCCCGAACTGCTGGCGAATTTTGGCGTATGCGCCGATCCCGCGCAGACCGCCTTTCGCGCCGCCGGTCGCGCCTGCGGGCAATGAAATGCCGCGTCCGACCGCCAGCGATTCCATCAACATGCGCCAGCCGTTGCCCGCATGTTCCGGTCCGCCGATGATCGCCGAAACCGGCAACACCACGTCGTAGCCTTCAACCGGGCAATTGTAAAACGGCACGCCCATCGGATCGTGACGACGGCCAAGCACGACGCCTTCCGTATTCGTCGGGATCAGCGCGCAGGTAATGCCGACATCTTCGCCTTTGCCGAGCAGATTGTCCGGGTCGCGCAGCTTGAAGGCAAGACCAAGAACCGTGGAGATGGCCGCCAGCGTGATGTAGCGTTTTTTGAAATTCAGGCGCATGTACAATTCGCCGTTTTCGCCTTTGAAGACCACGCCGTGCGAAGTCATCGATCCGGCGTCGGAACCGGCGTTGGGTTCGGTCAGGGCAAAACAGGGGATTTCCTTGCCGTTGGCCAGGCGCGGCAGGTAGTGGGATTTCTGCTCTTCCGTGCCGTAGTGCATCAGCAGCTCCGCCGGGCCAAGAGAGTTCGGCACGATGACGGAATTCGCCAATGTCGCCGAGCGAGAATTGATTTTGGCGACAATTTCGCTGTGTCCCGTCGGCGAAAACCCCAGGCCGTCGTATTCTTTCGGGATAATCAAGCCCCAGAATTTGTTGTCCTTGATGAACTGCCAGACGTCCGGCGGCAGATCGCGCTGTTTCTGAATTTCCCAATCGGTGACCATAGCGCAGAGTTCTTCGGTCGGGCCGTCAAGGAAGGCTTGCTCTTCTTCGGTGAGCGTGGAAATCGGCTCGTCCATCAACTTTTCAAAATTGGGCTTGCCGGAGAACAATTCGCCGTCCGCCCAGGTGTTGCCTGCGCTAATGGCGATGCGCTCCGTTTCTGAAATCTTCGGGAGAAAGCCTTTCGCTTTCATGAAATTGAAAATGTGCGCCGTCACAAGCTTACTGCGCAAAGGTTGAATGTTGAACAACGCCAGCGGCAGGAAGAAAATGATCCACGCCCAAATCGGGGCGCCGAACAATAGCATTAATCCAGCCACGGCCGCCGTCCAACCCCAGAGCGGCGCGCCAACAAAGCCAAGCGCCAGCACAACGACAAGGGTCAAAAGTATTTCCATGACGCAACTCCTTTACTTGTGTTGATTTTTTTAACGCGGAGAGCGCAAAGGTCGCTGAGAAATCGCAGAGTCTTTCTCGGCGTTCTTTGCGGCTCTGCGTTGAATTTTTATCTCGTCACGACGGTCTCCGTCGTGACGCCTGCTCGGACGCTCTGCGTCCAGTCAACCCCAATTTTTTGAGTTCACGGGACGCGGAGCGTCCAAGGGTACATGACCACGGAGACCGTGGTCACGAGACGGGAGTTAGTATTTTTGCAAATTGAGATTTGGAATTTATTTGTCATTTGGAAATTGCCATTTGGGATTTCCGCTTCGGTTTCGGTTTAGTTCATCAAATTCTCAAAAATCCCAGCGGCTCCCATGCCGCCGCCGATGCACATGGTGCAAATCCCGTAGCGTACTTTTCGGCGCTGCATCTCGTGCAATAAAGTGGCGGTCAATTTCGCGCCTGTGCAGCCCAGCGGGTGTCCTAGCGCAATCGCGCCGCCGTTGACATTGACGATGCTTTCGTCCAATCCGGCCTCGCGGATGACGGCCAGGGCTTGCACGGCGAACGCTTCGTTTAATTCGATCAGACCGATGTCGTCCAGCGTCAATCCGGCGCGTTTCAGCGCTTTCGGAATCGCGACCACCGGGCCAATGCCCATCACTTCCGGCGCCACGCCGCCCACGGCAAAGGAGACAAAGCGCGCCATCGGCTCAAGCCCAAGTTCTTTCATTTTTGCTTCACTCATGACAACGGATGCGGCGGCGCCGTCAGACATTTGCGAGGCGTTTCCCGCCGTCACCGTGCCGCCGAGCTTAAACGCCGGGCGCAGTTTCGCCAGCGCTTCAACGCTCGTGTCAGCCCGCGGGCCTTCGTCGATTTTGAAATCCGCTTCAATCTTTCGGGTCGCGCCGTTGTTGTAAATCGTTTCGGAAATATGAAACGGCACGATCTCTTCATCAAATCGCCCTTCCTGAATCGCGGCAGTCGCGTTTTTGTGTGAATGGTAGGAAAATGCGTCCGAGTCTTCGCGGGAAATTTTGTATTGCGCCGCCAAATTTTCAGCGGTGTGTCCCATGCCGATGTAAACGTCGGGATCGGCTTCGACCAACCCCGGGTTCGGCGTGTAATAGTAGCCCGCCATCGGAACCAGGCTCATTGATTCCGTCCCGCCCGCGACAACGATGTCCGCCTGATTTGCGATCACGGCCTGGGAGGCCATTGCGATAGATTGCAAACCGGAGGAGCAAAACCGATTGACCGTGGCCGCCGGCACCACGTCCGGCAATCCGGCGCGCTGAGCGATAATGCGCCCCATGTTCATACCTTGCTCGCCCTCCGGCATGGCGCAGCCCATCAAAACATCGTCGATTTCCGTAGGATCAAGATTCTTCACTCGGTCGAGCGCGCCCTTCACGGCAACCGCGCCCATGTCTTCGGGACGAGCGTTGCGCAAACTGCCGCGTTTGGCTTTGCCCACGGCGGTGCGTACGCTTGAGACAATGTATGCTTCATTTTTCATTGATTGTTCTCCCAAAACAGCTTTTTATTTCGCCCTTTCAGGGCTTTATGACATATCGCGTCGACTATTTTTCCAGGGCGTTGCCCTTCGCTGTTACATTTGACCCCGTTGGGGTCGATGTTTTGCTCGTTACCAAATTTCATTTGGTAACGCCGCTGTTCGCGAAGTTGTACTTCGCGTCAATAAAAATCAATTTCGCAGCGGCTTGTTCGTTTTGAGCATATGCTCAATGCGCTCGTGCGTTTTTTTCTCGCCGAGCAGCGAAAGGAAGGTCTCGCGCTCGAGCTCGATCAGATAATCTTCATGCACCGCCGCCGGGCCGCTCAGGTCGCCGCCGGTCATGACG
>CAXHAT010000283.1:0-7871 GCA_964014485.1 uncultured Deferribacteres bacterium
GAGAAGAAAAGGAGCGTTTTGTGCATCACCGGGCTGAAGCCCGGCGCTAATGAGATAAACTTTGCTCCAAGACTCAGCATGTACGCCGCCGCGCGTAACATCAGTCAAGTAACTCTTTTGGGGAGTGCGACGATTCATCATCGCCTATGACAGCACATAACACTCAAACGCTGAAGCGCTTGACTCTGGAATCACTCGCGGCCGGTTGGCTCACAGCTACAAATCGGGGCTGCATACTTGATTAGAAAACGCCTTTGGCTATGCAGAATGGGATCACAATGTAAAGCAGCGTATCGCGTACAAGATAGTAGGCAACGATAGCCATTATAAACCGCTTGCCGCTGCGCCTGGCGAATTCTTTGAAACCAAACCGCTTGATCATCAACAAACTGTCAATGATGTAGCGCTTGTAAAATCTGGCCAACGGGTTTCTTGTCAAACTATTGGCAATCAAAGTCATGGCGCTCATGAGAACCTCACTTTATCATATTTTTGAGTAGCAAACTCGCAATTTTTTCGAAGTTACTCACGGCTAATCAATTTCGACGCCAGAACAATCTCCTTGCGTTTCATCCGCATCAAGATTTTTTAAAAACAGACACTTACCACCCGCCGAGCCGTAACGCTTTTCCAGCATGAGGGCGCAACAGTACTTGAAGTATTTTTAAAACGACTGATTTTTAAAGGCTTAGAGTTGAAAAAATATTCATGCGCCGCCACATCGTGAAAATATTTTCAAAATCATCTAACCAATGTTACGCGCCTGGATTAATGATGTCGCGTCTGACTAAAGGCTTTGCTCTACGCGTCATTCCTCCGGAGGCAGGAATCCAGAAAATAGTGCACTGCCGCTGGATTCCTGCTTCCGCAGGAATGACCTTGAAAAACGTTTGAAGGTCAAACAGCTTTATTTCCAATCGAAATATTCGACTCGGCTGGAAACCAATCTACAGCATAGATTATTGGCAAGCCGTAGCCTCAGCTATTTAGGCGTCGCGATGGACTGTATCTGGCGAAAAAGCGGGCAGGCAAACCGCAATATATTCGCAGCCCTGCGGCGAAGGCGTACTGTATTGCACCCATTCCCCAGGTTTGAGATGAATCCCCTGCCCTGCATGGACGTCAAACTCAGCGGAAGCGGTTTTGACGTGGAGTTCTCCTTCCAGAACGAGTGTAAATTCATCAAACTCCGGCGTTTGCCCCGGCTCAACCCAGCCTTCCGGACTGGACATCTTGGCGATGCTGACGGATGAATCTCCCGAATTCACGCGCCCAAAAAATTCCCGGATAATTTTGGGTTTATTGCCCGCCGCCTCAATAATTGAAGGTTGCTCAATTAATCTTGCCATTTGCTGTTTCCCATTCAAAAGCGTTCGTTTTGCATTCCGACTTTGTCGAAACGAATTTTAGGTTCACAGTTTAACTGACGTTACGCGCCACAGGAAAAATTAAGGAGTGCAAAGCTTGCTTTGCCTTTTGATCTGCCAGCAAGTTCAGACTGTTTAACAACAAAGCTTGAGAAAACCCGCAGTGGAATGGCAAGGCAAGTCTTGCACTCCATTTTTTACATCAGCCGCGTAACGTCAGAGTTTAATATAATTCGAGTTTCGTGCGCATCCAAAGCTTCCTATGCTGAATGCTTGTCTCCCCTACACCGGGCGATCCGGAACCAAGGAGCAGCGGGCATTCAATCTCGTGACTTAACGCAGAGACGCTGAGATTGGAGAGCTTCGCAGAGTTTTTTTAACTGATGTTACGCACGCATCGTTTGACACCCGCGATCAGAGTCCGAGGGCAACTTTTGATTCTCATTAGCTCCGCTCTTCAGAACGGAGATTTCTAAGACGGCCATCTCCTCTTTTCCACCGCGCTGGCGCGGCGCAAGATGGGAAAATGGGCATTTTACGCATCACCGGGCTGAAGCCCGGCGCTAATGAGACGGCTTTCTTTTGTCTCGGGACTCAGGATGTGCGTTGCCGCGCGTAACATCAGTTTTTAAAACAAAAATAGAGATAGGTTTGCGTACGTGCACTTTGGACGTCTGCATTATTGAAGTCAAAATTAGCCTTACTTCAACAAAACCAGCCGCTTCGTTTCTTTAGATCGCCCGTCTACGTCCAAAGTATAAAAATATGCGCCGGAAGGCAGACCGCTTGCATCAAACAAAACGTAGTAGTCGCCCGGCGCGCGTCTTTCATTCAACAGCGTTCGGACGCGTTGGCCGTGCAAATTAAAAACGCTCAAATTGACACGGCTTTCCGCTGCCAAGGAAAATCGAATCGTTGTCTGCGGGTTGAACGGGTTCGGGTAGGCCGCATAAAGTTGAAAAGCTTCGGGATGAGTCTCCAGACGATCATTTACGCTTGTCGCGACGCCAGGCTCGTTCACCGCGCCATCGGGAGCAACCAGCGCAAGATTTGAAAGCTCAAACCAGCTTGGTTCAGGCGTTGTTTGTGAAGAAAAGTGGATTTCTATCAAGGCGCCGCCGAACTCCTGCAACTGCTGCGTTCCCGGAAGCATCTGCCCCACAGAAGCTACGCCGTCAGTAATTTTCTCAATTTGCAGCGGCTTGGTCTGCCAGAAATCGCCGTGTTTCACCGAAAGAATTTCGAGCCTATCCTGCGGGAAATGCACTTTGAACGTGGCCCCGGCTATTGCGGCGGCGTTTTCCGGGGCGTACTTTAGCGTAAGCGTGTAACGCTCCGACTCAGCGTTTTTTTCGATCTCAAAACTCACCCGCCCATTCGGCAGTGCACCGGATTTGGCAAGTTGTTTTGCAACAACCGCGTCTGATTGATTTTTGCCCCAGTTTAAACCGATGGGAATAATGTCACGCTCATCTATAAGTCCGCCGCCGTCTCCGTCCGCATGGGTTGCGTCTAAAATTTGAAATCGTTTTGCCAGGTGCGGCGCCCAAAGCAACTGATCTTCCGGGCCGGGGCGCGCCGGGCCGTTCATTTCCCAATATACGCCCAAGACAAGCACGTCCGTCAGCTCAACAAGACCATTTGCGTTTGTATCACCAGGCCAGACCAACATGCCGTCGCCGGTTGTGCTGAACGGCGCGGTCTGCAATGCAACTTCGCACCCGCCGCCATCCTGCGAACTCAAAATTTCAACGTCGAAACGATACGGTTCGCCGTCAATCACAGACGAATCGACGACAAAATCAATTTCCGCCAATACGCCGCTTCCTGTGACCGGCCCTGCGCCGATATTTTTTTGAAAATTGACGATCACCGAACTGTCGCCGGATTCAATGGTAAAATTCAGGCTAAAATCATTGTTTGCACCAAGCAGAGCGCCGGGACGAATCGGCGGCTGAAGTTTTAGAAATTGCGACGGGAATTTGAGTCTGGCGGAGAACGCATGGAGGTTAAACAAAGGAGCTCCGTCGCCCCCTCCTTGAAGAAACAGCGTAAAAACCTGCCCAGGCGACGGTTGACTCGGCGCTGAAATCGTGAATGGTGCAAAATGGCCCGGCGCGACGTAATTCTTCGCCCCAACGCCAGTCATTCCCTGAAATTGCGCATCGATTTGTACAGCTCGCTGCGTGCCGTCTGCGGTGCAATTGCTCGTTTCATAAGTGACAAGATAAAATGCTTGCGAAAGCAAAAATGCAATCTCTCGGTAGATGGCTTCCAATTCATCCGCCGTCGGCGAATCGTAAAAAATGCCGCCGCTGGTTTCGGCGATGTCAATCAATTCTTGCCGCCCGTTTTTCTTGAGCCCAAGCCCTATGGCATAGATCGGGATTTCCGAAGTTGAAACCAGCGCAAGCACGTCATCCAGCGAATTGTCGCTTGAATTGTCTCGCCCGTCTGAGAGCAGAACAACGGCTCGCTTGCCCTCGACAGGTTGCAACATTTGGGTGGCGAGCACGGCAGCGTCGTAGACCGAAGTGCCGTCGTCCAGCTCCAGGCCGTTGATCGCGTTAATCAACAGCGATTTGTCCTTGGTAAAATCCTGCTCGATCTTCACGTCTCCCCAAAAACTGACCAACGCCGCCTGATCAAATTCGCTCAACAAATTGACGAAAGTGATCGCTGCTTCCTTTGCCTGATCGATTTCATCTTCCATGCTGCCGCTAACGTCCATCACCAGCACGACGGACACGCCGCCGGAGTCGCCGCCGAATTCTTCGACTGTGATCGGCAGTTGCCGCACGCCGTCTTCGAATACAGAAAAATCGGCTTCCGTCAATCCGGCGACGGGAATGTTATTTTCATCAAAAACAGCGACTTCTGACACAATTTTGGGAAAGCCGTTTGAATTGATCGTTCGATAATCCAGCGAAACCGCCGCCCTTTGGCCGCCAACAATTTCTGTAGAAGGAAATGTAAAAACCAAAGCAGGAAGAATGAGCGATGGGACGAGAAAGAAGCCAAAAACCAGGCGCGTCATCATTCTCATGCGATGCATAAACCTATCCTTGTTGTATTGTTCCTGGTGCATAGTGAATGACGGGCGCTCGTTATGCAAACGATGTGCTAAAAGCGAATTCTCGAAGTTTTTAACGCTCCGTCGGTTCAGAACCTGCGCTTTTTGCTAAACGCGGGCGTTCCGGGATTACCAATCGGGAATTCGAAGCAGTAATTTGTTTGCCTTTTTCGTTCGCATCTCACAGGGTTGCCTCTATAACTGATGCGAACGATACACGAGGAATTCGATGGAAAAATTCAGGAAGAAGAAGCGGTCAGGCAAGCTCATCAGCGACTTTGGCCTGGAAGTCACGTTGGCCGTTATCGGCAGCGCGATTCTGTTACTGGGAGTTTATCAGTTCAAAAATGACGACGCCGTTTCGCGGTGGGAAAAGGTGGAGGGCGTCGTCACCAGCGCGGAGTTGGTGGAAGACATTATTATCGAAGGCGAAGCAAACAATCGCGACATTACGACCGTGGCGTTTCCGGACGTTCGCTATGTGTATAAATTCGACGGCAAGGAGTATACAGGCCATCGCATCAATCTTTCCAAAAACACAGGTTCCGCGAATTTTGTTCTTTCCCGCTACCAGGTTGGAAATATTGTCACGGTTTACGTTGATCCCTGGCGGCCGTCGCAGTCCGTGCTGGAAGTTTCCGCTTCTCGCGGCCCGTTTTTGATAATGATCATCGGTTTGGTGTTGGCTTCCCCGGCATTTTACTCTCTCCTCCGCAACCGCACCCCGAAGCCGTTTTAGAGCCAACACTGCGTGTTTTTACATGGGGGATTTAGCGTTCCGATAAGCAAGCGCCAGAAAAAGTATCATAAAAATTGGCGCTAAGGCATGAGCGCCAACAATTTGAGCGCCAGTGTAAAAATCGAGTTTGCCCGCATCGTGATAATCGGCCAAATGAAGATACGTAGCCCCAAACCAGTAAATGCTCCAATTGACGACGTTCGCGGTTAAGTAAGAGCCGCGTATCCAAATGCTCAGAGTCGCCATAACGGACATGCCGAGATAAGCAACGAGAAAAAATTCCTGGAAAGGATTGCCCGGTTCCGTTCCCACCATTCCCGCAGCGGATGGCGGACTGATCATGCCCCAGACGCTGACGCCGACCATGATGACGCCGCAATATCCGGCGGTCAAATAGACCAAAATCAACTCGTAGCGACCTTGTTGCGTTTTCTCCCCGCCAAATCTTCCGTGCAAGTAGCCTGCGCCGATAAGCGCGAATAATAATAAAATGAACATCGTTTGTCTCCCTTTGCCAAAATGTCGTTTTTGCTTGAACAAGTGCTGAAAAAATAGTTCCCTTTGCGTGATTGCACAACAGACAGCTTACCGTATTTGTCCATTTCGGGACGAAACACGCAAATTGTTCAAAAACGACCTATGCCCAAAAAATCTAACGATCGCAGAGTCAACCGCACGCACCGACGATTGCATGACGCGCTCATGAGTTTGATTCATGAGAAAGGTTTCGACGCCGTGACCGTCCAGGAAATTCTCGACCGTGCCGATGTTGGCCGTTCAACATTTTATGCGCACTTTATGAACAAAACCGATCTGCTTCTGGGCAATTTAAAGGCTGAGAGTTTTCAAATTCTACCCGAAGAAGGCTCTGCCGAAATTCCATCGGTCGCCTGGATATTTGTACATGCAGGAGAGAATTTGGCCCTTTACCGAGCCTTGAGCGGAACCGAGGCCATGCCCCACGTTTATCGAAATTTCAACGAAGGCTTGCAAAGAAACTGGCGAAAACTCTTGAAAAATATGAGAGCGGCTGGAAGGCAAATCGCGCTGCCCGAAAAAGCGGTGGCGGCCTACCTAAGCCATGCGTTGATAGGCCTGCTCGTTTGGTGGTTGGACAATCGAATGCCGCACTCGCCGGAAGAAATGGACTCAGTTTTTAAAAACATGGCTGAGTGCGGCGTTAACGGAAAAGTCGCTTAAAAACAATCGACAACTTGTGCTGCTGCGAACGGCCAAAGTTTAACGCATATAAATGAGTCGCCTGGTTTGGCTGAATTTTCCGGCGGAAATTCGATAAAAATAAACGCCGCTGGGCAAATTCTCCGGGCGAAAAGTCAACACGTGAACGCCTGCCTGAAAATGACCGTCGGCAATCGTCGCCACTACTTCTCCGACCATGTTGTAAACCCTTAAAACAACGCGAGCATCTTCCGGCAGATTAAATTGAATGCGCGTGCTCGGATTAAACGGATTCGGATAGTTCTGGAGCAGCGCATAGCTATGAACGGCAGGTTGTGAGCTGTGAACTGTGGATTGGTCATTCTTCAATTCACTGCTTACTGCCAACGTTTTACTGTTTACCGCTTCCGCTGGACCGGCGTAAATTTCAAGTTCTTCAACCGCAACCGCCGATTTATTGAAGCCCGTCATCCAAAGCCGGACATAGCGCGCCGTCGTTTGGGTAAATTCAAACTCTTCATCGCCGTCAGAACCGGCGCTTGTGGCGTAGACCGTCGTCCAGTTAGCGTCGTCATCAGAAACTTGCAGTTCATAATCCGTTGCGAATCGCGTCGGGCTCCAGCGAATGATCGCCCGCCCAACCGTTTGCTCAGACTCCAAATCGACGCGAATCCATTCTTCGCCGCCGGGATTTCGCACGCCCCACGCACTCCCTTCATCGCCGTCGTTGACGTTCGACGCCACGAATGAAGAATGAGAACCGGAAGCCGCCACAGGTTTGTCCAGAGCCAAGTTTACATTTGGATCAACTGGATTGTCGTCCGTTGTGGCGGACGCCTCGTTCGAATAACCGGAATCCCCGGCGCCGTTGAAAGCGCGCACGCGGTAAGTGTAGGTCGTGTTGCTGCTCAAGCCTGTGTCATCATAACTCGTCACATCCGCCCCAACTTGTGCGATTTCAGCAAAATTGCCGTCGCCGGAGTGACGCTCGATTTTAAAGCCGTCTTCGTTATTCGAGTTGTCTGCCCAATTCAAATCGATTTGCGAGGAACCGTTTGCCGTTGCGTTCAAGCCACTTGGATCGGCGGGCGGCGGTGGCGGCGGATCAGTCGTGGCGGAGGCTTCGTTGGAGTAGGCAGAATTACCCGCGCCGTTGAAAGCGCGCACGCGGTAGGTATAGGTCGTGTTGCTGCTCAAGCCTGTGTCGTCGTAGCTCGTCACGCCAGCGCCAACCTGGGCAATTTCGGCAAAATTGCCGTCGCCGCCGTGGCGCTCAATTTTGAAACCGTCTTCGTTGTTCGAGTTGTCCGTCCAACTCAAATCGATTTGCGAGGAACCGTTTGCCGTTGCGGACAGGCCGCTCGGGTCGGCGGGCGGCGGTGGCGGCGGATCAGTCGTCGCCGAGGCTTCGTTTGAATAGCCCGAATTTCCTACGCCGTTAAAAGCGCGGACGCGGTAGGTGCTGTCTCTTATACACATCTGACGCTGCCGACGAGCTGCTTGGTGTAGGTCT
>CAXHAT010000284.1:0-7843 GCA_964014485.1 uncultured Deferribacteres bacterium
AGGGCTTGGCAAAATAGATTCCTCCTGAATGACAGGCGAGAGAGTGTGTTGGAGAGATGAGACTATAATTGCTAAACGCCGAGTACGCAAAGGCGCAGAGAAAATAATGAACAAACTTTGCGTCTCAGCGAACTCCGCGTTAAAATAAACACGACCAAAGAAACGAAAATCCCCCGGAGCAGGAAAAGTAATGAACGTTGATATTCAAGCACTGAATGAAAAAGTCAAACAGGAAAGTGAATTTGTCCAAAAGCTGACTGATGAGGTTGGCAAAGTCATCGTTGGGCAGAACTACATGGTTGAGCGGCTAATTATCGGCCTGCTTTCGAACGGCCACGTTTTGCTCGAAGGCGTTCCCGGCCTTGCGAAAACGCTCACCGTCAGCACACTCTCGAAAGCCGTCCAAACCAATTTTCAGCGCATCCAGTTTACGCCCGACCTGCTCCCCGCCGATTTGCTCGGCACCCTGATTTTCGACCAAAAGAAGGGTGACTTTACCACAAAAAAAGGGCCTATCTTTTCGAATATTATTCTCGCCGACGAAATCAACCGTTCTCCGGCAAAAGTACAGTCCGCGCTGCTGGAAGCGATGATGGAACGACAAGTCACAATCGGCTCCAACACGTTCAAGCTCGACGATCCGTTTCTCGTGCTTGCCACGCAAAACCCGATTGAGCAGGAAGGAACTTACCCGCTGCCGGAAGCGCAGGTTGACCGCTTTATGCTCAAACTTTCCGTCGGTTATCCATCGCGCAACGAAGAGCTTGAAATAATGCGCCGTATGGCCAGCGGACATGTGCCGGAAATTACGCCGGTGGTTAAACCGGCAGAAATTGTCAAGGCGCGCAACACGGTTCAGGAAATTTACATCGATCCAAAAATCGAAAATTATATCGTCGACATTGTTTTTGCCACGCGCCAACCAGGAGAATTTGGCGTGAGGGACTTGGAGCAGTTGATCAGCTTCGGAGCCAGTCCGCGCGCTTCCATTTTTTTGGTGCAGGCGGCCAAAGCGCACGCCCTGATGCGCGGTCGCGGCTACGTCACGCCGGACGATGTGCGAGCGATCTGCATGGACGTGTTGCGCCATCGCGTGCTCGTCACTTATGAAGCCGAAGCCGAAGAAATCACGCCGGAAGACGTGATCCGCAAAATTCTCGCGAACGTTGAAGTGCCATGATCCCAAAGGAAGTTCTCAAAAAAGTCAAGCGCATCGAAATCCAGACGCGCGGTTTGGTTAATGACGTTTTTTCCGGCGAGTACCACTCGGTTTTTAAAGGCCGAGGTATGGAATTCGCGGAAGTGCGCGAGTACCAGGTCGGCGACGATATTCGCACGATTGACTGGAACGTGACCGCGCGCGCGGGCAGTCCTTTTGTCAAGGTTTTTGAGGAAGAACGCGAGTTGACGGTCATGCTGCTGGTGGACGCGAGCCGCTCCTCGGATTTTGGCACGCACATGCAAATGAAGGGCGAAATTGCGGCGGAAATTTGCGCATTGCTGGCGTTTTCGGCGATCAAAAATAATGACAAAGTCGGGCTGATTATTTTCACCGACACGATTGAGAAATTCGTGCCGCCGAAGAAAGGCAAAAAGCACGTTTTGCGCGTGGTGCGCGAGCTGCTTTTTCACAAGCCGCAAGGGACGAAAACCAACATTGCCGAGGCACTGGAATACATGAGCCGCATTGTCAATCGGCGGGCGGTGACTTTTCTGATGTCTGATTTTCAGGACGAGGGTTACGAGCAAGCGATGCGGATCGCGAGCCGCAGGCACGACTTGATCGCGATCACCATCACCGATCCGCGCGAACTGGAGATGCCGAACGTCGGCTTCATCGAATTTGAAGACGCGGAGACCGGCGAAACCATTTTGATCGATTCTTCCGATGCTTCGTTTCGAACGAGCTTTGCGGAAAGCGCGTCTTTCAGCAGAACAGAGCTTGAAAAGGCTTTTCACAAAATCAACGTCGACCGCATCGACATTCGCACGGATCGCCCATACGCGGAACCGCTCATCCGCTTCTTCCGCGAGCGCGCACGGCGGTTTCGATAGTATTGCGCGAAGCGCGAAAATATTTTCAAACGCGGTGCTTTCTGAATCACTTGAAGCTGTTCTTTGAAAACTTTTCTTATTTTGCAAAAGCGCAGTCAATCGCAAAACTGTTGCAATAACTTGCCGTTAATGGTATTTTATTAGCATGGAATTTAAAAGTTTGATTGAGATTATCGGGGATGACCCGGTTTTTGAAACCGGCTTGCTGCTGGCCGGGGCCGTTGATCCGGCCAATGTGCGGCGACAGCTTTCTCGCTGGACCAAGGCCGGACGACTTTACCAACTACGGCGAGGATTGTATGCGCTCGCGCCGCCTTTTCAAAAGGTCAAACCGCATCCCTTCGTCATCGCCAACCGAATGGTGCGCGGCTCGTACGTCAGTTGCCAATCGATGCTGTCGTATTACGATCTCATTCCTGAATATGTGCCCGTGACCACCAGCGCAGCGCCTGCTCGACCGGCGCGTTGGGAGACGCCGTTCGGCGTATTTGAATTTCGTCATCTCAAAACGGCGTTGATGCACGGCTATCGCTTGATTGACGCAGGCAATGGCCAGAAAGCTTTTGCTGCGACTCCCGAGAAAGCCCTGCTCGATTTGATCCATTTGCACCCGGGAGCGGATTCTCCGGATTATCTGCGTGAACTGCGCCTACAAAACCTCGAGCGCTTGAACCCGGATGAATTGATGAAGCTGGCGGCGGCCTCCGGCAGCCCAAAATTGTTGCGCGCCGCGAAATTCATTGCTGCGCTTGCGGTCGAAGAAGAGCAAGAGTACGAGACGCTATGAAAGACTTTCTTGCCGAGCTTGTCCGCACCGCTCCAACGCCCGGCCACGGACGAAATATGGCGCGAGAATACTTGCAGGCGCGGATTCTGGGCGCGCTCCAACATGCCGGGGCCATGATTCCGCTCGCCTTTCACGGCGGCACGGCGTTGCGATTTCTGTATTCGATTGCGCGCTATTCGGAAGATTTGGATTTCGCGTTGGAGAGAGACAAGAGCCGCTATGATTTTCGCGCTTATTTGAAAACAATCAAAGCGCACCTGGCGGTCGAGGGCTATGTGATTGAGTTCAAAGTCAGCGACAAAAAAGTTGTGCATAGTGCATTCGCGCGTTTCCCGGAATTGCTGTATGAATTAGGCTTGTCATCCCATCGCGGCGAAGTGCTTGCGATCAAAATCGAGGTGGACACGAATCCGCCCGCAGGCGCCGCCCTGACGACAAGCGTTGTCCGCCGCCATACGACGCTGCAACTCCAACATCACGACCGCGCTTCGATGCTCGCGGGAAAAATGCACGCGCTTTTGCAGCGATCTTATCTCAAGGGACGTGATCTATACGATTTGTTGTGGTACTTGAGTGATCCCGACTGGCCCGCGCCAAATTTGATTCTGCTCAACAACGCTTTGCGGCAGACGGATTGGAAAGGCAAGCCGCTTTCTGAAGACGATTGGCGGCAGGCGGTGAGTGAGCGTTTGCGGACGTTGGAATGGCGGCGCGTCGTAGATGACGTGAAGCCGTTCCTTGAGCCAAGCACAGACCCGAAGCTGTTGACCCGTGAGAATATCCTGCGCGTGCTGGGCAAATAACTGCCGAATTTTCGATACTTGTTTCGCACCGCCGTTTTGTGGTGTGTGAATGAACTTAGCTTTGTCGAGTCTACCTATTAACAGAAAGGAGTCATAAAAAATGAAGCTTTGCCGTAACTTTATTCCGGCGCTTGTCTTGTTCGTTGGCGTCACGAATGTTTTTGCGGAAGATTGGCCGCAGTTTCTCGGACCAACCAGAGACGGCGTGTCAGTCCAGAAAGATATTTTGCGTACTTGGCCTGAGGAGGGACCTGAAGTTCTGTGGACTGTTCCCGTCGGTATTGGTTTCGGCGGGGCTGTTGTGCAGGATGGCAAGGTTTATTTTCTGGACAGGGACGACGAGGTCGGCGACAACCTTCGCTGTTTGGAGCTTGCGACGGGTAAAGAACTCTGGAGTTTTGCTTACGACGCTCCCGGAGAGGTCATGTTCCCCGGTTCGCGAGGCACGCCGACAGTCGAAGACAATCGCATTTATACTTGCGGCCCCTACGGTCAGCTCCATTGCATAGACGCCAATACGCAAAAGCCGCTGTGGAGCAAAAACGTTTGGAAAGATTTTGGCGGTGAGGAAATTCCGCGCTGGGCGATCACGCAGAATCCTTTGATCTACGGCGATCTGCTCATTCTGGCTTCGCAAGCGCCGGAGGCTGGGGTCGTGGCTTATGACAAGATGACGGGAGATATAAAATGGAAAACGCCGTCGCTGGGGCATGTCGGCTATGTCAGCCCTGTTATCGTCAAGGTGAGCGGACAAGACCATGTGGTCATGATCACAGCTGCAAGCGGTCGGCGCGGAGAAACGCCTACTGGCGGCAAAGTCATCGGCCTTGACCCGACATCTGGGGATAACCTGTGGGAATATACCAATTGGCAATGCGTCATTCCGGTTCCGAACGTCGTGGACGCCGGTGAAGGCAGAATGTTGATTTCGGGCGCTTATAACGCCGGTTCCGCGATGATAAAAGTCGACAAAAATGCGGACGGCGGTTACGAAGTCACGGAGCTTTATAAAACCGATGAATTTGGCACGCACACGCTGCCGCCGGTGCTTTACGACGGCCATTTTTACGGGCATTATTCAACCAACGACAAGAGAGAAGGCTTGGTTTGCATGAACCTGGACGGCGAAATAAAATGGAAAACCAAAAGATCGCCGTTGTTTGATAAAGGCAGCATGATCCTCGCCGACGGCTTGCTCCTCAGCACGGACGGCGGCACGAAGCTCTATCTGATCGAGCCCGATCCCTCCGCCTTCAAGCCGATTGCGACGGCGGAATTGCTTGTTGTTAAGGAAGGAAAAGGAGACGCCATCAGTCGCAGATTTGCAAAGCAAAATTGGGCGCCGATGGCCCTCGCCGACGGCAAGCTCCTCATCCGAGACCAAAATCAGTTGAAGTGCGTCAAAGTTACTCGATGACGGTGAGAAAAACGAAAATAACCGAGGCGGGTTTTCGATTCGGCATGCTGAGATCGCCGTTGTTTTTGGTCGGCTTCACGATCTACATTTTTTGTCAATCTGCTCTGGCCCAGACAAACGCTAGTACGGCGAGCTCAAAAGCGGACGCACCCTCTGCTGAAGAAGTGAACAAGAATTGGCCGGGATTCCGAGGCCCGGGCGGGCTCGGCAAGGCTTTTCAAAATAAAGTCCCGCTCACCTGGAGCGGAGCGTCCGGCGAAAACATCCTGTGGAAGGCTGAAATCCCGAAATCAGGTTTCAGCTCGCCGGTCGTTTGGGATCGCCGCATTTTTTTGACTGGTTCGGACGATGAAAACCAGTTTGTCTACTGCTTCGATACAGAAACCGACGAGATGTTCTGGCAAGCGCAGGTCAACGACGTACCGGGTTCACCAGCCAAACGGCCCCACGCCGAAGAGACCGGTCTGGCCGCCCCGACGATGACGATCGATGGCCGACACGCGGCGGCGATGTTTGCCTCGGGCGATCTTGTTTGTTTTGATTTTGAAGGCAACCGGCTTTGGGCGAAAAATCTCGGAGCGCCCGACAATCACTACGGGCATTCATCATCCTTGATCAGCTACAGAGATTTGCTGCTCGTGCAATACGATCATCATGAAAGCCAGCGCCTTCTCGCCTTTCGTTTTGACACCGGTGAGTTGGTTTATGATACGGATCGCGAAATGCAGATTTCCTGGGCGTCTCCGATCCTTATCGAAAATGATGGCCGCGCCGAAGTGATCCTGTCGTCGAACCCGTTTCTCGCCTCTTACGATCCGCGCACCGGCAAGGAGTTGTGGCGGGCGGACTGCATGGACGGCGAGGTTGGCCCTTCTCCGGCTTACGCCGCCGGACGCGTTTTCGCGGTTAACGATCACGCGCGCCTTTCGGCCATTAAGATCGGCGATCCGGCCACGATTCTTTGGGAAGACGACCGGGACCTTTCACAAGTGTCCAGCCCCGTGGCGACGGAAGAATTTGTCTTCGTCCCGACCAGTTTTGGCGCCATGTCGTGCTTCGACGCTGAGAGCGGTGAAAGATATTGGGTGCATGATTTTAAAGATGGATTCTACGCCTCGCCTATTCTCGTGGGCGAGCTCGTGTACGCGCTGGATTATAAGGGCGTGATGCAGGTTTTTCGAGCGGCCAAAACGTTTGAACAAGTGAGTCGGGCTGAACTGGGTGAAGAAGCCTATGCAACGCCTGCATTTGTACACAACCGCATTTATATTCGTGGCGCGAAAAGCCTTTATTGTGTTGGAGAATAGAAGAATAAGTTCTATGTAGAAATATTGTGGTCAACTATTCTTTTTTGACTGGATCGGCAGGATTAATGGGATGAATAAGAATTATGTTTAAGATGCGAGATGTTGCGCGACAGTCGATCCCGTTCATCCTGTCAAAAAGTACACACTCGAAATGATATAGAACCGAAGATTTTTCATGCGAATGAGCCCAGAATGCAAGTAACCAGAGAATTTAGCCCGGATGTGGCGCAGGTTCTTCAGAATATCGATGAAAAGGTTTTGAGAAGCTTGCTGCAAGCTAAAAAACGGGTGACGGCAAAACAAGATCGAATCTCCAAACAGCAATTGAAAAACGCATTTGAACTCATCAGAGCGTCGAATCCGTTCCGGGACATTGAAAATCCAGTAGAGTGGCAGAAGCAACAAAGGCGGGACCGTGAATTATCTTGTTGACAGCAATATTTTTATTTACGCATCCAAGCCTGAGGACTCGACCGCATCGACATTCGCATGGATCGCCCTTATGAAAAGCGGTTCATCCACTTCTTTCGCGAACATGCGCAGTGGTTTCGGTGAGTATAGCTATGATTTGTTGGCCCAAGTAGTCTTGATTTAAATCGCATGCTTAAGAAATGGTTGAACCAATAATCCAGTGTCCTGTTTGCCAAATTGAGACTATTGATACAATAGATGAAGGAGAAATCCTATTCTCATGTCAGAAGTGCGGCTGGGAAAAAATTGAATACCGTCCTTTTAATGTCGGAGCATGGTTTGTGACTATTCGCCAAGCTTTGGCTCCATTTGATATTCTCCAAACCTTGTTAACCGACAAATCAATCGTGACCTTTCTAAAGCCGCGCCTGAAAGGCATTTCCCATCTAAGTGAACCTACATTAGGCTTTGAATCCGGAAATGAGTACTACCAAAGGGAGGTTGAGGCGGCAAATGCGGTATACCTCTGCCAGCTAGTCGTAATAGCAGTAACTTATGCAGAGCTAATTATTAAAGATTTCTTCTACTGTCTGTTTTTGGTCCACCCTCAACGCATGAATCAGTTTTTGACTCTTGATGGAGAGAGTAAAGGAAAAATCAAATTCAATGAAGTATTGCAAGCCGAGTCAAAGGAAACTTTAATCGAATCACTTGCTGAGAGAGTTGCCGCTCGGGCAGCGAGTACAAAAATAGACAAAATCGTTGCAAAATTAGTCAAAGAATCGGCCATAACTCCTCAGTTACCATTGATTGATGATCTGAAAGAACTCAATGAACTGCGAAATGTTATTGTTCACGAAGGTAAAAACAATGATGTTACCGCAGAGCAAGTCATAGCCGGGTTTGGCTTAGTGTCATATTTGTTGTATATACTTGGTGAGATCGCAATCAAGTTCGGCGTTGTCACACTGGATGAAGCAAGCTTCTTGTTCAAGTCACGAACTAGACTCACTAGTGTCCCGCTATAAGTCGAATAAATTCAATTGATTACGCGAGCGGGAGT
>CAXHAT010000285.1:0-7627 GCA_964014485.1 uncultured Deferribacteres bacterium
TCTACACCAAGAAGCTCGTCGGCAGCGTCAGATGTGTATAAGAGACAGAACGGAATCTGGGAAGATTCGCCGATCATCGACATGTAACGCAACATTTTGACGTCCTGCGGCGAGCTGTCAAACTGAAAGTCAGACACAATCGCCGTGTAAGGATGGCCGCCGACAACGTCGTAAGCATTCCAATAAACGTGGTGGAAAAAGCCGGATTCGACCTCGAGTCCGTCGCCGTCAACCGCATTGTCCAAATCTTCGAAAAGTTCTTCCTTGGGAACGTCAAGCACTTCAATTTTTACCGGCGCGTCGAATTCGCAGCTTGTCACCATGTAGTGCAATCCGCGCCAGGCGGATTCAAGCTGTTGGAAATCATCATTGTGCAGAATTTCATCCATTTGCGAGCTGATGATTCCGTCGATTTCAGCGATAAATCCATCAATCAGCGAACCGCGAATTCTATGGACTTCGCTGTCTTTTCCAACGCGTTCTACAAATTCTCTCACAGCCGATTTTTCTTCGACTTCAAGCATGCCGAGAAGGCCCTCGACAGTTGAAACTTCAGTTTGCGTATCAGACATTATTCTTCCTCTCTATTGCTTTTTATCTTCTTCGCTACCAGCTTCCTCACCCAGTTTCCCCATCAAATCTTCTATACTGCCGGAACCTTCTTTGAGCACGGCTTCGAGAGAATCTCTGAACTTCCGGTCTTTGTTCAGCTTGACCTTTAATTGCTTGAGATGATCTCTCGCGGACATCAATTTTTTCAACGGTTCGACTTGGCCGACAATCACGTCCGGATGAAAATCTTTCATATCTTTGATGTCGAGATTAACTTCGAGACGCGCTTCCGGATCTTCAGACATTCGGTTTCGGACGTCAACTTTGAGCTTGGGATTCATTTGCTCGAGAGTTTTCTTAAAATCGCGCTTCGATTTGATGACGCGAAGTTTCCGATCCTGCAACTCGCCTTGCGTTCCAATCTCGGTTTTGCTGAAATCACCGGCGACAAGTACGCGATAATCCAGTTCCTGATCTTCCGGCGCATTACTGCTCGGCTCAATTTTAACGTTTACACGTTTTTTAATTTTAGGTGACGGGGGCAGTGCCATGATTATTCTCCATCCTTCTGGTTCATTCCGGCTAAAACAAGCGCGCGCGTAACGTCATGACGGCTGATTTTTTCGAACAACCGCTTCTGCTCGTCGTTAATTTTCGCGACCTCGCTCTCTCCGGGTTCAGTTTGTATGATTTTAAGATTGACGTGGTACATCGCTTCCCAGACCGACACGCAGAGCGTGGCCTCCCAACCGGCCAGGTGTTCCTTTTCTATCGTTTCTTCAAGCTCGCGTAAGATCGCTTTCGCGAGCGCATAATTTTTTGCGTCCTTGCAAAAGTCAGCCATGCGCGCCTTGCGCAAAAACCGTCCTTTTTTTCGCTGATCCGCTGCGATTGCGTCCTGCATCTTTTTCAAATTTTCATCAAATTTCCCAGGCAGCTCGGCACAGGCTTTTTGGTAAGCTTCCGTAATCTCATCGTATTCTTCGCCCATCAATGGCGGAAGCAAGGGAGCGTCTCCGCCGCCGCCTAAAAGTCCTTTAATCTCGTCATCGATCCACTTCAGGGTATCGTCATCAGCAAAAGCGATTTTCCCGCCTTTGAACTTCAGTTTTGTTAAGTCAGGAATTCGATCCAAAAGTCTCGCTAATTGAAATTTTATTTCGGAAGCGGCGTTGATGAACTTGCCGCCCTTTTTCTCAAGTGCGAGGGCGCAAAGACGATGCGCATCAAACCAATACATAAATCCGTCAGTGTCGAGAAAACGCGCTTCAACATCGGCGATTACGGTATCGAGGTCATTTTCATCAAAACGTTTGTGCAGCCACTCCGCCTTGACGTTATTCGGCCCTTCAACCTGAATCGCAACGTCCTTGTCATTCGTTGCCGGCAGTCCCATCAATTTCGACCACTTCAATTGCCGTGAGAGACCGTACCAGGTCGGGTCTTCCGGCGCTTTGCGAACTCTCTTCTCATCCTCGCCAACTTCCTCGAACATGAACATCAACGCCTTCCGGATCGCCAGCAAAGAATCGTTTGCGGAACCGAAAGCTAAGGATTGCGCGCCCGCCGAGCCTTTCGCCGACGCACTCGTCGAAGAAGCGTTGGAAGAACTCGATTTTGCGCTCGTTGTCTCGGGTTGAGGAGCCAAAGATTTTGGGGCGGCATTTTGCTTTTTTACGATTTCTTCAGCTTCTTCGCCCAGCTCATCAATAACCCTGGTGAACCCTTTGAGCGAGGGCATAGTTCTTTTATCAAAAAGTTCAGCGTTCGTTTCGTCGAAAAGTTCGTGATACGCTTTCTTAAGAAAATCGAAGGTTTTTTTGATTTCCAGAACAATCTGAGCATTGCCTTTATCGACTTGGGTGCGACTCAAGCGGGGAATAAACTTGCCTCGCTTGACGTCCAGGAACGGGACAGCCTTCGAGCGCTTCTTTTTGTCTGCAGGGAAAATGTCGCCGCCGAATCTTCTCAAGAGTTCCAGCAATAAAGTCAGCCCGTCACTTAAGCCCGGCAACCCGCTTTTTTGGAACCAAACGGCGCACAACCGAACCGCGACAAAAAGGTCTTTGGATTTCTCTTCCAAGATTTCCGCACCCAGCTCGATGCAGCGATTGTGGTCAGAAACCGCACCTTGAAAAGCGTCAACAAAACTCTGCATAAGTTCGCTGTTAGAAGCGTCTTCTCCCGCCGGCGCATCTTCACTGATCGGTCGGAGCAACTCAGCGACTTCATTGGAAATTTTTATATCGGCTTCTGATTCGCCGGGCGTTTTTCCGGCCTCGCCATCTTCAACCTTCCCGTCTTTCGGCGCTTCAACTTCCGGCGATTCGTCTTTTTGCGCCGCAGGTTCTCCCTCAACGGCCTTAGCAGTTTTTTCGCTCTCTTCCGGCTTGTTCGCTTCGTCAGCAGTTCTCGCAGCAGGTTCCGCTTGACCATTTGCTGAAGTCGCGCCGAATTGCGCCGCGGTTTTTAAGTGGGCCTCAAGCGCTTCTCGAAACTGAGCGTAGACCGGTCCCTTTTCCGGAAATAATTTTGCAGAATGTTTTTCCAAGCCGTCGAACGCTTGCGATAAATCAGCAATCGCTTGAGCATTTTCTTTTGAAATCGTCTCGTTTGGGAAAAAATCCAAGACGGCTTTTGCATTTAGTTTTTTCAGCGCCTGAATCTGCTTCTTCGTGGCGGGGAAAAGCTGATCTGAGTAGCGTTCGAGCAAACCATTGAGAAGACACACGCCGTTTTTGAGTCCGGCAATTTTTTCTGTGCGATACCAGGCGATGCTCAGATTAGCAGCGATTTGTAAATCCTTGCTTTCCGTCTTCAAAATTTTCGTGGCGAGTTTAATCGCTTCAGCATAATCCGGCTCATGTCCGGAGACTTTAGCTTTTACATCGTCATAATCCTGACCAAAACCACTGACGTCTTCCCCCGAAGGACTTTCCCCCGGAATGGGTTCGAGCAGCTCTGCGACAATTTCGGGTATTTGCAAATCAGCCATTTCTATCGTCCAATTATGCGGAGTTCTCTTAAAAATTCACTCAACTTTAATTCGCTCAATCCAAGCAGCGCGGTGAATTGACCGCTTGGTTTGTCCGTCAAATCGCCTTCTCGTTCAAGATCGAAGACAGCGTCGCTCTCAGCGTCTGGTTGCATCAATTTTAGGAAGCTTTGAGCGGTCGGTTGTCGGAAAAAAAGAAAAAGCTTGCCGTCACGTTGCTCGTCAGGCTTTGTCCAAAACATGAACGGCAGTAAGGCGCTGTTTCCGAGCAGCCTGGCGCAGACTTGCAGCCAAAGCGCGGCGGAATGTGCGGCGTTGTCTTTATGTCTTGACAGCGGAAAACGCAATCCGTACCGCAAACGAGAAAGATTTTCTCTAGCGTCGGGGCGGAAAGGCGCAAAAATCTCGGTCACGTTTTTAAAAAGCAGTAACCGGCGCTGCGCTGCGTTTGCCAGCGTCTGCCCCCAAAATTCGTCCTGCGTCGTTTTCCAGAGAAATGATTCATGATTCTCTCGTTCTCGCGTCATTTCCTGCCAATCAAATTTTCCGCTTTCTTCAATATATTGAGTGATTTCTCTTGAATCCGTCCCATTTTTTGCTGAAGAAATTGCACGTAACGCTTTAGCAAAATACGGTTCGAAAAGAATTGGCGCGAGTTCGTTGTTCGGCGGCGTGAACTGACTAAATCCTATTTTTAATGCCGTAAAGAAGGGATATTTTCTCCCTGCTTTGTCATAACTCGGCTGCATGACGCCAAGCAGCGCGGCCTGTTCAACAGGAAAAAGAAAATGATAGGTCGGAGCGAATTTGTAGACGGCGTCCCATGTGCTCTGCAAACGCATTTGCGCCATGTGCAGCCCTTCCTGCAGCCAACGATCCATCATTTGCAGTTCCGGCCCGCTGGCGTTGTAGCGTACAAAATCCCCAAACCCCGGCAATTTTCCGTAGCAAAGCGCCTGATAGCTTCCTGCTGACATAAATCCCTCGATGGATTCTGGTTAATTCAATTTTCTCGGCAAACTGAAACTTGTGAAGTAGGTCGCTACGAAAGGATTTTCCTTACTTCTTGCCTCCAGGTCATAAAGGGCATTAACGACATAATTCACAGTCGCATAGCGCCAATACAATTCCATATAATTCCCGGCGGTTGCCGCTTTGGTGCGGGCAGAATGTATGAGCCTGAAAAAAGCCCAATCGTCAGAGTATTCAGCCAATTTCTTGACGCCTTCGCCGCCTCGAAGCGTAATGCTCAATCTGACTGTCAAGGAAGCGTCTTCTGACGGCCATTTAAAAGCTTTCCATCGCGGCGCTCCCATTTCATAAACGTCTTCCTTGCCGTCAATAAACAACGAATACCGATCTACTCTAGGCGCTTCACCGCTGCTCGACTCGGTTTCGGGCGGCTTGGCTCGCAGTCTGAAGTTTACCCCCAACTGGCTACCGGCAAACATTGTCCCCCCAATATCTCGGAATTTCCTCAATTGATTTTTCGTATTTCTCGAAAGCCTGACGCCTCTGGTCGCAAACGTATTTCGGTCAATAAAAGGCGCAAGCTCTTCATCAAGAAATTGCGTGACGACGCCGGATGCGGGATCAAAAAAGCTTTTAAATTTCTCTAGCCCTAAACTGTTTTCCGTATTTCGGAACGGGTAAAATTTAGAGATTTCTCTGTCGAAGACGTCGAACACTCTAACGCGCCACTGTGCGTTTAAATATACCTGTGTATCGCCAAATATTGCACCTTCAGCAAGAGAGATTGGCGGCTCAAAAATGTTTCTGATATCTTGACGATGCGTGCTTAAATCGCTTAGGGCGCCTCTAACGTCCCGCTCCATGAGCGCCAATTCGTTTTGGCGCGGTTGGCCAACGACCGCTGCGGCAAAATCACGAGCCGCCTTGCCGCCGTCGCCATGCAAAGGATCAATGAGTCCGGCGAGATTTTGCAAGTGGCTCATAGCCGTACTCAAAGCAACGCCCATCTTGCCTTCTTCGCCAACGAATTGGTGCAAATCTTCAAAATTTCGATTTACCTTATGCGCTTCGACTGTTGTTTTTACCGAATCAATTCCGACAAAGGTTTTTATCTTGTCCCAGAATCCGCCGACGCGCTGGGTTGCACGAGACAAAGGCGTTTCAAAATCCGTTTCATAGGCCGCCTTCTGCAGCAATTTGACGATTGGCGAAGATTCGGCGTCGCTCAAAGCGGCCAAATGTTCAGACGCTGTAGCAACATTGTTGAAGGGTTTGTATTCAATGCTGGCAAGAAATTGATTCCAGCGTGAAATGTGTTCTTCGTAATACAAATCTAACAACCGCTTCCCCATTTCTTTCGAGTCCCGCATTGCCAGCGGCAATTGCTCCGCAGAAATTCCTCGCACCCAATCCGCTTTCTCAGGATTATTGCTGGCGTCGACTATTTCTTCAGCAACAAAATCTTCCCATCCTTTCACGCTAAACATTCCTGGAACAAAAGCGCTGGTCAAAAGATTCTCTCCGCCAACACTGTTGACCGAAAAACCGCGCAAGCGTGAATTATTCAAGCCTTTTTGGCGAATGCCGGCATAGACGCTGTTTATCGTGAGCGGCTCGTCATTGAGCCATTTTCTGTTTCGACCGACCAACGAAGGTTTGTTTTGATAATTTTTCGCTCCCGGCTGTTTAAGGTTTTCAACTATAAAATCAACTTGGCGGCCAAGCATGGCGATCATTTCGTGTCGGCGACTGCTATCTGTCTGCGCCACCAGCGTATCTTCCAATATTTCTGTAAATTGCTCCGCAATGAAATTCTGGTAGTCGCCGCCAAGGAGGCCGTTTTCACCGACAACGGTTGAGTCGTAATCACTCCCCATGATCAGGTAGGCTTTCAAATCGTTATAAACGTCATCGGAGATTTCTCTGTTTGAGCCCAGCCGACCATCATTCGCAAGTCTCGTTTCGAGCTTTCGGTAAATGAACTTGTCGACGACCTCATTCGCCGTTTTGAAGTACAATTTCCTTGCTTTAAAAAGGGTCGAATCCTTGTCAAACATGTGCCACGGCATCGTCGGATCAAAATGCTCCACGGAATCAATTCTTGTGCTGAGCAAATCCATCATCCGAAAGGTTTCGACCATTTTGTCGCCGTTTGAGCGGCCGTTGGTTGAATCGGCTTTTAAAACGCCGTCCACCTGAACGACGGCCTTTTCCAAATCACCGAGCACTGCAGCGCTCTTTTCGCGGTCGGAATGCACGCCCATGCCGAACAGGCCGAGCAGGAGAACTGAGCCGAGAGCGACGGCGCCTTGCGTCAGCCAGTCGAAAAGCTTGCCTTTTCTGGTTTTGCTTCCGGTGACAAAGGCGCGGTCGGGGATCACGACGCGCGTGAGAAGATCTTTGATAAAATAATGTTTCTTGTCGGATTGCCCGCTTTCAAACACATCGTCCTGGACAGGAGGCAGACCAAATTGCTCTTCGATGGATTTGATGGCGCGATCAAGCGGGGCGCCTTCGCCCTGCGTACCGCTGGTAAAATAGTAGCCGCGCCAAATCGGGTTTTCCTTTTTCTTGCGCTTGAAAGGATCGAAGTAGAACAATTTTTCTACAAAGAATGCGAGGTTTTCCCGAGCTTCAGCGAATTGCAGCGGGAAAAGATAAACTTTCCGGCGCGCATCACGCTTAAGCGGCTTGCTCAAACGCTCACGGCGCATGGCCATTATTTTTTCGTGCAGTTCATCGTAACCCGACTCAAAAACGCGTCTGGGCTCGTTGGTCGATTGTTCATTTCTTTCAAAAGTGCAGCCCCACACCTGGTTCTGCTCTTTCAAGGTCAACTCGCCGAAGTAATCGACAAATCCCTGCAAAAGATCACACTTGGTGAACATGAGATAGACCGGAAAACGCACGCGCAGTTTGTCAAGCAATTCGTCCAGCTTCTTGCGCATTTCGCGGGCGTGCATCTCGATTTCTTCGCGGCTGGCCGAAAGCAAATCGGCGATGCTGATACTCAGAACAACGCCGTCAACCGGCTGGGATCGCCTGCCCTTGCGCAGAGTTTCGAGAAACGTCGTCCATTCTTCCTGATCATCAGATTCGGTCATGTAG
>CAXHAT010000286.1:0-7538 GCA_964014485.1 uncultured Deferribacteres bacterium
GAGATGCAATGGAGTCTCGTGGGCTCGGAGATGTGTATAAGAGACAGATAATTTGCCAGAGAAATATACTTTTGCGTCCGCCGGCGCTGGTGCCGAGCCAAATAAAATAACCGTTGGCGTCAGGGGTCGGCTTGTCGAGGCGCACTGCGAGGCCGCCTTCGTTAATGCCCAAAGATGACGCACTTTCCGACCATTCAATTCTCACTTCGGTCGGGTTCGGATTCGAAGTCCAGACGGCGAGCGGAAAAAAACTGCCGTTGTCAACATTGGCGATTTCGCCGTTGACAAGCTGGTAGGCGGGATCGACCGACCAGTTTGAGCCTAAAGCCGGGCCCGGACGCTCAAAAGTTTCAGCAATGCCGGGTACGGGATTGACGATGGCGTTTTGAATGGCGTCGGCGAATTCATCCGCCATGATTTCATAGCCGTTGTCGTTGGGATGAAAAGTGTCCGACATTAGATTGGTCGCCCAATTCGGATCAACGGTTATGGCGCCGTATTGATCGACGAACCAAATAAGAAAACCCGACCCCACTTTCTCATCAACGAGATCGCGGATTAGGCCGTTGAGCGCAATGTTGTCGGGATTTTCCGCGTCCGTTCGCGGCACGAGCGAACTTAACAAAATCTTTGTGGACTGATTGAAGCTAAAAATGCCGTCGACAATATCTTCGATGTCGACGATCGCTTCTTCGGGAGGTTCGCCGCTGGAAATGTCGTTGGTGCCGATGTGCAAAAGCACCATTTCGGGCGGGTTGTCTTCTAAGTAAAAAGTAATATCGCGCGCAATTTGGTCGGCGCGGAAACCGGGCACGCCCTGATGGTCGTTATCGGTGCCGTTGCCGTCTGAGCGCCCGCCGACAAGATCGATGTTCACGCCGCGTGAGGCCAGGTTGGCCTTAAGCGATTTTCGGTAGCTGTTGTAAGGCTGAGTACCGCCGTCGCCTCGCGTAATCGAGTTGCCAAGCGGCATAACTTTTATTTGTGCATGCAACTCCGAGCGGCTATCGAAGGCTTGCGCCCCCATAGAAACCAAAGCTGCGGCAAATATTAGCGACTTCCTAAGATGCATTGAGTCTCCTCCACTGATGATGGCTAATATCTGAATTGGACATGCCGATTTTGGCAATTTCTATACCATTACGCGCCCCATTTGTTTTAGCGGAAAGGCTCCCCCTGAAAGTTTACATTTCGACAGATTTATCGCAAAAATCATCGCGTTCCGCTGGTACACTGCCCCGCCGCGATACAAATCGCCGAATAGGATGAAGCGAGGCGTCTTACCGTTGCTCGGTCTTGACGAAAAACGCGCCGGTGAGCGCCGGCAATTCCACGGCTATTTTTGCATCATCTGAAGTGATTCGCGCACCATTCTCAAAAGCGGGTTTGAAATCGGCGGTCACGACGTTTGGCGGCAGTTCGATTGTTCGCGTCTGTCGTGAAATATTCAGCGCATATAAAACGAGGTCATCCTGGAAGGTTTTTGTGGCGACGTAAACATCTTTGTCAACGAGAACGTGGTGCAAATCGCCTTTCCACAAAGCGGGCCGTTTTTCCCGAAATTGCATCAACCGCGTCAGGAATTGCCGCAGATCGTTTTCTTTTTCCGAAAACCCTGAGATTTTGCCACTGGTGCGCGCAACATGGTCGTCGCACAAGCCTTTTTCCCAACATTTGTCTTTTTCGGGCTCGGCAAAACCTGGTACTTCCGCGCCGATTTCGTCGCCGTAGTAAATCGTAATTGGCCCCGACTTCGCTGCCATAAAGGTAAACGCCGCTTTGTGTCTTCGCCAATAGAATTCGCTCTCCGGGCCGTCGTAGCCCGCGCGCTGAATCAAATCGCCGAAACGCACAAGATCATGATTCGTCAGCATCAGGTTCGGTATAGCGTGGGGCGGGTATTTGAGGCGCGTTCCATCGCCTTCAGCTAAAACCGTCGCAGGCATGCCGCCGCTTCCGTTTTCTTCCGCAGCAAGAACTCCTACTAATCTGTAACGCATTGGAAAATCAAAAGCAGAGTAGAGACCAACGCGTTCGCTGGAGCCGTACGCCGCTTTGGTAATTTCGTCCTCGCCGTTCCAGACCTCCGCCACCATGTAGCCAAGCGTTCCCCAGATTTTCCCTTGTTGTTTGCGCTCGCGGCATTTTTTCTCAACCGATTCACGAATCTCCCCCAAATATTGCACTGGAATTTGATAGGCTTGATCCAGCCGCCAACCGTCGATTTCCAGCTCGTCGATCCAATAGGTGGCGACTTCCTGAAAAAACTCCAGGCTACCGGGATATTCGACGTGTTCTTTGGGGCCGGAAGGCGTTTTGCCGCTGGGCGAAGATTTCGCGCCGCCCTTGTGATGGCCAAAGACGCCGTCCAGAAAAACGTACAGCCCCAGGTCATGCGCGGTTTTGACCATTTCCCGCGCGTCATCAAACGAGCCGAATTTGGGGTCGATTTCAAAATAGTCGCGGGCGAAATAACCGGTTGCGTCCAGTTTTGGATCCTTCCCGGTTCCAGCGTCCGAGTCAAAAATTGGCGTCAGCCAGACGGCGTTGACTCCGAGACTTTTGATGTACGGCAGGGCTTTGGTTACGCCCTTCAAATCGCCGTTGTGGTGGCTCGTGCCGTAGCCAACGCCATAATTTCGCTCCGGGTCGCCGTCTATGAAAGATTCTACCATGATTTGATAAATCCTGAGATTTTTGAAAGCATCAAATCGATCTGGCTGTGCAGAAATTTGGCCTGCTGCGGTGAGAAAATAGATCAGCGAAAACAGGAAAAACTTTTTGCCGGTGAATCGCGTTTGGAAGATCATTGTTATTTCGCTTTTTTTGTTATAGAGATCGCAATCGCTTCAAAACAGGCGTCTCAAAATTCAAACGTGCTTTTTCCAAGACTAAGAACGGTTCCGAAAACCCGGAGAAATTTACCTTTATAACAGATGCTACGCACGCATCGTTTGACACGCGCGATCAGAGTCCGATGGTAACTTTTGATTCTTATTAGCTCCGCTCTTCAGAGCGGAGATTTTTGAAGACGCCCATCCCTTCCGCCGCGCCAGCGCGGCGGAAAAGATGAAAATGAGCGCTTCGTGCGTCACCGGGCTGAAGCCCGGCGCTAATGAGACGGCTTTTGTCTCGGGACTCAGGATGTGCGTTGCCGCGCGTAACATCAGTTTGTAAAACCGATTTGTAGAGTGGGGTTGTCCAAAAACATAATACTTTATGGCGTCACTCAACATGTCGTAGGGGGGGCAAGATTTTGAACCACTACACGTGGTATGTCTCTCGTTCGGAAACCATGCTTGTTGACAGCCCTAAGATAACTACCGGTTATCAAACGCAGAAGCGTTTGACTCCGGAATTTTCGGATAGACTCTAAACCGTTGATTCGCCCTGAATGAATCGGTATCTTTTGTCAAGTCGATAAAAAGTATAGAATATGATCGAAAAATTCCATCCTGAACGCATAAAGCACTCGCGTTTAGCTGAGGATATTCTCAGCGCAAACGATGTTTTGTACAAAAAAATTACCGAAAATTGCAGGCTGCCAATTAGCGCCGTTCCTTCGGCAATGGCCGAGGTCGTACGATATTTGAATCTGATCGCCTATTCAAATGAAACTTTGACGCCGTCGAAATTGGTAGACGACGTCTGGCATGAGTTTATTCTATGCACCAAGGCCTACTATGATTTTTGCGACCGCCATTTTGAACGAATGATTCATCATTTCCCCGGCGGCTCCGAGGAAAAAAATCACCGGCAATTTCATAGAACGCTCGAGCTCTACCGCCAATATTTCGGCGAACCAAAGCCCATGTTTTGGGGCAGAGGGCGCCAAATCGCAGAAGAAGCGGATTGCGGCGCCTGCGAGTCGGCGTAACCCAAAAAAATAACGTTAGGGAAGGGCGTATTGCAAACGCTACTACAAATCATTAGCTAAAAAAACGAGAGGAATTCATGTATTTAACCGGCCAGCTTTCTATCGATCCGACCCAGATGACGCACGTCGAAATTAAAAAACCAACCAAAGCCTTTGCGAAGCTCCTGCACGTCATGACCGCGGGGCTCGCCTCGGAAAAGGAAGAACTGGAAACCTTTACCGCCGTTTCCATCATGCAGCAGTTCAACCAGGTTTTTCGAGCGATGGGCGTGAATAACATTGTTCGGCTTGCCAAGGATGACATCGATTTCTTTTTCGATGAAAAAGGCGAAAAAGATGATCTGAAAGCGGCAATGGAACAATTCCGTCTCGAAACCGACCGATACGAGTCGGAGTTGTTTGATACGCTCTATCTCGTTGTTGAGCACGAAGATTCGTGGTTCAAATACTTGATTGAGGTTGATATTAAACGTCGGCACAAAGTCAGCGAAGACCCGATAGTTGTTAAAATTAACGGTCTGCTGCGAGATTTTGATCAAGGCGGCGGCGCTGAAGAAGACGAGATGAGAACAAAAATGCAGGCCACGTTTTCCAATCAGGAGTCATATGACGGATTTGTGCAGGGACGCGAGGCGGCCTTCAAAAAATTCTGCGGCGATCTTGAACAAAATATTCGAAAATTCATCAAAGTTGACAAGGTTGCGTCAAAAACAACGCAAAATATAATTCGGCCCAAATCGCCCGTCAAGGATCGAAAGCAAGTGCCTCATGGCCGCGGTTATGATCAGCCGGTCTATCACGGTTATCCGGGCTTTGGCGAAATGTTTTTCTATGCCTGGATTTGGTCTTCAATGATGCACACCAACCATATTCATGTCCACAATGCCGATATTGTCGATGATCAGGGCCAAGCGATGATGAGCGTCGGCGATGAAGGCTTTGACGCCGGGGCGACCGATACGATGAACCCGGAAGCCGACTTTTCAGCGCCGGAAGGCGGCGACGTTGAATTCCATCAGGGGCACGATTTTGAAAGCGAATTCCAGAGCGCAGGGTTGGGCGCGCCTGAAGCTGCCGGTGACGTTGTCGGCGGCGAGTCAGGCGGCTGGCTGGAGGGACTCAGGGGCGGCGACGGTGGCGGAGGAGACGCCGGCTGCAGCAGTTGCGGCGGAGGCTGCGGGGGCGGTTGCGGCGGCGCATAAATCATATTTGAGCGAGCGCCTCGGTTGCTCCGAGCAGCGAATTACCGGGGCGTTTCGGATTAAGGCCAAGCCTCACCCGTTGTTTGTCCGCGCCGCTAATTTTTACTTGCTTTTAACTTGCACTCCCTGGGTGGAATACTATATTATAATGATCGTTTCCCGACGACCAGGAAACGAAAAAGCCTATTCCTGACACGGAAGTCAGTTCAGGATCAATATGGCCCCGCCTTTTTTGTGATTGAATTTTTTCAATTCGCAGGTGAGACTGGACGATCCCTCCTTGAGAACGCTGTTCGCAAATTTCGTTGCCTTTCTTAAAACTTCTTTTAAGCGATGCAAACTCGATCAACGACTTTGATCGAGTAATCTTGAACCTGCACCTTCGCACTGACGCAGACCCTTGTTTCGCAAGTCCTGAACGCTAGCTGAGGAACCGTCTCATGAAACGTACGACTTCATCGCTCCTTGCCGTTATTTCATTCATTTTTATGACCGCAGGCACAATTTCCGTCACCGTCCCCTTATTTTTCGAAACCAACGTTCCTGCGGGCGGCAGCGGCACGACGGATTCCATTGATATTTGGGTTGCGCCCGACCCCAACCAAAGCTTGCTTTTCATCACTTCAAAAACCAAGGATCGCATCGAGTACCACGATCCGGTGACAAATACTTTCCTCGGAACCGTCGGCGATAATGCGGGCGATCCCGAATTAGCCTACCCTAACGGCGTTCGCGTCGCTTATGACGTTTCAACCGGAACCGGCACGACCGATGCGCTTTTTATCACCGAACGCGATAATGCTCGCATCACCGTGCTGGCGCTGCCGAGCCTGACGCTGCTTGGGCAATTCGGAACGGGTACGCTCGCGGAGCCTTACGGCGTGGCCATGCACTGGGCGGGCTCGCAACTGCAAGCCTGGATTACAGACACGGACGGCGCGGACGAGGTTTTCGTCTTTGACGTGGTTCCGGACGGTTCCGGCGGCGTGACGGGAACGCTCAATTTTAGCTTTGAGACCGCATCGAATAGCAAGCTAGAATCCATCGTCATTGATTCCCATCATCAGCGCGCATTGATTTGCGACGAGGAGGGCGGCGACGTCATGGTTTATGATTTGAATGGAAACTTCGTTTCGCGTTTTGGTTCAGGCGATTTTGCTAATGAAACCGAGGGAATTGTGATCTACGACACTGGCGGCGGCAACGGCTACATCATCGTTGCAGACCAGAACGCCAGCCCAACCGAGTTCGAGTTTTTTGATCGTGTCACATTTGATTGCATCGGGCATTTTACCAGCGAGACTACCGGCACTGATGGGACGGGACTTACGCAACGGCCGCTGCCGAATTTGCCGAGCGGTTCTTTTTATGCCATCAATTCCGACCGCGAGGGCCACGCTTTCGATTGGGCGGATATTGCCAGTGCAATGGGCTTGCAGACGGTTGTTCACGGCAACGATCCTGCGATTACCGTATCTTCCCCCAACGGCGGCGAGTCTTGGGAAAACGGCTCCACGCAGCAAATTACCTGGAGCAGTTCCAGTTTTTCAGATCCCGTCAAAATCGAGTTTTCTTCTGACAACGGCGGAAACTGGAGCGTTTTGGCGAGCGGCGTTTCGAATACCGGCGCATACAATTGGACGATCAACGAGAGCGCGACCTCGACGGCACTGGTGCGTGTTTCCGATAACGCCGACAGTGATCCGTCCGATGTTTCCGACGCGGCGTTTTCTATCATCGCCGTTAATGCGGCTTCAAATCTTGCGGCTTCGGCAATCAACGAATCGCAGATTGACCTGACGTGGGATGACAATTCAGAAGTTGAGGACGGCTTTAAAATAGAACGCCACGACGGCGACGGCAATTTTGTGGAAATTGCCCAGACCGGGGCGAACGTCACGAGCTTTTCCGACAACGGGCTGGCAAATAACACAACTTACACCTATCGCGTGCGTGCATTTAAGGGCGGCGACAATTCGGCCTATTCCAACGAGGCCAGCGCCACCACTTCCTCCAACCCTCAACCTCCCACAGCACCGACAAGTTTGAGCGCTTCTACGGTTAGCGATTCGGAGATCGATTTGTCCTGGAACGACAATGCGAGCGATGAAGACGGCTTCAAAATAGAGCGCCACGACGGCGACGGCAATTTTGCCGAAATCGCACAAGTCGGGGCGAACGTGACGAGCTTTAATGACACAGGCTTGAGCAGCAACACGACCTACACTTATCGCGTGCGCGCCTTCAATGGCGTCGGCGATTCGGGCTATTCCAACGAAGCCTCGGCGACGACGGATTCTTCCCCGCCGCCAGCCGCCCCGAGCGGTCTTGTCGCTACGGCAAGCGGCGCCTCGCAAATCGATTTGAGTTGGAATGACAATTCCGGCAACGAGGATGGTTTCAAGATTGAGCGCCACGACGGCGACGGCAATTTCGCCGAAGTTGCGCAGGTTGGCGCG
>CAXHAT010000287.1:0-7472 GCA_964014485.1 uncultured Deferribacteres bacterium
CTACAAGAACTCCAAACCCTGATGCTGTAGCTGAAAATCAGGCTGAATAGTCACCTACCATATATCCTTATTTCAACAATAACATCTTCTTGGCGGCGGTAAAATCACCGGCGACGATGCGGAAGTAATACACGCCGGTCGCTAGTTGTACGCCGTTATCGTTGCGTCCGTCCCAGAGCAAGGTGTGCGCGCCCGCAGGCATGTCTTTGTCGACAAGGGTGCGGACTTCTCGCCCGAGCAAATCAAAAATCTTCAGACTCACAGCCGCATTCTTCGGCAGTTGAAAACGGATGTTCGTCGTCGGATTGAACGGGTTGGGATAGTTTTGCGCCAGGTCGAATTTTTCTGGCAGTGCAATCTGCACGAAAATCGGACCGTGATGTTCGAAATCGCCCGTCACTGAAATGTCTTCCAATTTATAGAAGTACCGCTGGCCAGCCTCAACGTCGCGATCAGAAAAAGCGTAATCGCCGCCGTTTTGCGACGCGATGAGCTTATCGTTGATCTGCTCGTACGCGCCGAATTCGGTGGTGCTGCGCAGGATGTTAAATCCGGCGTTGTTCAGCTCGCGCGCCGTCGTCCAGAGCAACCGCACTTCTTCGCTGTTTTGAACCGAAGCCGAAAAGCTTGAAAGTTCGACCGAAACGATCACGTTTGGCGTCCAGACTTGCGACGTGGTGTCGCTGGCGTCAAAAACTTTCGCTTCCAACTCGTGCGCGCCGGTGATGTTTTCCGGCCACAGGAACCGGTTGGTGGAGCCGACGTGTCTGCCGTCGATGAACCAGAGATAATCCAATTCGTCGCCGTCAAAGTCGATGGCCGTGACCTCGAATTGCAACAGATTGTCGGTCGTAAAAGCGATGTTGCTTGCTGAAGGCTGCCAGTTGATGATTTGCGGCGGACGGTTGACGTTGTTGACCGTGAGGGTCACCAATTTTTCCGATAAGCCGCCGCGACTGTCGCGAGCTGTGAAGATAATTTCATGAACGCCCGCGTTGTCGTTGCCGGTTTGCCAAACGAAATTTCGCGTAACGAGGGAATCGTAGGTCGCGCCGGGCGGCAAATTCTTCACGCCGTAAAAAATCAGCTCGCCGTCGTCGTCCGTCGCGGAGACGGTAAATTCCGCCGTCTCGAGCTCGTTGACCGTGAGTTCATCGAGCCCTTCGAAGCGCGGCAGGTTGTTGCTGACGCCAGTCGCGGCAAATTCAATTTGCTCCAGGCCTTGCAGAATCGCCCAAGCGCTGTTGGCGCCTTCAGATGAGCCCAATGTCCACATGGCTCGGGCAATGCCGCGAGCGTCGGTGACGAAATTGGGGCCGCCGGGAAAGCTGCCGTTGTTTTGCGTTTGCACAAAACTGATCGAAGCCCCTTCGACCGGATTGCCGTTTGCATCTTTCACCTGAACGCGCAGCGGGTAGGAGAGGGCCTTCCCGATAGTTCCCGTTTGGCTGTTGCCGTCGAGAATGGCAATCGTCGCGGGCGTTGAAGCGCGCGCCGTCAGGTAGAAATTAAGCGGCGAATTCACCAAGCCGTCGCCATAAACGCGTATGACGCGCTCGCCGACGTCGGAGCCGAAAACAAAGCCGACCGCAGTTGTTCCTTGCTCGTTGGTGACTGCTTCCGTGCCTGTCAAGAATCCAGAGCCGCGCATCAACTGATACTTCACGGTAAATCCGCTGATCGGGTTGCCGTTTGGATCGGTGATTTGCACTGCAAGGCCCGCCGGCGCTTGTCCGCCGACCGTTCCGGCCTGGTTGTTTCCACTCAGAATCGTCATGTTGGTCGCACGCCCGCTGACGGCTTGCGCAGTGAAAATTTCCTTTGCGCCGCCCAAGCTTGGCGATTCAGCTTCCATGATGTTCGGGCCGACCGCTGAGCCAAGCTGCCAATTGACGCGCGCTTGGCCAAAATGGTCGGTGCGAACCGTGACTTCGCTCCTTCCGTTCACGCTGCCGCCGCCAAAGGTCACCTTGAAATTGACTTCGTGATTGTAAATCGGGAAGCCGCTGGCGTCGGTTATTTCAACCGCGACTCTGCTGGGCAGCACTTCGCCCGCAACGCCGGTTTGACCGTTTGAGCCGTTTGCGGCAGTCATGCGCGAAGCCACGCCGTTACGCCCGGAAACATTGAACGTGATCGGCGGCACGCTGAGATTGAGCGCGCGCGCTTCAATTGAATTTGTACCGGGATCCGGGCCAAGAATGAGCGTCGCTTTGGCCAGGCCGTCGTCGTCTGTGCGAATCGGCTGGGATTCAAGCAAGACCCCGCCGCCGCTCAAAATTTGGAACTGTACCGGCCAGTTGCCCACCGGGTTGCCGAACGTGTCGGTCACTTTGGCGACCAACGGTTGCGGCAAAGCCGTGCCAACGTTGCTGGTTTGCCCGTTGCCGGATTCCGACAACAGTCTTTCCGGCGGCAACGCCACGAATTTGACCGAATCGGAGTTGGTGATCTGCGTTTGCGAATTGATGTCCGTGGCAGTGACGATTTTCAGCTCAGCGCGCGTGGAAGTGAACGATCCGACGACTTTGCCTTCAGAGTCCGTCAGCGTCGCCGGACTTTGGACGTTGTTGGCCTGCCCGCTAACGTTGATGACCACGGCGTGCCCCGGAATCGGGTTGCCAAAGTCGTCCTTCAGGTAAACCTGAATATCCGCGACCTGAATGCCGTCCGCGAGAATGGGGCCGTCGGAAACGTGAATTTCCGAGACGGTCGCGCTGGTAGCTCCCGCCGTCGCTGTTGCAGTGAAAGTGACGGGCGAGCCGTTTAAGTCCGCCTGGCCGTCGGTTGACGAAGCTTCAATAATCTGCGAGTTGGCTTCCGTTTCGCCGCCGAGCACCCAGAACGCCGCAGCTTGTCCGTTTTCGTCGGTGCTGATCACGACTTCCTGGTTGCCGTTGCTCTGGAAAACGCCGCTTCCCGCCTTGATTCGGAAAATCACAGGGTGGCCCGGAACAGGGTTTCTTCCCGGAGAATTGTCCGAGACCTTGACAATGACCGGCTGCGGCAGTGCTTGCCCCGCCGTTCCGGACTGCTCGTTTCCGGAAAGATATTCCATATTCCGCGCAGCGCTGCTCGTCGCGGAAGAGACGAAGATGAGCGGAGAATTGCGCAATTGCGTTTCGCCGTTGACCGCCGTCACTTCAACAATATTGTTATTTTGCCCGGAAGTGTTGCCGACCGTCATTGTGATTTCAGCGACGCCGCCGGCATTTGTGTTGCGCGTCGCGGAAGTGGTTCCCGGCACGCCGTTGAGATGGCCGCCGCCGGCTTTGACGGTAAATGTCACAGGAAATGCGCCGACGCCGTTGCCAAGCTCGTCGACGACTTTCGCCTTGAGCGGAGAAGGCAGGGGAAGTCCGACCACGCCGCGCTGACTGTCGCCCTCGGCAATGGCAAGCGCTACGGGCGGCCCAACGCGTGCGGAAGCTTTGAAGACAACCGGCGAACCGTTGAGGTCGTTGCCGTCGATTGTGGCCGAAGCTTCGACGATGTTGTTGTCCGTACCTGGAGCTGGGCCAATGGTCAGGCGAACAAAGGAGATTCCGACGCTGTCAGTATTGACGGTTTTGCTGGTGAAATTACCTTCAAAATGACCGCCGCCTGCTGCCACGGTGAATTTAACCGGCCAGCCTGAGATGCCGCCGCCAAGCTGATCGATGACTTTGACTTTGAGCGGTTGGGAGAGCGGCGCCCCGACCGTTCCGGTTTGCCCGTCGCCGTCAACGAGTTGCAAGCCGTTGAGCGGCGCCGCCGTTGCGTTAAAGGTAAACGGCGAGCCTGAAAGGTGTGCGCCGCCGTCATTTGTCGCGCTCACTTGTACAGTGTTGACGACGCCGGGCTGCGGGCCAAGCGTGAGTACTGCCAACGCTTCGCCGTTTGCGCCTGAAGGAATGACGATCGAGCTTTGGCCGTTAATGCTGCCGCCCCCGGCCAAAACCGTGAATGTGACGGAATAGCCCGCAATTGGCCGATCCTGATTGTCGAGAACCAGCGCTTTCAAAGGTGCGTTCAAAGGCTTGCCCGCCGAGCCGGTCTGATCGTCGCCGCTCAGTTTGGCGATTTTCGTCGGCACAGCCGCGACTGCGGTGAAAGTGACCGGCGAGTTTTTCAACGGCACGCCGACATGTGAAGAAGTGGCGGTGACAATGTTCGAAACGCCGACGGTGGCGCCGAGCGTTAATTGCGCCGCGGCAATTCCGGATGCGTCGGTGTTGACCGTAATGGTGCTTAAGCCGCCTTGCAGCGAGCCGCCGCCGCCCTTGATCTCAAAAGTCACCGGATGATTCGCAATCACGTTCCCGCCAACATCGACGACTTTTACCGCCAATGGGTCAGGCAGCACTTTTCCGGCTGTACCGACCTGCGAGTTCCCGCCTTCCAGAACCAGCCTGTCCGGCGCGCCGGCAACCGCCGTGGCCGTGAGCAAAACCGGCGAATTGGAAAGCGTCTGACCTTCGGCAAAAGCAAAAGCTTCAGCGCTTTGGATCACACCAATTTCAGGCTGCGAAGCCGTATCGCCGAGCGTCCAGGTTGTAGACAAAAGCCCCTGGTCATCGGTTAAGTGATAGAAATTCACGTGATCGACGTCGGCGACCATGTTGTTAAACAGGCGAATTTTTATTAAGAATTCGGTGACCGTGAAATCCCACGTAAAGCGCCGTACCGCCGATTTCCATTCACCGTCGGTGCCGGGGAGCGCGAAACGCTGAAAATCAGAGAATGGCGAGAGTGCATTTTCAAGCTCGACTTCCATCGGAAACTCGTCCGCGCCTTCCGTCCGATACATGAAACTCATCATGATGCGAGAGCCTGGCGCAGGTGCGGTGAAATTGTTCACATGGTACTGTATTTCCGCTTCCGTCGCAGCGCCGGTGGTGATCATTCTTTGTGAAGAAATCGACAGGTAACCGGGCGCTCTGGTGTGCGTCGTGTCCGTCGAAAGGCTCGCGTTGGCCGTCCAGCTTTCGCCGATAAAACCGATGACGCCGTCCTGCGTGTTGAAATTGCCTTCGAAGCCTTGGTTGTGCCGGATAAAGCTGCCGGCCCCGATGGAACCGCCGCCGCGATTTACCCGGAATCCCACCGGGAATCCCGGCACTCCGGCGCCCAGCGCATCGAGTACTTTTATGACAACAGGCTGCGGCAAAGCGCTGTTGACAGCTCCGGCTTGCCCGTCTCCGCCAATCAATTGCAGAGACTTGCCGACGCCGTCGGTTGAGGTTGCATTAAAGGTCAAAGGCGAACCTGTAAGCGGGAATCCGCTGGCGTTGTAGCCGACGGCTTTGACTTCGTTGACTTCACCCTGCGTCCCAAGCGTAAAATCGAGAACGGCCTCGCCGCTGAAGTCTGTTATTGCGGTAATCGAGTCCGGATCGCCGCCGCCGCGCGTAACGAGAAACTGCACGGGGTGGTTGGCTTTTGGATTGTTTAACGCGTCGCGAACAACGGCGATCATCGGCTCGGCGAGCAGCGTTCCGCCGGTTCCGCTTTGGCCGTCGCCGCTAAGTTTGATGAGTTGCGTCGCAGGGCCCGCATCCGTCAAAATGTTGAAAAGGGCGGGCTCGTTTGCGGTAAAACTGACGCCGGTCACTCGCACGGTGTTGACTCCGGTTGAAGCGCCCGAGGTAAAAATCTGCGAGGCGATTCCGGCGGCATTGGTTGTATTGGCGTTGCTGCCAAGTATTTCCAAGCCGACAAACGCCGGATTTTCTTCGCGCTTGTTGAAGCCAATGTCCAAACGCCCGTCGTGAACGTTGACCGTGAATGTTCGCGTAAATGCGATGTTCTTGCCACCCGCTTCCAAAGCCGGGTCGAAGCCGCTCAATACTGTTTTGCCTTCCAGACTGACGTCAAAAATGCGAAAACCGGGATCGCCGTAAGTTAATTCGCAGAAATGCAAAACAACCGTGTAATCGCCGTTTTCCAGATTGTCGACGCGGTAGGCCGAAAGCCCCCAGACTTCGCTCTGGTAAATGATGTCGTCGGTCGTGTTGTCAATTCGCGAGTTCTTGAAAGCGGTGTTTCCGTTGGCGTAGCCGTAGCTGCCGTTGGTGAAAAATTTATCCGCTAGCCAGGTTCTTCCCTTGCCGTCGACGTATGATTCCGTTCCGCCGACATCTACGCGAAATTCGAACCCAGGCACAGCTTCCAACGTGCCGCTGCCCTGAGTAATGTCAAATCGGACTTCTTCGCCGGGCTTGGGATTGCCGTTGTCGTCGGTGACGAGAACAGACAGCGGAATCGGCAAAGTCTGGCCAATCTCGCCGCTTTGGCCGTCTCCTGCAAAAATGGAAATCGTCGTTGCGACGCCGACTTCGCCCACCATGCCAAATTCTTCAACACAGTTTTCGCGATTGCCAAGGAGCATCACGCCGGCATAGGTCGTCGGTACGTTACCTTGTGATTTTGATAAATCTTGCAGCGTGCCGTCAAACTCGCCGTCGATAAAAACATCGAAAAAGTTGCCGTTGGTTTCGCGCCGGACGATCACCTCAAAAACGTCGTCGTCGTCAATCCCGGGCTGAAGCCCGTTGAGCGAATGGATTTCGCGGATCGGCGTACCGTTCTGAATTTCCCAAAGCGCCAGCTTGCCCGCAACCGGTCGGCGGAAAATGAAATAACCGCTGGCGGTGGTCAAGGGCGCGTCCAGCAAAAGTGCAATCCCGCCCTGATCGATGCCGATGGCGTTTGCTTCCGTCGCCCATTTCAGGTTCACTTTGACCGGATCTTTTCGACCAACGTAAACGGCCATGTCCCAATTTTCGAACGTGGAGTTGTTGCACAGTTGACCGTTTTCAATAACAAAACCAGTGTCGGTCACCCAGTCCGGGCCGAGCGTCGCCCGTTCAAAGTTATCGGTAAACCCGGCGCCCTGCGGCGTCGTCACGCTGACGACGTTTGACAAGCTGCTGAAATTCCCGGCGTCATCGCTGACCTTTATCGCGAAAAAATATTGCGTGTTTTCGTTCAATCCCGTGACGGTCATCGATTCAAGAGAGCCGGGGCCGCGCGGGGAAGGCGGGAATGAAGCCACCTGCAGCGAAGCATAGTTTTCCGGCGTAATTTCAACCGTGGAAAAGCGCACTTCGTAGGCCGTCGCCAAGCCGTTTGTGCCGTCGTCTCCCGTCGCCGTCCAGGTCAGGGTCACATTTCCGCCGCCTGCAATTTGCGCCGCCAAATCGGTGACTTTTGCGGGCGTAATCACATCCGCGCTCGATTCAAAGTCAAACGATTCGATATTATTGGCCAGGCCGCCTTTTAACATCACGCCGCCGTAGAGCGCAGGAGCGTTGCCCTGAGCTTTGTTCGGATCGGTTACGCGACCGTAAAAAACGTCGTTGACAAAGCAATCGAAATGGTGGCCGTCGGCGTCGGAGAGCACTTTTACAGAAAAAATGTCTCCGGGGCCCGGATCCGCTAAAGTCTGTCTCTTATACACATCTGACGCTGCCGACGAGCTTCTTGGTGTA
>CAXHAT010000288.1:0-7455 GCA_964014485.1 uncultured Deferribacteres bacterium
GAAAATCAAATCACAGGCTCAAATGCAGCGCGAATTCAGGCGAAAATTATTGGAGAAGCGGCGAACGGCCCGGTGACCGCGGACGCCAACGAAATATTATTGAAAAATGGCGCGTTTATTATTCCTGACATGTATTTAAACGCCGGCGGCGTTACGGTCTCCTATTTTGAGTGGCTCAAAAACCTGTCGCACATCCGCTTTGGCCGCATGAGCAAACGCTTTGAAGAAAAGACCAATCATCGCATTTTGCGGGCGATTGAGGAGGCAACGGGGAATAATATTCACGGCGAGGCGGCAAAAGCCATCGTCTACGGCCCTAGTGAAGCCGATTTGGTCGATTCGGGATTGGAAGAAACGATGATCAGCGCGTATAAAGCAATTCGCGAAACCGGCAGGCGGAATGGAAAGGATATTGATTTGCGCACGGCGGCGTTCATCAACGCGATTGACAAAGTCGCTGTTTCGTATAACGAAATGGGAATTTTTCCTTAAAATGTTTCGACGCAATCGGATCATTACAGCGGTTCTTGCGCTTCTATTTTCAAACGGCTTTGCACAAGAACCGCCGTACGGCCTCCAGCAACGCATTCCAAATACTTCATTTCTCATCTCCACTTCCGGCGATCCGCTTGCCGCGATGGATTTACGCCGGGCCTTCCCGAATTTATCATTTACTCGCCCAGTATTCTTAACCCATGCAGGCGACGGCAGCGACCGGATTTTTGTCGTCGAGCAAGCCGGGTTTGTTCGCGTTTTTCCAAACGACGAAAATGTGGAAGCGGCTGCGCTTTTTCTGGATATTCAGCAGCGCGTCAACGACGGCCCGAACGAAGCGGGACTTCTCGGCTTGGCGTTCCACCCGAATTATGAAAACAACGGGCGCATTTTTGTCTCCTACACCGCCGGGAACCTGGTTTCTCGTATTTCGGAATTTCAGGTGAGCGAAGACCCTAACGCGGCGGACTCAGGCAGCGAAAGGATTCTGCTGCAAGTCAACCAGCCATTTGGCAACCACAACGGCGGGCACATTGATTTTGGCCCCGACGGCTTCCTCTACATCGCATTCGGCGACGGCGGCAGCGGCGGCGACCCCCAAAACAATGCTCAGAATCGAACGAATCTTCTCGGCGCCATTTTGCGCATCGACGTTGATCAGACACAAGACAATCTTGAATATGCAATTCCGCCGGACAATCCGTTTGTCAGCAACGCGAACGGTTGGCGGGAAGAAATTTGGGCGTACGGCTTGCGCAACCCCTGGCGTATGAGCTTTGACCGGCAAACCGGCGCTTTGTGGACCGGCGACGTTGGGCAGAGGGCGCGCGAAGAAATCGACATCATCGAAAAAGGCGGTAATTTTGGTTGGCGAATTATGGAAGGCTTGCGCTGTTTTTCCCCGCCCTCCGGCTGTGACCAGTCCGGCCTGACGCCGCCGATTTTTGAATATCCGCGCACCGATGGAAAATCCATCACCGGCGGTTATGTTTATAACGGCGTGCGTCTGCCCAAACTCTCGGGTGCCTACATTTACGGCGATTTTGTGTCGCGCAGAATTTGGGGTTTGCGCTACGAAGACGATCAGGTCATTGAAAATACGCTTTTGGCAACCGCACCTTCCGGCGTGGCAAGCTTCGGCGAAGATGAGAACGGCGAAGTTTATGTCTGCGTCTTCAACGGCGGCATTTATACGCTGGAAGAAAAGCCAAATGAAGGCCCGCCGGGCAACATCCCCGCGACCATCTCGGCGTCCGGGCTTTTTGGAGACGTCGCGTCGCAAACGGTTTCTCCAGGCATCATTCCCTACTCGGTCAATGCCGAATTCTGGTCGGACGGAGCCGAAAAATCGCGCTTCATAGCGTTGCCGGGAACAACGCAGATCGATTATTCCGAAAACGACGCCTGGGCGTTTCCCGACGATGCGGTTTTGGTCAAAAATTTTTTCGTCAACGCCTTGCGCGATGATGTATCGCAACGCGAAATTGTGGAGACGCGTTTTCTGGTGAAGCGGAAAAACAGCGAGGTTTGGGACGGTTTCAGCTACATGTGGAACGATGCCGGATCTGACGCCGTGTTGCTCAAAGACAGCGCGACAAAAAATTTCACCGTCCCCGACCCCGACAACCCCGGCGGTTCCATCCAGCGCGAGCACTATTTCCCGACCCGAAACGAATGCGCCCAGTGTCACACAGCGGCGGCGGGGTACGTCTTGGGCGTTCGTTCTGCGCAGATCAACAAGATTCACGATTACGACGGGGTTTTGGACAACCAGCTTCGCAGCTACAATCACGTGGGACTGTTTACCGCCGATATTGGCGAAGAATTTTCGCAGCTCGAGCGGCTGACAAACCCTTACGATGAGAATGAAGATTTGACCGAAAGAGCGCGCTCATGGCTCGAGGTCAACTGCGCGCAATGTCATCTGCCCGGCGGCTCCGGACGTACGAATATTGATTTTCGTTTTACAACGCCGCTTGAGCAAATGGAATTGCTGGGCGTATCGCCGACGCTCGGGGATTTGGGGATTCCCGGTGCGCAAAGAATTTTTCCCAAAGCTCCCGACAGCTCAATCGCCTATTTGAGAATGCTTGATCTCGGCGCCAATCGCATGCCGCCGTTGGCCAGTTCCGTTGTCGATAAAATCGGCGCCGAGGTGGTGCGAGAATGGATTCTTGGTCTCGACAGCGTCACTTCCATCGATAACGGCGATCAAAAATCGCCGGAAGATTTTAAATTATTTAACGCCTACCCCAACCCCTTCAACCCATCTACAATAATAAGCTTTGCCCTGCCTGAAAAATCACAAGTCTCTTTGATTATCTACGACCTCGCCGGCAGAAACGTGAAAACGCTTTTCTCCGGGGAAAAGCCGCGCGGACTTCACAGATTCCGCTGGAACGCCGATGACAATCGCGGCGTGCGCGTGAGTTCCGGCGTTTATTTCTACCGCCTGCGCTCCGACGGCTTCACTGCAACCGGAAAAGTCGCCTACATTCGATAGCACTCGTTTTTCACGCGGTCGTTGATTTCAGCAGAAGCTCCGGGTCCATCCAAATTCGTTTTTGAGCTTTGGTTTTAGGCTGATTGTTGGGAACAAAACCCGATCGACCTGTCATCCTGAGTAAAGGCGCCGCTTGAAACGCGCCTTTCAAATTCAATACAAATTGGCCCGAAATCTGAACCGACGACATCTGCAGGGGCGCGACTTGGAGGTGACATTATGAAAAACAATACTCGTTTTAGAAAACCTGTTTTTACCAGGATTTGTATCTTTTTATTTTCAATTCTTTCATTGCAGAGCTTGCTCGCCAACAGCAAAACGTATGATTTAACGGCGCGAAATTTAACCCTTTCCGGCAATGCTGAAATCAGAGACGACTACGTGATTCTTTTTGGCCGAGGGAAAGTGAATTATACCTGGATTTCCTTTCCCGTTTCAGCCATTCCCTTTGAAAAATTTTCTGTTGAGATTGAAGTCGCCGCGCTCCCTGCGGCGGAAAAGTGGCCAAGAATCGGGCTAGCCCTGGCTGATTCCAACAGGTTTGGCGGCCGGGAGAGAAACGTCAATTCAGCGACTTGGCACTGGGTCGATTTCGGCGAGATTGAGCTTGAAGAAACCGACGATGAAATTTTTTTTGTTTTCACCAACGATTACTTCAACCCGCGCACTGGCGAGGATCTAAATCTAAAAATTCGGGACATACGCTTTAGAAACGCTGCTATTGACAGAGAAGCGCAGGTTGTCTCCGGCGGGCGGATCAATGTCAATTGGAATGCCAATCCTGAACCGGATATTGCCGGTTATGAACTTCATTACGGCATGGCGCCAGGGCAATACACCACAATCGTAAACGCCGGTCTAAACACCAGTTATACTCTGGATGTTCCGGTTGGCTTTACGTACTATTTAGCTGTCACTGCTTACGATTCTTCCAACCAGAAGAGCGTCTATTCACAGGAAATCGTTTTTTATACAGAGCCGCCGCATTTCGCATACGACGTCAACGGGGACGGGGAAGCCGACCTTCGGGATATCATCGCTGTTTACCGCAGCCTGGACAGCAAAATCGGAGATGCTCATTATTCTGCGAGAGCGGATTTGAATGATGATGAAACTGTCGACGAAGCTGATTTGGAATTGACAAATGCAAACATTTCCGCAGCCCATGTCCCGGCGGATACAACACAAGCCGTCCCGAGGAATGCGACGCCAGCGGGAGCAGAGCCGATCATTTATGCAGGGGATGAATTTGAAATCCAATTGCACGTCAACGCAGATCAACAACATTACGGCGCGGTCACTGAGTTGCATTTTCCAAAAGACGCAATCGAAATATTGCAGCATCCAGACGAAGAGCGCCTCCATTTGACGCGCGGCGGTTTTTTGGAAAACAATCTGCCCCTCCTGGCTTCTCAAACGCATGATGCGTCTGGTGCGAGTTCCAAGTTAACAATCGCCTGGTCGTTAGTCGGTGACGTCAAAGAAGAAAGCGGCGACGGCCAACTGCTTTCGATTCGAGTTCGCGCTTTAAAGCCGGGAAGTCACCTTATTTTCTGGGGGGCGGCCTCCGAGATGATCAGCTTCGCCGATAATTCTATCGAAAACAATTTTCAGAATATGGTTCTCAATATTCGCCCGGCAAAACCTTGTAATTCCGTCTTTGTGAAAATCGCAAAGGATGATGAAATGTAGCGGAAAGTTTCTTGCCCGGAATTCTTTAAAGCTTCGGCGGTTAACTTGACTGTCGAAGCTTTTTATTTTTCAGCTAGCCAGCCGTGCTTGCCGTTTTGATCAGGGAGCGAGTTCGGAGTCAAGCGCTTCAGCGTTTGAGTGGGGTTTGCTGTCACTGGCGACGATGAATCGCCGCATTCCGAAGAGCGTAATGCTTTGGTTTCACTAAAAGCAATAGAATCATGCGGCGAAATGTTCAGGAATTATTGAACATGATTCGAATTGCATCGGAAAGGTTTTTCTTTTAGTTTAATCTTGAACATTCCAGAAGCGCTTTTGTCTATGAATCCGACAATTCGGAAGCGCTATCCATGTGAAAAAGAGAGAGGATTTATGCAGAGTGCGCAGCCAGTCACAAGCCGTAAGAAATTCAAGGAGTTTGATGCGCCGCAGGAGCAAATTATCGAGCTTGCGCAGCAGGGTGATGAGCGCGCTTATCGCCAGCTTTATAAACGGTACTGCAGGGTGGTTTATACGCTGGCATATCAGATGGTGGGTAATCATACGGACGCCGACGAAATCGTCCAGGAAACGTTCATCCGCGTGTTTAAGAATTTGCCGCGACTGCGCAACACAAAATCCTTTATTTCCTGGCTCTATCAAATAACTATCAATCTCAGCATCGACTACCGCAAGGTGCGCACAAAGCGCCGGGTGCTCCCGTTGGACGATCATCCGGAGCATGTTTCGTCTTTCGAGCTAGCGACGACACGGCAGGTGCGAAATCCGTCACAAGTTTTAGAGAATAACGAGCTGCTCATTCAAATTACCGACGCGATTGAAGATTTGCCCGCGCAACAAAAAGCGGTCATATTATTGCATGAGGTGGAAGGGCTTTCTAAAAAAATTATATCCGAAATTCTGAAATGCTCGCTGGTGACAGTCAGGACGAATCTGCACCATGCGCGCAAGAAGCTCCGCAAGGCGCTGATTAAATACATTCAAAACTGAGAAGGTTACTGCAAAATGTACTGTGAAGAAACTCGAGGTCAACTGCTCGACTACCTTGATAACGATCTGCCCTATTCCTTGCAGAGCGAGATGGAAGAGCATCTCGCCGATTGCATTCAGTGCCGCAAGGATTTGGCGGAATTCAAGGCGGCGAGTCGTTTGATGCAACTGCGGAGCGTCCCAGATCCCGGCGAGGGTTATTGGGATCGAACGTGGGAAACGCTCCAGACAAAATTTCCGGCAAAAATCGTAGCGATGCCCGACAAAGCGCGCTCCGACGAAAACGTTGCAGAAACGCCGGTTGCCCCGCGCTGGCTGAACAAACGGTTTGCCATGTTCGTTGCCGCCGCTGCGGTTTTGCTTGTTGCCGTTACCGGAGCCGGCTGGTATGTGTATGAAGAAAACAACTATGTTGACAACGATATTGAATTCGAAATTGTCACTGAGCAACCTTGGGAGCCAACGCTGATCGATTTTCGTTCTGAAGATCGATTCCCGGCGGACAACGCTTTTTCCGCCTATAGCCGTGCGGCCGTCGGAGGCATCGACCCCGTCTCAAAAGGCGCAATTCTCATGAAAGCCGAGACCGCTTCAAAATGACCAAACTGAGATTTGCGTTGTTCCTTGCGGTCCCGCTCATTTGGGGATGTGATCGCGTTGAAGAAGGAGACGGCGTACTGTTGCGCTTCAATTATGCCGCCGGAGAGCAATATATTTACGAAATGCGCGACGACCTGCATCGTGAATATAATGCGGAAATGGTCCGTTCGAACGGCGATGCGTCGGAGACAAAAGACGGGCTTTGCAGCAAAAATCAAAATCAGACGATTGAGATGCAAGTCCGTGAAGCGGAAGATGATCTCTATCGCTTTCAGGTTTCCTACAAAGTCACGAGCGATTCTGTTGGGCCGGGCGATACGTGCGACAAGAAATATCACGACAAATATCGCAAAAGAATCGTCGGCAAAAAATGGCTCTATGCGTTGCAAATGCGGAGCAACGGCGAAGTTGTCGCGGTTGAAGGCGAGAACGAAGAAGAAACCCAGCTTTACCAGCGAAACTATATTAGTCGCCAGCCTATTTTCCCGGATTATAAAATTAATCCCGGGTTCAAATGGAAGCACAAAATCAATTTAAAAATCCCGGACAGCGATCCGATCCCGGTCGTCATTAAGTACAAATTCACCCATTACGACACGATCAATAGCTATCCTTGTGCGGTCATTGAGTATTGGAGTGAGTTCGAAAAAAAGACGGACATGACGGGAACGCGGTGGAACAAGGAAAAATTCAAAAAGTACATCGTCCATAATACAACAAACAGTGTCGGCAAGCTTTATTTTGCGATCCAAAAAGGCGTGATGATCCAAACCGAATCCAAAATCAACCAGACTTTTGCATGGGAAGTCATTCGCAGCGACGGACTGGCTGAAACGGGTTCTAGTGAAATGACGGATATCGAAAGGGTCGCGCTGGTTTCAGCCAAAGATGACGACACGGCAAGTTTATCTGAACGATAGAAACGTTTTTCAAGGTCATTACTGCCTCCGCAGGTATGACGCGTAGAGCAAAGCTTTTAGTCAAATGCCATATCATTGGTTAGCCGCGTAACATCAATTAGAAAGATTCTTACAAAACGATCATAAGAAGCTGTTGCAGAATTTTTATAAATTTTCCGTTGAGAAATAGCCTCCGCTGTTTTATCCTGTTGCAGAGCAGAATCAAGCCAGATCACCTTATGTCTGTCTCTTATACACATCTGACGCTGCCGACGA
>CAXHAT010000289.1:0-7381 GCA_964014485.1 uncultured Deferribacteres bacterium
GCTGAAGCGACAGGGTTCGGAGCATGATTCGGTAAAAAGACGGTTTCAGTCTTCGTGACTAAAAAGGATTCCTACAGAATGACATTCAGAGAAAACGGGGCGAATAACCGTAAAAAGGCCGTTTTTCAAAAAAATTTTCTAGCGCCGCTGCGCGGCTTTTCAGAGTTTCAGACGGACGGATTGTCAGAGTATCAGTTAAAGAGACTGGGAGCGCACACACGAAACCCGACGCTGTTGATCCTGAGGCCCGGATTGAGGAGGCTGCGCGCCGAGCGGACGAAAGAATCTGAACCGCTAAACCATGATCCGCCGCGCCTCGCACGAGCCGTCTCAAACTGAGCTTGATCATAAAAATTCTCCTGCCACTCCCAAACGTTACCGGCTATATCGAGCAGTCCTTCCGGCGTGCCGCCTTCCGGGTAGCGCCCGACCGGCGTGGTCTTGCCGATGTTCTTGCCAAAATTCGCCAATGTCGGCGTCGGTTTGCCCTTGGCTTTGGGCCAGGGATATTCGCGCACCGCGCCTTTGGCCGCCGGGTCGCGCCCGTATGCGGCCCACTCCCATTCAACTTCTTTCGGCAGACGGTAGATGTTCGCCAATTCCTCCACCGAAAACTCACCCATCTCGTCATTCCCGCGCAGGCGGGAATCTCTCGGAGCGGAACGGTCGTTAGATTCCCGCCTGCGCGGGAATGACGGCGTGGAGTGTTCCGATTTCGTCGTTTCGAGCATGGAAAGCCAAAAACAATAAGCGCGCGCCGCGTACCATGAGACGCCGGCAACCGGCTGTTCGGGATCATTGAATCGGCGGTCTTTTTCGTATCCGGAAGTCAACTTTTCAGCCCAAGCCGCTGCATCAGTTCCAAGATAATCGCGGTACTTCGGAATGCTCTCGGCGAAAGTCAGCATTTTTTCGGTAAAGAGCGGCAGCGGCAAGGTTTGGCGCAGTTCGTTCTTTTCATTGCCCAGATAATCGATAAAACGGCGGTAAAGCCGATTGGTGACCGGATACTTGGCGAAGTACATGTCCGGGACTTTTTCGAACTTTTTTGTTACCGAAAACTGGTACTCGCCGCCGGGGATGAGAATGTACTCGGCGTTGTTTTCAAACGGGTTTAAAAAAGATTTCGGGCGGTCTTTGGCAAGCTCAGGTTTTTGGGGAGTCGGTCTTTTGGTTACAAAATCCGGGCTGGTTTGGGCGAGCACTTCGCGGGCGTAGGTGATGGTTGCTTCCACTTCAGTTTTTGGAGGAGGGGCGGGTTTTGGTGCGCCTCGGAAGGTTTGTTTCGAAGACGAAGTGGACGTTTCCATTCGCAACTCAGCGGAAAGCCATTGAGCTTTTTGCGAATCCAGAAATTTTTTCAACGGTTCAGTCGCCAACGGCGCGCCGATGGTTTTGAGGCATTCGAGCACGGTGCGGCGGCGGGTTTCGTCGAGCTTTTTGTCGTTAAGCGCGGCTTCGAGGGCGTCAATCTTTTTTTGCGGCGCTTCGCGCACCAGGGTTTGCAAAAGATCGAGCGCCTTAACTTCCAAACTGCCGCTTTTTTCATTGGCGAAAAAGGCGGCCATGAAGCGGTCGAACATCTCGTCGTCGGCCAGGAGCATGAAGAAGCGCGTCGGCTCTTCCCACCAGTCGTCGCCAAAATTGTCGCACAAAATTTTGAGCACGGCGTCGTCTTTCAGCGCCGCTTTCGCCATCTGCTCGGCGGCAAGAAATTCGCGCAGGGATTTGTGGCGGAAAATGTAGTCGTCCCGGCCGTACTCGGCCAAAACTCCGGCGCGGTCAATCAGGTTGCGGCAAAAGGCCTCCGCGCCCAGCCCGCGATTCATGGAGTCGAGAATTGGCTGCATCTGGTCGTGCATTTTTTCGCGCGACACTTCATCACGGCGCTGTTTTTTGGCGGCGTTTTGCATGTTCCAGGAAACGGGAGCAAGCACGCGGCGGGCCTTTTCCGCCGGCAGGAGCGGCTCCAGTTTTCGGCGCTTGTCGCGCAGGGCGAGCAGGTAATCCAGCGCGGCGTTGTAAAGATCGCGGCGGCCTTCGGGCAGGTGCTCGCGCTCTTTCCAGATAATCGCCATAATTTGCAGCAGCATGGGCACGGCGGCCAGTTCGCGCAATCCGCCGCGCCAGTCCAAATCCCGGCGTTCGTTTTCAGCGCGCAAAAATTTAATAATCGTCGTGGATTTTTGGTCGGCCTTTTGTCGCTGCGCTTCTTCCCAGGCGCGGGAGGGTTTTCCCGGCGGCGCGTCTTCGCGCAAAAACGCGGCGCGGAACCATTTTTTGAGAAATTCGTCCTGCTGCTCCGGCGAGAAATCCTTCACGTCGGCGCGCATGTGATCGAAGGCGATTTCCACGCCGTCGCCCTTGCGGTAGCCCGTCCAGCGCGAGGTGACCACAAAGCGGGCGCGCTTAAATCCGAAGCAGGTCTTGTCGATCCAGTCGCAGACGCGGATGCGCTGTTCCACATCGCCGATTTCATCGAGACCGTCGAGCAAAACGAGCGTTTCCTTGCTGCGCAGCCAGTTTTTAAAATCGTCTGGCGTAAGATCGAGGGTGCGCTGGCCGGCCCATTCGGCGAGGTTTTCCGGCAGAGAAATCGGCTGATCGTTTTCATCGAATTTTGCTTCCCGCAATGGAAAGTAGAGCGGCAAAACGGCGTTTTTGAAGCCAAGCTTGCGCTGGTCGCCGTGCAGACAGCAGACGGCGAAATATTTCATGAGCGTGGTTTTGCCGGAGCCGGGATCGCCGATGAGCACGAGCAAACGACGTTTGTTAAAGGCGCGCTTTACGGCTTCGTCCGGGTTGAGATCGTGGGGCGCAAGATGCATTTCTTCGCCAAAATCCAACTCGCCTTTTTCGCCGTCGCCAAAACGAAAATCGCTGCGCCAGTCCTGGGAAATGTTGACGCGAACAAATGAATCGAGTAGTTTTACCGGCAGGTTTTCAATGTGCGGCGAGCCGAGAATGCGGATGTGGCCGAGTTCTTCTTCCAGCGTATCGCGCAGGCGCTGTTCGGCGGTTTTGGCCTCGGCGCGTTTAATCTCATCTTCGACTTTTTTGTGCGCTATTTTCTTTTCGGCCTCAAGTTCCCCGGCGTCGGAGCGCCTCTTGGCGTATTGGTAGATTGCGAATGCCGTGCTAATGAGTGCAATGAGGACTGCGACAAGCTTGAGCCAGTCGAAACCAGGCTCTTGCGTCAAGTTTGGCTGTAAGAAAGCAGAAAAAAAGGTGGCGATCATGTGAACTTTTCCCCGGAAATTTCAGAATGTTGGGGCTGTTTCAAAACATGATATTTTCAGAGCGCGACACCACATGCCGTAGGGGTTCAAAATCTTGAACCCCTACATTTGGTATGCCTTTCATTCAGAGACCATGTTTTTAGACAGTTTCCTATGACTACTTTTATTTATTGACTGATGTTGCGCGACTGCAGCGACGCCGTAGAAACTCTGGTTATAGTCATTCTTGCACAGGCGGAATCCAGGGGCTGTGCGCGATTGACTGGATTCCCGTCTGCGCGCACGCGCGATAAAAAGGTTGGGGATAACTTGCACCTTGTCCTGGATGGACATTCGAAAATAGCCAGCCAATTCATTGGCTGGACTGAAGTTACGTCCGATTTCCATAAAGTCCCGGCAGGGACGATTGAAGTTGAGCGTCGTGTAAAAATCTCAGTCGTCCCTGCCGGGACTTCACTCGAAACACGGCTGATTTTGCCCCGCCAATGAATTGGCGGGCTAGTTTCGGTCGTCCCTCCGGGACTGATTTGAGTTATCCACATTCGTTTTATCGCGCGTGCGCCTGCGCGGGAATGCCGTAAAAGCGACGTTTCTCTGACGACGTTTTGGAAATTTCCAAGAGTGCGTAACATCAGTTGTTGAGTAATCCTGTGTCCATTGCACGCCAGCAGTACCAAGCGCCGATGGAGCGCCAGGGCCGCCACGATTCCGCGATTTTTTCGAGCGCGTCTTTTTCCGGCAATTCGTCGAGGCCGTAGATGGTTTTAACCACGTTGCGAAAGCTCAAATCGCCGACCGGCAGAACGTCAGGTCGCCCGAGGGTGAAAATGAGAAACATGTCCGCCGTCCAGGCGCCGACGCCCTTGATTTGTATGAGCGCCTGTGCAACTTCATCATCCGGCATTTTCTCGAAATCCTCCGCTGGAACGTGTCCGTCCGTCCAAGCCTGGGCAATGTTTTTGACATAGGTTGCTTTTTGCCGCGACAGTCCTGCGCCGCGCAAGTCGTCAAATTCCGCCGCCAGAACGTTTTTCGGCGTGACCTCGTTTTTCAGAACGTTTTTGGCGCGCTCCCAAATGGTGTTCGCCGCCTTCACAGACAATTGCTGACAGACGATGCTCAGTACGAGCGCTTCAAATGGATCTTCTTGTGGCTGCAACGTGCATGCTCCGACACGTTCGACAAACCTTGCCAGCGTCTCGTCGTTATTTTTGAGGTGGTTTTCCGCTTCCAGCCAGCGATTGTCGCTCATGTTTTTGATTCCTGCTTTTTCGATTTTATGGAGTTTTCGCGATAGCCCTTGATCAAAATTGGAATCCAGCCAAGGATCGGAATGAAGTACGCCAACGTAATCGGATTTCTAAAAATAAACTTAAAAAGCCTGCCGAAGGACAAACGCATTTTTTTCATTTTGCCAATCGTTTTTTGATATTGCCGCTCAAATTCGGTGAACAGAAACGGCCAGCCCACGGGCAAGAAAAACGGAAAGTTATGTTTATTTTTAAAGCAGCATTTAACAAGATGCCGGGCGCGAAATGGTTGTTGGCCAAATTCCTCGACCGCTTGATCAAATTGGCGCTGCATTTGGGCGTGCATCTCGTCGCGCAGTTTTTCCAAATCAGCGCGCGTCACTTCTTCAAAAGGCCTGTCGATGATTTCGTACGGCTTGATGCGCTTGCCGCGAATAAAGGTGAGATTCGCCGGAAACGCGAAATAAAATAGCCACGGGAAGAACGGCAAAAGCGTGGTCAGCAAACCAACCGGAATAAACGGCACGCCGATTTTCTGGACGAGCTTGTTGACCGGGTCGAAGGAATAAACGTAGGGGTTGATGTACTCGCCGTTGATGGTGGCGAACGGGATGACGTCGGTTTTGTATTTCAGGCTCATGCGCAGAATCGAGGTGGCGAATTTTTGCAACTGGTAGCGCCGGTTGAAGCCCTTGCCGATGCCCGCGACGCCTTCCGGATAGATGAGAATGTTCGATTCTTTTTGGCGCATCAGCGTTTCGAAATTGAGCGTGCTCGCATCCACGCCGCCGGCGCGCTTCCAGAAATTTTTGATGAGGTAGGGATTCATGAGCGTCGATTGCGATAACATCGGCGCCGTCAGCGGGCGGAGCGAGGCTTTTTTTTCAAACTTATGTATGCGCGCCAGCCCGCCGACAAAAACGATGGCGTCCCAGGGAAAAGCCATGCCGGAATGATTGCTGGCGAGAATGAGCGGAACGTCGGGGTTGTTACGCTCAGGCATTGCATCGAAACCGATAAACCGCGAACGAAACCAGGTTTCGTCGATGGTTTCGAACAGGTTTTCCACCAAGGCTTCAACGTAGAGCGGATCAAAATGCTCTGTGTAGATTTTTTTATTCGCTTCAATGCGCGCTTCGAGTTCAGCGTCCGACATGTTTTTACCAGATTTTGATTCAGACGAGCCAGACGCTGCAATTTCAGGCGGAGCGACCTCTGGGGGATAAGCGCGGCCTGGCTTGCCTCGGCGTTTTTGTTTTTGCGAAAACGCCGAGACGAAAAGGGCTGTTACGCAGCCTTTTGCAGGCTAACCGGAAAATCGATGTTGTAAACTTCCGAGATTAACGAGAGGTGTTCAGCCGCGAAATTTTCGCAGCCGCCGACTTCGACGAGGGTGCGCAGTCTGCCTTTCATTTCATTGAAAGCTTCCGGCGCAGCACCGTCTTCGGCAAGTTCGATTTGATATTTTGCCGTTGCGAAAAGTTCCTGATCGAGATTTTGAGAATAGCGGTTTTTACGGGTTGGGTTGGCGTTTTCCATCTCGGCAAGTTCTTGCGGCAGGTTTTGCCACAATTCCGGGGAGAAGATTTCTTGCAGCAAGCGCTGCTCGCGCGCCGGATTCGCGGATTGGGATTCCGAGCTTTGGTTTTTGCATCGCAGTCGGCGCAGCAATTCTATTTTGTTACGCAGCCACGTTGGAAAGTCGGCTCTCGCACCGTCTTTCCTATTGTTGATCGCGTCTTCCGGCAGGTCAAAAAAAACGCCGCCGCTAGTGAACTGCACCTTGCCTTCGTCCAGATCATAAAGCCGAGCGTCCGCGGTCACATCGCCGTCACGGCCGTAGCAGCCGTAAAGGTGCATCGTCAAGTAAGGCTCATTGCCCAAATTGCCCATTTGGTGGATCAAATCATGACCGACGGCGACGATTGTTCCGGGTTCAAAAACAACGCGTTCCGCCGTGCTGATCGTCCCGTTTTCTTTTTTGAAAATGGCGTGTTCCGCCGGGCCGAACACTTGCACCGCGCCCCATTGCGTGTAGCCGTGATCGTGAATCGATGACATGTCGCCGTCCGCCCATGACATCACCATTAATTCAAAAAAGCCGCCGCTGTAAACAAGATTGCGGCCGTATGAATCGGCCTTTGGGTGGGAAAAATCAGCCCAGGGCGAGAGCATGTCGGGCGTTATTTGGGCTTCGCGAATCACTTGTTTTGCCAGCCCCGGCGTGAGTTGTTTTTCATTATGAATTTTTTCAACGAGCATTTTCAAAGCCGCCGGAAGATCGTTCCGATGCATTGCTGTTCCTCCTTTCTAAGTTGTTCGATTATAGCGCTTTATCCCTCGTCCTTGAGCGCTTTTTCATCTTGAAATGATGAATTCCGAATTCCATTTTCGTTTTATAAAGTAGCAAGCAGGAAGCAAAACGACAAGTCAAAAGCTTAAATCCAGAGAAGTTGAATTGCGGAGATGATTTCGCTTGAGAGAACATTTTCGAAATTCTCCAATTCTTCAATCCGCAGGAATTTTTTGGATGCGGCGGGCAAGAACATTTCATGTACTTTCGCAGGAAAAGACTAAAAAAAACAGGCTTCAAGCATGACGACTAAACGCACTCCGGGAAGCCGCTCGCGCCCGTATTCTTTCCGTTCATCACGAGAACTGCGAGGTTTGTCCCAAAGCAGGGAACAAGGCGGCGGGTTTTACCGTCCGTGAACGGAGCGAACACCGGAAAAACCGTAGATAAAAAGTTGCAATTCATTCGCTGTGATTGTAAAATCGCAGGCTCTGGTCGAAATTGAATTTTTGCAAGTCATTTAACCGACATTCCGCATACAAGGATTGGAGATGGAAATAATTTCTTTCTCTCATTAGCGCCGTCCTTCAGGGCGGTGA
>CAXHAT010000290.1:0-7367 GCA_964014485.1 uncultured Deferribacteres bacterium
GCCTTAAAAAACAATAACTTCAAACGGCTTTGCAATTAGGTTGACGTGAATGCGCGCAGGCGGGAATCCAGTCAATCGTGCGCAGCCCTTGGATTGCCGCCTGCTCGGGAATGACGTAAAAGCGACTTTCACTTGGTGCTGCTTGAGAAATTTTCAAGAGTGCGTAACATCAGTTCTTAATTGATTTTTGCTGCAAATGGCCGATTTAGCACAAAAAATGTCCGAAACGCGTTAGCGCAGGGCCATACAAATTCATTATTTTTCTCCTGCATGAAAAATTGGTCATTTCACCAAAGTGATGTTGGCGTTTTGGTCAAATAACCAAACGAACGAAAATCTTTTCAACCCGAAAAACGGCGCGGAGATTTTTTCAGGCAAAGAATAAAGACGCTTTGAGTCAATTTCCGAACCTGGCATGGAAGTTGGTCAGCAATGACCGATAGAAGAGATCGCGTTTACGCATTTGTCACCAAGTTACGTACTAGCAACATATTGATTGAAACAAGCAAACCACAGGGACCAAAGTGGCGCGCTTTGGGAAAATGAGCGGAACTGGAGCTAAACACTAAACTCTTTTCCCTGAATCAATGTCATGGGACGACAAGCTCTGCTTTACAGGTGAAGAGCAGACAGACCACTGACCGCAGAAAACCGGTGACGCATAATAGTTGCACTAATCACCGCACCTCTCGAGAACGGATTCTCACATCTTAAGAATTACAACTGAGATTTGACGCTTTGCGTTGCGTCACAATAGGCGTCGTGCGCATTGTGTGAAATTGGGATGCGCTTGCACGAAATTCAACGCGCGGAATCAAGCTGCAATATCTGCAGGTGAGCCTTGCAGCTTGCCTTTCGCTCGTTTTACGGGTGACGCTCATCGAATATGCTTGTGGAAGCTTTTATTAACTGATGTTACGCGCGGCAACGCACATCCTGAGTTTTGGAGCAAACATTGTCTCATTAGCGCCGGGCTTCAGCCCGGTGATGCACAAAACGCTCATTTCCGCTTCTTCCGCCGCGCTGGCGCGGCGGAAGAAGCGGGATAGTCCTCTTCGAAAATCTCCGCTCTGAAGAGCGGAGCTAATGAGAATCAAAAGTTGCCCTCAGACTCGGACCGCGCGTGCCAGACGATACGTGCGCGTAACATCAGTTATTTCATCAAAAATGGAGGCGCCTGGCAAAGACACACACATTGTTCCAGAATTTGGGAACGATTTGCATCCAGTGGATTCAGGGCAGGGGTTTAATTAACTGGACATTTCATGAGAAAGCAGGGAAAATCATGAGAGAACGAATCAGGTTACGTACACATTTTTCTTTACTCCGTTCAATTTCCATTTTCTTTTGTGCTATGCTGTTTTTGCCAATAACAGCCAACGCACAAGCGCCGACTTACGGAACGGCGACCGTCAACGACAACATCAACGAATGGGATTTAACCAACGATTTTTTCGCGGATATGTACCGTGCTGGGAATCCGACGAAAAAGGTTCAGGCAAAGCTGTATTTGCGCTATGATTGCACTAATCAAGTGATGTATGCGCTTGTACTGCAAGTCGATAATATTCCGGCATTGGTTCAAAACGGCGAAGCTTTTATAAAAATCGGGGGGAATACCGGAACGGAAGTTGACGACCAGGACAACAACGACGGCACGCCGCCGGATTTCGCCTGGATTGATCAAGGCTACGACGGCGACAATGGCCATGCTCGGGGATTTGAGGCTTCCTTTTCAATTGCTCCCGGCAATCACACGATTCAGGCGCACGTCAACTCTTTTGACGACGGGGAAGAACAGACTTCATCAACCGGTTTTGCCTCGAACGACCGCTTCATCCCGCTCGAAATTGACTGTTCTGGAAATCAAAGCTGCAGCATTAACGTCAACTCCGCCACAGCCGGCGAATGCGATCCCAACACGAACACTTATTCATTAGAAGTAAGCGTGACTTACGCCAACGCTCCGGGCGGCGACATCACGATCACGACGGACAACGGCGGGAGCCAAAGCTTTACGCCCGCCGGAGCCAGCGGCACGGAAACCTTTACGCTGACTGGACTGGCTTCAAACGGCGTTGCGGACATCGACGTGACGGCGGCTTTTGACAACGACAACAATTGCACGCACACGGCGACTGACGCTTACGACGCTCCGGCGGATTGCACGCCGCAATGCAGCATTACAGTGAATTCCGCTTCTGCGGGCGAATGCGATCCCAACACGAACACTTATTCATTAGAAGTAAGCGTGACTTACGCCAACGCTCCGGGCGGCGACATTACGATCACGACGGACAACGGCGGGAGCCAAAGCTTTACGCCCGCCGGAACCAGCGGCACGGAAACCTTCACACTGACTGGACTGACTTCAAGCGGCGTCGCCAATATCGATGTGACCGCGACTTTTGACAACGACAACAATTGCACGCATACGGCGACCGACGCTTACAACGCTCCGGCGGACTGCACGCCTAATCCCGCGAAGATTGGCGATTTTGTCTGGGAAGACCTTGACGGCGACGGCGTTCAGGATGACGGCGAACCCGGCATTCAGGGCGCGACGGTTCAACTGTGTGATGAAAACGGCAATCCGGTCCAGGATCTGAACGGCAACAGCTCGGTTCAAACCGGAACGAACGGCGAATACTGTTTCGATGTTGATCCAGGCACTTACATCGTCAAGTTCCCGACGCCGAACGGATTCAATACCTGTGAAAAGGACGCCGGAAATGATGATGCAGTCGACTCTGATTATGATCCGACCAATAACAACCAGACTGATCCTGTGACGGTTGGAGCCGGTGAAACCAACAACGATATTGACGCATGCTTCTATCGTCCTGCAAAGCTCGGTAATTTTGTCTGGATCGACGACAACGACGACGGAATTTTCCAGAATACGGAGCTGCCGCTCCCGGGAACAACCGTCATCCTTTGTGATGCGAACGGCAATCCTGTATCAGACCTTGACGGCAACGGCTCTTTAACGACCGACGCCAACGGCGAGTACTGCTTCAACGTCAAGCCCGGCAGTTATACGCTCAAGTTCCTTCCGCCGTTCGGTTACGAGACTTGCCCGAAGGACGCAGGTGATGATGACAACGTCGACTCGGACTATGATCCCGACAATAACAATCAAACCGATCCTGTGACGATCGCTTCCAACGAAGTGAACAACACTATCGACGGTTGTTTCAAGATTCCTAATGACCCGATGGGTTACATTTATTGCGAAAGCACTGGCGAGATCATCACTGGCGGTTTGGTTGAAGTGACCGGCCCCGGCGCAGTGAATCTTATCGCCGACGGTTCGCTTGGCTACTACCAGTTCACTACCGACGGCACGCCCGGCGTTTACACCATCTCTCTTACGAATCCTGCGGGTTACCAGCGCAGTACAACCTGCCTGTTGCAGGATCCACCGGCGTTTGATCCTCCGGCGGCGCCTAACCCGTTTCATTTAGGCAATGATGAAGACACAAACAATCCGGGCTTCCTGACTTCAAATGCGTGTACGAATTTCTACATGACGTTTGACCTGGCTCCCGGCGATCCGGTTATTCAAACTAACAACTTCCCGCTGATCTGCCCGGAACCGTCCAAGCTTGGCAACTTCGTTTGGAACGACGCGAATCAGAACGGCGTTTTCGACAACGGCGAACTGCCGATTGAAAACGTGAAGGTTAATTTGCTGGACGCCAACGGCGATCCTGTCCAGGATACGAACGGCAACAGCACGGTCTTCACAGACGCGAACGGCGAATACTGTTTCTTTGTCGATCCCGGCGATTACATCATCGAATTCTGCCCGCCGACCCCAGGCCCGGGCGAAATCGTGATTCCTTGTGAGCAAGATCAAGGCAACGACGACGAGCTCGATTCCGACTATGATCCGACCACCGGCAGAACCGACGTCGTCACCATCGGCGCCGGAGAAACCAACAACTCCATCGACGGCTGCTTCTTCATTTGCGACGAAGAGTATATCTATGCCTTCACCGATGAAGAGCCTGAGCAGATCGTGCGCTTCCAGCTTGACGATCCGGACGGCACGTATGAAGTGATCAACGACGCTGTGTTTTATGTCGGCACGGTCGTTGGCGGTCAGGATCCCGAAGGCTTTTTCAACTGTGAACCTGTGGACAATCTGCGCGGTGCGGCCTGCGTCAAGACGGACGACGGCTTGAAAGTCTACGTGATTACCACAAAGAGCGAACAGGGAACCATATTCGAAGTTGATCCGACGAGCGGTTTTGCTTACAGCGTGGTCAACCTGCAGACTGCCGGCGGCGAAGACGTTGATAACATTCGCTCTCTTGCCTGGTGCGATGACGACGACATGTTCTACGGCGTTCAGAAGTCGACCAATCTGCTCGTCAAGATTGATCCGACGACGGGAATCACCACCTACTTCAGTCAACCGGTGACGGAAGAAGATCGCCAGGTTGAAGGGCTTTCTTTCCGCAACGAAGGCGGCCAGAAAGTGCTTTACGGCATCGATGAAGATGACGGCGACGTCTACACCATCGATTACCTCGGCACGGGCGAAGGTACGCTTGTTTGCACCATCGACGAAGGCGGCTTCACCACCATCGACTTTGGTTTGGACGGCACGGTCTACGTCGGCAACCGCAAGGACGGCGGCGTTTACACGCTCGATCTGAACACCTGCGAGACCACCCTCATCAGCGGCGGACTCGATCTCGGCAAGATTCAGGGTATTGCCTACAAGCCTTGCCCGGTCTTTGATCTGCCGGACGTCGATCCGAACAGCTTGCCTCCAGGATTTCCTGGTGCAGGCACCGGCGGCGGTACAACCACCGGAACCAACATGGCGCTCAACATGTCTGCGTCCGCTTCTTCAAGTGACGGCGACGCGCCGGGCAATTCAGTTGACGGCGATGAAGATTCCTACTGGAGAAGCGACGAAGCCCAGGACGGTATTCCTGAGTGGCTGCAAGTCGATCTCGGTATGAACGAAACGGTCGGCGCTGTTGTGATCAAGTGGGAAAGCAAGAACTACGCTGAAATTTTCGATGTTCAGCTTTCAACGGACGGTTCAAGCTGGACGACGGTCGCCAGCATGACGCGCGACGATAAGGGTGAAGACGAAATTTCCTTCGCTCAGGTCACGGCGCGTTATGTTCGCGTCTACATGACGCAGGGTCGAAAGGACGAATACAAGATCGCTGAGCTCGAAGTCTATGAGAATCCGCTCGCCAAACGTGCGGTTCTCGCTGATGACGAAGAGATCGAAGAATTCGCTCCGATCATTCCAGACGCTTTTGTGCTGCACCAGAACTATCCCAACCCGTTTAATCCGTCAACGATGATTCGTTTCGAATTGCCGGAAGCGGGAACGGTAAGATTGGCGATCTACAACACCGCCGGTCAATTGGTGCGCACTTTGGTCAATGGCGATATGTCTCCGGGCGTTCATCAAATGACTTGGGATGCTCGGGACGATCAAGGCCAACAAGTCACCAGCGGTCTTTATCTCTATCGCATCGAAGCCAACGGCAAAGTCGCGATGAAAAAGATGACCCTGATGAAATAGTGTCATATTGTAGAGACGTGATGCATCGCGTCTCTACAACCGTACGCGAAGCGTAACCTCACACATGGAAGCCATTTGGCTGGATTGGAAATAGTTTTCAGCGGATTGTAAGTCGTGCATAGTTGAAAAACGAACTCACGGCTTCATCCGTATTTTACAAAAATACGGCCCGCCTCGGGAAACAAGGGCGGGCTGTTTTTATTTTAAGGGGAAGCGCCGGCCAAGGAGCACGCCGGTTGAATTCGATTGACTTTGGTCGCGAGGTCTGTAAATTATCCGTTGATAAATGTAAGCGTTTACATTCTTCGTAGCCGTCGAGCTGAGTGCGTCATGTTTTCAGCCCAAAATCGACAACTTCTTTCCTGGAATTTCTTGCTTCTCGTGCTGTTTCTTTCATGCGCGGAGCAATCTCCCCCAAAAATTGAACTCACTTTCTGGGCGATGGGGTCGGAAGGCGAGCACGTCAAAAGCCTGATCCCCGATTTTGAAAAGAGAAACCCCGACATAAAAGTTAAAGTCCAGGCCATCCCCTGGGGCGCGGCTCACGAAAAACTTTTGACGGCGTACGCTGGTAACGCCACGCCCGATCTTTGTCAGCTCGGGAGCACATGGCTGGCGGAATTCGCCGTCCTTGACGCCTTGCTGCCGTTGGATTCTCTCATCGAGCGTTCCGCGATTGTTTCTCCGGAGAATTTCTTTGACGGGGTCTTGCAAACGAACAAAATCGGCAAGCGTCTTTTGGGCGTTCCCTGGTATGTCGATACGCGCGTCTTTTTTTATCGAAAAGATGTTTTAGCGCGCGTTGGTTATCACACAGCGCCGAAAACCTGGGATGAATGGCTGGACGCCGCCAGAAAAATCAAGCGGCTCTCCGGGGAAGACGTCCCGCAATACCCTGCATTTTTTTCTTTGATTTTCAACGACGGCTACGTTCCCGTCATTTTGGTTATGAATAACGACGGCGCTTTTTTTCGGGACAATAATCGCTTCGCGGCCTTCGATGATCCCAAAACGATGGCTGCGCTGGATTTTTACTTGACCTTTTTTCGGGAAAATCTGGCGTCAAAAAGCATGACCGAATTCACCGACCTTTTTCAGGGATTCGCAAAAGCGGATTTTGCCATGATGATCCACGGCCCGTGGGTCGTCAACGAAATCCGCAAGCGTTATCCCGAAATTGAGGAAAAGTGGGGCACGGCCGTGTTGCCGCACAAAGAAAATCGACTGTCGCTGGCGGGCGGCGCCAGTCTGGTCATTTTCAAAAACACCAAGTATCCGGAAGCGGCGTGGAAGCTTATCGAATTCCTCAGCGAGGTGGAAACGCAGACGGAATTCTTCCGGCTGACGCGAGATTTGCCTTCCGTGCGCGAAGCCTGGCAAGCGCCCGAATTGCAGTCGGACGACAAAACCACCGCATTTTATGAGCAGCTTTCAGACGTTTCGCCCGCACCGCAAATCCCGGAATGGGAACAAATTTACGTGAAATTGCAGGAACGTCTCGAAACCGTAATTCATGAAAAAAACACTTTGCCGAAAATGGTTGAAAGGTTGAACCGTGACGTAGACCGAATGCTGGAAAAACGGAGATGGCTTCTTGAACGTGGATTGATCGAGCACGAGAAATGATTGTTCAGGCACAAAGGTGCAGAGCATCAAAGGGATAAAGGGCAAATGCGCAAAAGTCGGAGAGCTTCGCAGCGTCCTTTGTCCAGAACGGTCGCGTACGCGTCAACCCAACCCGGAACCAACCAGGAGCAGTCATTCAATCTCGTGACTTAACGCAGAGACGCAAAGATCGGAGAGTTTC
>CAXHAT010000291.1:0-7360 GCA_964014485.1 uncultured Deferribacteres bacterium
TACACCAAGAAGCTCGTCGGCAGCGTCAGATGTGTATAAGAGACAGCTAAAAAGTCTGCCGACAAACGTCATTCCGGCAGGCAGGTTCTGCGAAGTAAATCCCGTCGGAACAGTGATCGCCGGAAAGCCGGTTTGCGGCGATAAATACTGACTATTATCTCCCGCAGGACTTTCCATATCGCCGATTTTGCGCGGCGGGTTGCTCCAGGTAGGATAAACGATTGCGTCAATTTTCTGAGCGTTCATGGCATTTAAAACAGCCTCGCGGAAGCGAATATTTCTCTCATCGTGGTACAAATCCAGACACGGCGGATCGCGTTCTTCCGGCGGCGTCACAGCTTGCAGCCCGCGCTTCAGCCTGCTTCCGATGTATGGCGAGTACAAACCGGAATTGACGATTTCAGCAAGGTTTTTGTAAGGCGCGGCTTCGCCCAAAGAAGCGAGATAATTATTCACGTCGTGCTGAAAAACATTGCACCAAATGTTTCTTGTCATCGAATCGAATCCCGCGATTTCAAACGGGTCGACAATTTCGGCGCCCAACGACTTGAGTTTCCGGACGGCGTTTTCCGTCAGCGCCTTAATTTCGGGATCGCCGGTTGCCGCGTCAAGATATTTTCTGAAAACACCAATCCGCGCGCCTTTCAGTCCGTCCTTTTGCAAGAATTGCGTGTAATTTTCGGGAACCTTGCCTTTGCTTCTTTCAGTGATCGGGTCAGCCGGATCGTAACCTGCAATGACTTCAAAAACGCGCACGGCGTCTTCCACCGTTCGCGCCATTGGGCCGCCAATATCGTTGCGCAAATAGAGCGGAATAATTCCGTCGCGGCTGGTCAAGCCCATCGTTGAGCGAATGCCCGCGAGCGCGTTGTGCGAAGAAGGCCCGCGGATGGAATTCCCCGTGTCCGTGCCCAAGCCGACAAGCCCCAAGTTTGCCGCAACAGCCGCCGCCGTTCCGCCGCTGGACCCGGCGGGAACACGATCCAAATCGTACGGATTACGCGTAATTCCAGAAATCGAGCTGACCGTGACGTAGGGACTGAACGCCCACTCCGCCATGTTCGATTTCGCCAAAATAATCGCCCCGGCTTCTCGCAGTTTCCTGACTTGAAAAGCGTCGTCAGGCGGAATGGAATTTTTCATCGCCAGCGAACCGCCCGACGTTTGCAAGTCTTTCGTGTCGTAGTTGTCTTTAATGATCATCGGCACGCCGTGCAGGGGCAAGAGCTTGCCAGAGCGCTTGAATTCCGCGTCCAGTCGGCCAGCTTCTTCCAGCGCTTTTGGGTTGACGACGACCAAGGCGTTCAACCGCGTCGGCTGATCATACTTTTTAATACGTTCGAGATACGCCTCGACCATATCCCGGCACGAAATTTTGCCGGACGCTAACGCTTGATGAAATTCCGCAATCGTGATTTCGACGACATTGAATTTCTCAGCGGATTGAGCGTATAGAATCGTCCATGCGCCACTCGCAACGTACAACGCCGCTAGCAGCAACGCTTTTGCTTTCATGATTTCCATCCCTCGTCAAATTGATTCACCTGATGAGAAGCATCCTGCGGGTTCGAGAAAATGAACGTTCTTCCGTCACAATCTGGATACGGTAAAAATAAACCCCGCTGGCCACTTCTTCACCGATTTGATTGCGTCCGTCCCAAATCAATTCATGCCGTCCCGCCGGTTTGGCCGTCTCATTCATGAGCGCTCTTACGCTGCGCCCGAGAGCATCGAAAACGGTCAGATTAATTCGAGCGTCAGCCGGGGTTTGGTAGCTGATTTTGGTTTCGGGATTAAAGGGGTTCGGGTAGTTAGCGTGCAGTTTAAACTGCGCTGGCAGACCCTGCTTGCTTGCCGAATAATCCTTGACTTCCGCAACGACTGTCTTGAAAATCTCAGCGCCGGAGAATTTTGAAATAAGCGTCGGACCAAGAGTGATCACGCCGTCAACGATTTTGATGTGTGATCCGGTGGCGGGCGCTTCCTGAGTCTTAAGATCATACTTTATTTCGATGATCGCATTTTCGAAGTCCGCGCCTTTAGCATCAGTTGCAAAACCGCCGAATCGAATAAAACCCGGTTTTTGAAAAACGTCAACGAAAAACTTTTTATCGCTCAAGTCAGCGGGCGGGCGAATTTCAAGAATTTCCAGCGCCCGGGCGTCATAACGCAAGACGCCGCCGAAAGCATAGATCGCTTGATCCGCCTCCAAAGCATGGACGCGAACTTGCGCAACTCTTTCCGACATAGCAGGCTTTTCCAAGTGTTCGGCAATGCTTAAAACCACCGGGGACGGCGTGACGGACTTTTTGTAAAGCGAGGTGCCTGCCGCGGAATCAGGCGAAAAACTCAGATCAACGTCTCCCGCGCCCACGACGTTAAAATCTTGCTCCGTTTGGCTGATCATGACGTTTTCAAGCTCAATTGAAGCGGGGGCGTTTTTCCATGCATCCGGCGCGTTTATGTCAAAGCTGGCCGGAAAGACGCGCCAGTCGTCGACAGGAAAATTTGAAGCGCCGTTGAGAAATTGGTCAAAAATGAGAAGAGCGTCTCTTGGGGTGATTTGGTTGTCGCCGTTTACGTCCGCCGCCAAGGCCTGACAGCCTGAAGCATTTGCGTTCAAGTACATGTCAAAAGCAAGAAAAGCGTCGCCCGGCGTAATGTAATTTTGTGAAGTGTCTGAACTGAAAGAAGCTTCTAAACGGTAGTTTTCATTCGGCGTCAACTCATCGAAACGAAAGGCGCCCAGAGAATCCGTCAATTGTTCAAACAAGCTTTCTTCCGCAACGCTGATTTTGGCGTTCGCTCCACTCAACGGCTTTTGAAAATCGCTTGCGCCGGTTGAATCGCAGTAGAAAACTTTTCCGGCGACAAATACCGTGAGGCTAACCGTAATCACGCCATTTTCCGTTTGGATCGCAATCGGATTTCCTGCTGAATCTGCGGCGGTGGCCAGCGAAAAACTGAGCGCGGCGCTGTCGCCTCCCGTCGCCGTTTCGTCAATTTTAAATCGTATGGTTGCGAGAACGCCGTTCTCGGTAATCGGGCCGCCGCCGAGATCGGCGAAAGCTAGCCGCATACTGTCTGCTCTTGGCGCGTGAATGGCGAGTCGCGCGCCCGGAACGATGAGGCCGGTTTCGAAACTGTCGAAACTCAAAAGTTCATTTGTTGTTTCGATCACAGCGCTTAACGCCCCAACCGCCTGACCATCAATTTGAAGAAAAAGCGGCACGTCAACAAAATTACCCGGCGTGCCGACGACGTCCGTTGCCGCCGACAACGTAACGCCCGCATTTTGGGGAGCCGCTGCAATTGCCGCGGGAGCAAGGAGAAAAAACGCAAAAATGGGGAGCCTGAGAATGGGACGGCGGGAGATTTGTTGTTTAAGCGCGGAGAAGCTGAAAGCGTTAAAATATTGCATTTGATTATCCGTTAAGTTTGGAAATGCTGGCGCGGAAAAGCTGTAAAGAAAAACGAGACACGGATTCAAATGACATTTCACGAAAATTCTTGGGTTATTGCAAAATTCTCTGTTTGGCACTTTTTGCGGACTGCGACGATTCATCGTCGCTAATGAGAATCAAAAGTTGCTCGCAGGTTTTGATTGCGTGTACCAAACGACGCGACGCCGTCCCCAAACATATCATTTGCAAAGCATAACTTGCAGTAGGGGTTCAAAATTTTGAACCCCTACTGCAAGTTATGCTTTGCAAATGATATGTTTGGGGACGGCGTCGCGTCGTTTGGTACACGCAATCAAAACCTGCGAGCAACTTTTGATTCTCATTAGCGACGATGAATCGTCGCAGTCCGCAAAAAGTGCCAAACAGAGAATTTTGCAATAACCCAAGAATTTTCGTGAAATGTCATTTGAATCCGTGTCTCGTTTTTCTTTACAGCTTTTCCGCGCCAGCATTTCCAAACTTAACGGATAATCAAATGCAATATTTTAACGCTTTCAGCTTCTCCGCGCTTAAACAACAAATCTCCCGCCGTCCCATTCTCAGGCTCCCCATTTTTGCGTTTTTTCTCCTTGCTCCCGCGGCAATTGCAGCGGCTCCCCAAAATGCGGGCGTTACGTTGTCGGCGGCAACGGACGTCGTCGGCACGCCGGGTAATTTTGTTGACGTGCCGCTTTTTCTTCAAATTGATGGTCAGGCGGTTGGGGCGTTAAGCGCTGTGATCGAAACAACAAATGAACTTTTGAGTTTCGACAGTTTCGAAACCGGCCTCATCGTTCCGGGCGCGCGACTCGCCATTCACGCGCCAAGAGCAGACAGTATGCGGCTAGCTTTCGCCGATCTCGGCGGCGGCCCGATTACCGAGAACGGCGTTCTCGCAACCATACGATTTAAAATTGACGAAACGGCGACGGGAGGCGACAGCGCCGCGCTCAGTTTTTCGCTGGCCACCGCCGCAGATTCAGCAGGAAATCCGATTGCGATCCAAACGGAAAATGGCGTGATTACGGTTAGCCTCACGGTATTTGTCGCCGGAAAAGTTTTCTACTGCGATTCAACCGGCGCAAGCGATTTTCAAAAGCCGTTGAGTGGAGCGAACGCCAAAATCAGCGTTGCGGAAGAAAGCTTGTTTGAACAATTGACGGATTCTCTGGGCGCCTTTCGTTTCGATGAGTTGACGCCGAATGAAAACTACCGTTTAGAAGCTTCTTTCAGTTCAGACACTTCACAAAATTACATTACGCCGGGCGACGCTTTTCTTGCTTTTGACATGTACTTGAACGCAAATGCTTCAGGCTGTCAGGCCTTGGCGGCGGACGTAAACGGCGACAACCAAATCACCCCAAGAGACGCTCTTCTCATTTTTGACCAATTTCTCAACGGCGCTTCAAATTTTCCTGTCGACGACTGGCGCGTCTTTCCGGCCAGCTTTGACATAAACGCGCCGGATGCATGGAAAAACGCCCCCGCTTCAATTGAGCTTGAAAACGTCATGATCAGCCAAACGGAGCAAGATTTTAACGTCGTGGGCGCGGGAGACGTTGATCTGAGTTTTTCGCCTGATTCCGCGGCAGGCACCTCGCTTTACAAAAAGTCCGTCACGCCGTCCCCGGTGGTTTTAAGCATTGCCGAACACTTGGAAAAGCCTGCTATGTCGGAAAGAGTTGCGCAAGTTCGCGTCCATGCTTTGGAGGCGGATCAAGCGATCTATGCTTTCGGCGGCGTCTTGCGTTATGACGCCCGGGCGCTGGAAATTCTTGAAATTCGCCCGCCCGCTGACTTGAGCGATAAAAAGTTTTTCGTTGACGTTTTTCAAAAACCGGGTTTTATTCGATTCGGCGGTTTTGCAACTGATGCTAAAGGCGCGGACTTCGAAAATGCGATCATCGAAATAAAGTATGATCTTAAGACTCAGGAAGCGCCCGCCACCGGATCACACATCAAAATCGTTGACGGCGTGATCACTCTTGGTCCGACGCTTATTTCAAAATTCTCCGGCGCTGAGATTTTCAAGACAGTCGTTGCGGAAGTCAAGGATTATTCGGCAAGCAAGCAGGGTCTGCCAGCGCAGTTTAAACTGCACGCTAACTACCCGAACCCCTTTAATCCCGAAACCAAAATCAGCTACCAAACCCCGGCTGACGCTCGAATTAATCTGACCGTTTTCGATGCTCTCGGGCGCAGCGTAAGAGCGCTCATGAATGAGACGGCCAAACCGGCGGGACGGCATGAATTGATTTGGGACGGACGCAATCAAATCGGTGAAGAAGTGGCCAGCGGGGTTTATTTTTACCGTATCCAGATTGTGACGGAAGAACGTTCATTTTCTCGAACCCGCAGGATGCTTCTCATCAGGTGAATCAATTTGACGAGGGATGGAAATCATGAAAGCAAAAGCGTTGCTGCTAGCGGCGTTGTACGTTGCGAGTGGCGCATGGACGATTCTATACGCTCAATCCGCTGAGAAATTCAATGTCGTCGAAATCACGATTGCGGAATTTCATCAAGCGTTAGCGTCCGGCAAAATTTCGTGCCGGGATATGGTCGAGGCGTATCTCGAACGTATTAAAAAGTATGATCAGCCGACGCGGTTGAACGCCTTGGTCGTCGTCAACCCAAAAGCGCTGGAAGAAGCTGGCCGACTGGACGCGGAATTCAAGCGCTCTGGCAAGCTCTTGCCCCTGCACGGCGTGCCGATGATCATTAAAGACAACTACGACACGAAAGACTTGCAAACGTCGGGCGGTTCGCTGGCGATGAAAAATTCCATTCCGCCTGACGACGCTTTTCAAGTCAGGAAACTGCGAGAAGCCGGGGCGATTATTTTGGCGAAATCGAACATGGCGGAGTGGGCGTTCAGTCCCTACGTCACGGTCAGCTCGATTTCTGGAATTACGCGTAATCCGTACGATTTGGATCGTGTTCCCGCCGGGTCCAGCGGCGGAACGGCGGCGGCTGTTGCGGCAAACTTGGGGCTTGTCGGCTTGGGCACGGACACGGGGAATTCCATCCGCGGGCCTTCTTCGCACAACGCGCTCGCGGGCATTCGCTCAACGATGGGCTTGACCAGCCGCGACGGAATTATTCCGCTCTATTTGCGCAACGATATTGGCGGCCCAATGGCGCGAACGGTGGAAGACGCCGTGCGCGTTTTTGAAGTCATTGCAGGTTACGATCCGGCTGACCCGATCACTGAAAGAAGCAAAGGCAAGGTTCCCGAAAATTACACGCAATTCTTGCAAAAGGACGGACTGAAAGGCGCGCGGATTGGTGTTTTCAGAAAATATCTTGACGCGGCAACCGGCGATCCCGAAATTAAGGCGCTGACGGAAAACGCCGTCCGGAAACTCAAGTCGTTGGGCGCCGAAATTGTCGACCCGTTTGAAATCGCGGGATTCGATTCGATGACAAGAAACATTTGGTGCAATGTTTTTCAGCACGACGTGAATAATTATCTCGCTTCTTTGGGCGAAGCCGCGCCTTACAAAAACCTTGCTGAAATCGTCAATTCCGGTTTGTACTCGCCATACATCGGAAGCAGGCTGAAGCGCGGGCTGCAAGCTGTGACGCCGCCGGAAGAACGCGATCCGCCGTGTCTGGATTTGTACCACGATGAGAGAAATATTCGCTTCCGCGAGGCTGTTTTAAATGCCATGAACGCTCAGAAAATTGACGCAATCGTTTATCCTACCTGGAGCAACCCGCCGCGCAAAATCGGCGATATGGAAAGTCCTGCGGGAGATAATAGTCAGTATTTATCGCCGCAAACCGGCTTTCCGGCGATCACTGTTCCGACGGGATTTACTTCGCAGAACCTGCCTGCCGGAATGACGTTTGTCGGCAGACTTTTTAGCTGTCTCTTATACACATCTGACGCTGCCGACGAGCTTCTTGGTGTA
>CAXHAT010000292.1:0-7354 GCA_964014485.1 uncultured Deferribacteres bacterium
GTCATGCACAGCCACTATGCTAGATATTTACAAAAGGCAGAATACCAAGAGTAAAGAATTACTTTGGGGTGAACCTCCTACTGGGTACCAGGCTGTGACTGCTTGTTGCTTGCTTGCATTCGCTGTTATTTTCACCGCATTTGGCTGCGACAAAAAAGACGGTACTTCAAACGGCGGCTATCAAATCGCTGTCAAAAATGATCCTGCGGCGCAGAGGGTAGACTTTACCGTCGGCGGCAAACCATTTACATCCTACCTTTACTCAGACAAAATAAGCGTTCTGAAAAAAACCGTGCTGTATCCGATAATCACAGCGGGCGGCAATACGATTACGCGCAAATATCCATTGGAACCCGGCGCCGGCGAACGAACGGATCATCCCCACCAAATTGGTTTTTGGCTGAATTACGGCGATGTGAACGGTCTGGATTTCTGGAATAATTCTGACGCCATCAAGTCGGAACGGGCAAACGAGATGGGAACGATTCGGCACGCCGAAATCCATACGATGGAAACCGGCGACGGCAAAGGCGCTCTCAAAATTTCACAAAATTGGCTCAGACCAGACGACTCGATAATTTTGCAAGAAAACACGCGCTTCGATTTTTACGCCGCTGAAAATATGCGCGCGATAGATCGAACAACAACTTTGACGGCAACTGACCAAGACGTTCTTTTCAAAGACAACAAGGAAGGCATGATCGCCGTTCGTGTGACGCGGGCTCTGGAACACCCGTCCGGTTCGCCCGTCACGCTCACCGACGCAAGCGGCAAACCAACGACGATTGCGGTTTTGAATAATGACGGCGTGACGGGTAATTATCTCAGTTCGGAAGGCGTTTCCGGCATGGACGTTTGGGGAAAGCGCGCTCCGTGGGTTGCGCTGCGCGGCGAAATTAATAGCGAAAAAGTCACTCTCGCGCTTTTCGATCACCCGGAAAACGTCGGCTACCCGACTTATTGGCACGCTCGCGGTTACGGGCTGTTCGCAGCGAATCCGCTGGGGCAAAAGATTTTTAGCGAGGGCGCGGAAGAGTTGAATTTTTCATTAAAAGCCGGAGAATCCGTAACGTTTCGCCATCGTTTGCTGATCCGTTCCGGTGATGTTTCCGCGGATGCGTGTGAGGCGGATTATCAAGAATTTACGAGCCAACATTAACATTTTCGAAAAGCGTTGTTTCCCGAAATCGGAGGAGGAAAAATGACCAGAGTATTTCGTATTTGCTGCGTGTCGATGCTCGCGTTTCAATTCAGTTGCACATCAACGGACGGGTGGATTTCGCTGTTTGACGGCGAAACTTTGAATGGTTGGCAGGCTTCGGAAAATCCCGAAACGTGGAGCGTAAAAGACGGCGCGCTCGTTACGCAAGGGACGCGTTCACATCTTTTTTATACCGGTGAAGTCAGCGACCACGACTTCAAAAATTTTGAATTTACGGCAGAGGTAATGACCAAGCCCGGCTCGAATTCCGGCATTTATTTTCACACAGAATACCAGGAAAAAGGCTGGCCGAGCAAAGGTTATGAGGCGCAAGTCATCAACTCCGCGCCCGAGACCAAACCCGGCGAGTATATCGAGCGCAAAATGACCGGCAGTCTTTACGCCATTCGCAATGTCTGGAAAACGCCTGCACAAGATGACGAATGGTTCACCTATAAAATCGTGGTGCAAGGCAAAACGATTCGCATTTTCATCAATGATGTTCAAACAGTCGATTATACCGAAGCCGAGAATCCTTTTCGACCGGAAGACAAAAAAGATCGCCTGCTTTCGTCGGGGACGTTCGCCCTGCAAGGCCATGATCCGGGCAGCGTTGTTTATTACAAAAATATCAGGGTAAAACTATTGCCGGATGATCTGCCCACGCCTGGAACGCCGGAGCCGGATGCGGATTTTGATCGGAGAATCACCCAGCTTTCAAACGACAATTTTCCATTGATGGATTTGCACGTCCATCTCAAAGGCGGCCTTGAAATGGAGCCCGCGCTTGAGAATGCGCGCAAGTACGGCTACACCTATGGCATGGCGGTGAATTGCGGTTTGCAAATGGGATTCGAGTCTGACGCCGAAGTGGAAGAATATCTCGCGAATTACCAAAAACCGCCGCATACTTTTCTGGCCATGCAAGCCGAAGGTCGCGAATGGCTGGACATGTTTTCTAAAGAAACGATCGCCAAATTCGACTATGTTTTCACCGACGGCATGACCTGGACAAACAACAACGGCAAGCGCATGCGGCTTTGGATGCCGGAGGAAACGGAAATCGGCGATCCGCAGGATTTCATGGAGCAGCTTGTCGATAGGACGGTCGCAATTATCAGCTCCGAGCCTATCGATCTTTACGTCAATCCGACGTATGTCCCGGACGAATTAAACGACCGCTACGATGATCTATGGACGGAAGCGCGGATGGATCGCGTGATTCAGGCGTTGGTTGAAAACGATGTTGCGATGGAGCTGAACGACCGGCGCAAAATTCCAAGTCCGGCGTTCATCAAGAGAGCAAAAGCCGGCGGCGTCAAGTTTACATTTGGCACGAATAACGGCGGCGGCGATGATTTGGGTAAACTGGCCTGGTGCATAGAAATGGTCGAGGAATGCGGCCTTCAGCCCGCCGACATGTGGATTCCGGAGAAAAAAGGGGACGGCTTGTAAATTCGTCCAGCCGTCGTAAAAAAAATTTGACATTAGGACAGAAGCGCCTTATCTTTCGCCAGAGTTCAGGCTGCGTCGGGAGTTTAACCAGGGAAGCTTCGGGCGCGATGACGGACCCCCTGCAAAAGAGAGGTGATCCTATCAATAGTCAGAGTTTGAAGGGAGCCTCGCGGAGAATCTGTTAGCACCGGATTTTCCGAGGCTCCCTAACAGTGTAAGCCCCGCCTTTATCGCGGGGCTTTTTTTGTGTTGCGCATTCCGACTCCCCACTCTTCCTGAATTCGAACGGACGAGAGCGATCTTTGCCTTTCAAAGCTTCACGATTTATGCAGAACTTCAAACGCTTCACGATACGTAAGAAACTCATCACAGCCAACCTCTCCCTCCTTTTAATCGTGACGACGTTCGTCACAATTATCATAAGCTATGAGCTGCAGCGCTATGAAAAAGGCAGAATTCTGGAAGAGTTAAGCAAGCAACTCAGCGAGCTTGATTTTCTACTTGGGGACATGCTCACCGAATTCGATTTTTCGCCTGATTCTTATTCCCAATTAACGGCTTACGCCCGTTCCGCTGAACTCCGAATCACCCTCATCGACTCCATCGGCGTGGTGCTCTTCGATTCTGAAGTACGGCGCGACTCTCTTATCCATGTTGAGAATCATTGGGGACGCCCGGAATTGCAGGAAGCTATAGCTGAAAGCGTAGGCAGCGACGAACGAACGAGCGCCACCATCAATATCCCGCTCTTCTACGTCGCGACAATCTTTTCCAAATTCCGGCAAAACGATTTCCCGGTCTCGCAGGTTTATTTTTTACGTGTCGCGATTCCGCTGACGAAAGTACAAGCCGTGCTTGTAGAAGTGCGATGGAAAACTGCTGTCGGCGCCGGAATTGTCCTTGTCTTGACGGCGTTCGTCTCACTCTGGGTCTCGAACCGGCTTGCTGCGCCTTTGCGCGAACTCGCCGTTTCAGCAAAAGCCGTTCAACAAGGCAAGCTTGACACGCACTTTACAAAATACTCAGACGATGAAACCGGCGATTTGGCGGATTTGCTCAACGAAATGGTCGGAAAGCTGCGAGACGACCTGAACAAGGTGCAAAAGCTGCAAACTATTCGAAGTCAATTTTTGGGAAACGTTTCCCACGAACTTCGGACTCCGATTTTTACGCTGCAGGGCTACCTTGAGACGCTTATGGACGGCAAGATCTCAGACGGCGAACAACAACTGCGCTTCATCGAAAGAGCGTATTTGCAAGCGCAGCGTCTCAATCTTTTACTCACCGACTTGATCGATATTTCCCGGATAGAATCAGGCGAAATGCAAATGAGTTTTCGCCATTTCAGCCTTAGCGCCTGGCTCGAAAAACTTGTGCCTCAGTTTAGAAGCGAAGCGGCGGAGCGTAAGATCATACTTGAGTTCAATCTCGGGAAAGACGTCGACGATGTAGAAGTCCGAGGTGACGAAACCCGATTGACTCAGGTCATGTCAAACCTCATCAATAACGCGATGAAGTACAATTTGCCGAACGGGAGGGTCGAGGTCGGATGTCGAATTGCGGGCGAAGCGGTTGAGGTCTATGTTTCGGACACAGGCTCAGGCATTGCCGAAGAACATATCCCGCGGCTTTTTGAAAGATTTTACCGCGTTGACAAGCAAAGATCGAGGACTGTCGGCGGGACAGGGTTGGGATTGGCCATCGTCAAACACATCGTTGAGGCGCACGCCAGCAGCGTTATGGTGAAGAGTCGTCTCGGGGAAGGTTCAACGTTCAGTTTTGTGTTAAAAAGGAAAAGCTGATTCTATTCTCGAATCCATCTTTTCGCCTTCATTTCATAACGCGGCAAGTGTCCGGCAGGAACGACTTCGACGGGAATCCGCAAAGAAAAAGCAAGCCGCAACGCTTTTTGAATTTGCGCGCGCGACTCTTCCACAGCGCCGTGCGCCGCGTCGAACTCAATCTCGATCATCAATTCCACCATCTCATTTTGCTTTTTCACAAAAACGCGATACTCAGCGATTTCCTCAAATTCGCGCAGAACGCTTTCGACGGCGGCGGGATAAACATTCACGCCTCTCACCAAAACCATATCGTCAGATCGGCCAAGAATACCGCCTTCCAACGCTAAATCTTGCGTACCAAACTGACCGGGAATGAACTCGCCTTTCCGAACAAGATCGCCCGTTCTATAGCGCAAAAGCGGCGAGCCAATGCGCCCCAGGTTGGTCAAAATCAGCTCGCCCGTCTCGCCGGCGTCCACTTCTTTGAGTGTTTTGGGGTCAACGACTTCCGGGATAAAAGCTTTGCCAAGAATAAACAATGTCCCCGGCCTGTCGACGCGTTCATAGCTGGCAGGGCCGACTTCGGTGAGTCCGTGCTGGTCAAAAACGCGCGCGCCGTTCCACAATGTTTCGATTCGGTTTCTCGTTGCCGGAATGCTCCCGCCCGGTTCTCCGGCGACAAAGATTTTTTGTACTTGCGATTTGGCCAAATCAACGCCTTCTTTTCGCGCGACTTCGGCCAAATGCAGCGCGTAAGTCGGCGTGCAGCACAACACGGTTGCTTGCAGTTTGATGATTAGTTCGAGCCTGGAGATGCTGTTTGAACCGCCGCCCGGGATGGTTAAACAACCAACGGCCTGCGCAGCTTCGAACGCCGTCCATAACCCTAGAAACGGACCGAAAGAAAAGGCAAAAAACACCCGATCTTCCGCATAGACTTTGGCGGCCTGAAAGACGGCAATCCATTTTTCCAACATCCAGCGCCAGCTTTCCGGCGTGTCCAGCCAATGAATCGGACGACCGGTTGAGCCGCTTGTCTGCGAAAAACGAACGTACCTTTCCAGCGGAAATGTAAGGTTTGTGCCGAACGGCGGGTTGGCTTTCTGGTCGGCTTCGATTTCACTTTTGGTCGTCAGCGGAAAGCACGCAAAAAAATCATTAAAGGAAAGAAGCGGCAGTCCCAACCCGCTTTGCTCGATTTTTTGGCGGTAAAACGGATTGGATTTGCGGAGTTCCTGCAGAAGAAAATTGAGTTTTTCAAGCTGCCTTTGTTGCGTCGTCGCCAGCGGCTGCATGGAAGAATCAATCATTCGCCGATAAGTCTCCAGGCGTTTGAACAGCGCTTGCGGTCTTTGCCGGAGCCGGGCCCGGCTTATACTTAGTCACCAAAAACCCGCCGAGAGCGGCCAGCAAAATTCCGGCTATAAATTGCCATCTCAAAGCGCCAAACCCGCCCGCCGGGGGGTGCATGATAAGCGCGATTGTTGCATTTACCACCGGCGCCCCGGCAAAAATAATCGACATCACAACGGCGGGCGATCCTTTCGCGCCAAAAGCAAGCAACACGCCAAAAGCGCCAATCGCGCCAACGGCTCCCGCGATAAATGACCATGTCATCCCGCTGCCCGTGAAATTCCAGGAGACCCCGTTTGCCACCATAACGATAACCGGCCCGACAATCGCAACAACGAAATATGCGACGCCAACGAACAAAAACGCTTTGTAGCGCCCGTTGACCGGGTCAGCCATGTACGTTTGACCGGAATGCAAAAGAATGCCATAAAGTCCCCAACAAACGACCGTCATCAACGCCCACGCCAACCAGGTGAACCCTTGCGGGTTAGTGCTTGCCATTTCTTCCTTCTCCGTTTTCGAATATTATCGACAATAATTGCTGGTTTTGAACTCAACGAAAACGCCTTTGAATTCAGACGCTTTCCAAGTCTCCTTGTTGTAACCAGCCGCCTATTTTGCCTTTACGTTGCCTCTTCCGTCCAATTCAGGGATTACGCCGGACGGCGAGATTTCAATTTTTTGGTAAATTTCCGGAGGAATCGGCAATGCGGCCAATTTGCCCTGCTGCTCGTCAACGCCGATACAAACGACCGTCATTTCTCCAAAAGCGACAATTTGCTCGCCGTGCCGGGCAGTATTTTTCCTCAAAACGAAAACATGCGTCAGTGACTTTTCTCGCTTCTCTTTTACCAGAAGCTGGGTTTCTACCACTTCCTGAAATTTGACGGGCCGAAAAAACTGGCATTTCGCGTTCACACGGGCCATGCCATACTCAGTCTCGGTTTCTTTTGAATGAATGACAAACCCTAACGAACGATAGAAGGCGTGTTCCGTCATCTCCATGTAGCGAAAAAAATTCGAAAAGTGCGCGATGCCGGCCATGTCTGTGTCAGCAAACTCAACGGTTTGTTTTCGCTTAAATTGAAAAGGCATTTTTTGTTTATTTTCCAGGGGTTTTAAATTACTGACTGATGTTACGCGCGCCGCAAACGTAAGGAGTGCAAAGCTTGCTTTGCTTTTCAGCTTCGGCCAGCAAAGAACGATGCATTCTGAACGTTAACGAAAAAGTTTAGGAAAAAGCGTAGCGGAATAGCAAGGCAAGCCTTGCACTCCATTTTCTACATTGGCTGCGTAACGTCAGTTACTGATTTAGAAAATGAATGGCCAAAGCGCCAAAACACGTTGTCTTTAAAATGTCCCAACATTGCATCATAAACATCGGCGCACAAGAGCGTAAAAAGCGTCTAACTTTTGGCAAAGTGACCTTCGTCGTCACACTCGTTCTCAGCGCGCTTTTTATTTTTTTGAAAACGCCCGCAACGCTGCATCTGGCGTTGGCGCCGCTGTTCTTGATGAGCGGACTCGGCTTTTTTCAAGCAAAGGAAAAAACCTGAGTCCG
>CAXHAT010000293.1:0-7326 GCA_964014485.1 uncultured Deferribacteres bacterium
GATGCAATGGAGTCTCGTGGGCTCGGAGATGTGTATAAGAGACAGAGTTCAGGAGAGCCAAAAGTGTAGGCTTCGCCGAGCAAAATCACCGCGAGGCTAACGAAAGTTGCGGAGGTAAGTACGCCGAACAATTCGCCGATCTGCTGTCGGCGCGGGGTGCCGCCCAAAAGAAATCCCGTTTTCAAATCCTGCGAAGTGTCTCCGGCAATTGAAGCGGCGATGGCCACGACGCAGCCGACGGTGATCGCCCCGACCTTCCCGACATCGCCCGTCCAGCCCATGATGAGAAAAAGGGAAGCCGTTCCGATCAACGTGGCGATGGTCATTCCGCTCGTAGGGTTCGAAGTGACGCCGACAAGCCCGACGATGCGCGAAGAAACCGTGACGAAGAAAAACGCGAAAATAACCACGAGAACGGCTCCCGCGAGTCTCAGGCCGAACGATGAAATCGGGCCAAAGACAAACGGGACGGCGGCCATGGCCAGAGCAATCACCCCGGCGCCAATGGCGACATATTGCAGAGGCAAATCCTGATCAGTGCGCGGAATTTTGATCCCGGCGTTTTCAACGCGATTTTTTAGTTGCTGCATTCCGATTTTGAAGCTTTCAATCATCGTTGGAATGCTTTTGAACAGCGTGATAAATCCGGCGGTCGCCACCGCCCCGGCGCCAATATATCGAACGTACCGATTCCAAATAGCTAGAGGCTCCATGTCGGGAATAAGAAGCGTGGTTTCGGGAAAAAGTGGCGTGGTACGACCGTCCGCCCAAAAAACGAGCGCAGGAATGAGTACCAGCCAGGAAAGCAACCCGCCGCCGACCATGATGGTGGCGATGCGCGGCCCGAGGATGTAACCCACGCCAAAAAGCGCCGCCGACATGGCGGAAGACAATTCGCTCTTGGGCAAAAAGGGCACGGAAAATTTGACGTCTTTCGGGATGACCTGAATCCAGTCCGTCAAAAATTTGAACCCAAGTCCTGTGCCCAGCCCTAAAAAAACGTTTTTAGCGCGTGATCCCCCAACTTGACTCGCCACCAAAACTTCGGCGCACGCCGTGCCTTCGGGGTATGGAAGATTGCCGTGCTCGCGAGCGATGAGAAATCGCCGCAGCGGAATCATAAACAGCACGCCCAGCAGACCGCCGAACATAGCGAGCAGCGTCATTTGCAAAAGCGTTGGATCGAGTTGCCAGAGAAAAAGCGCCGGCAGCGTAAAAATAATGCCGCTGGCAAGGGAGCTGGAAGCGGAACCAATGGTCTGTGAAATATTCGCTTCGAGAATGGTGGATTTCATTCCGGCGGCGGCAAGTGCGCGAAAGGCCGCCACGGTCATCACGGCGACCGGGATTGACGTGGAAATTGTGAGCCCGGCATAGAGGCCAAGATAGGCGTTGGCCGCGCCGAACAAAACGCCGAAAAATATGCCAAAGAGGACGGTTTTGAGCGTAAACTCAACCGGACTTTCCGAGGCCGGGACAAAGGGTTCGTAGGTTTCGCCTTCTGGAATCGGACGATAAGCGTTGGCGCTCAGGCCGGTTTTTTCTGACATTTTCCCTCCGCTACGAAATTCGTTTTACAAAAAAATCTTGCCGCAAATTCTCTCTATCTGACACTTTTTTAAAACTGCATTTTCGAGCCGTCGAAAGGCTTCGTTTTGTCATTCTGGAGGAATCTTTGTTATCGCCCAGTACAGATCATGCTCAAAAGTTCAAGGAGCGGATCAAAAAAGATGCTTCCAGCATGACAATTCCGGCTTCTCTCGCCAGTTTTAGAAGGCTATACAAAAAGTGCCAGGTAGTGAATCGCAAATTTAAAAAAACGGCGAATTGTCATTCAGGAGAAATCTATTTTGCTCGAACGTCGCGGCAAAATAGATTCCTCCTGAACGACAATCTTATGATTGTGTCAAAAAACAGTTTTTCATTCGTCCAAGTAACTCTCCGGAACGGGAAGCCCTTGCTGCTTAAAAAATGTGAGTTGATCGAAATAGCCGCGTTGGAAAACGATTTGGTTGTTTTTTATCTGGAAAAAGCCGCAGCCGCGCAGTCCCGTCGGATCGCGCCATTCGAGAATCGCCCACTCGCTGTCTTCAAAGAGCTGCTCTTGAATGCAGGTCATTTCAGCACGGCCAAACTCAATTTCAAACATTTCGCGAATGGCTTCGCGCCCGACGAGCGGTTCTGTGACGACTTGATGATTGACTGCGTCTTCAGCGTAAAGCGAGGCCAGGCCGTCAACATCTGCATTGTTGAATCGCCGAATCCATTCGCTGACGACTTCCGAAGGCGACATGTCGAATTTTCCTTGAACCAATTGAAATTTTATTAAGGGGCAAGTATAGAGAACGGTTGGAGGAAAGTCAAGACGGCGGGAACTAAGCCGCAGGCGCGAAAATCAGCCGTTTGTCTGTGCGAAGAAGAACGCGCCAGAATTCTCAGCTATTCTTTTCTGAATATATTCTAACTCTGACAGGGTTCAGAACCCTGTCAGAGTTACATCGGATGGACGGTTAATCAATTAACTCCCGCCAGACTCGGATGGCTTACTTTTGGATCGCTCCCTTCAATCGGTGCAAACCGCAGCGGCGGCAGGACGACTTTGACTTCACGAACGTCCTCGCCTTTGAGAAACCGAATCATCGTTTCAAAGACTTTGGGTTGCACATAAATCTGCTCGTGCCCGGCGTTTTCCACAACAATGTGCGTGGCGTTTGGCATGCCCCAGCGCATGAATTCAGCCTGATGCGGCGGCGTGTTCCAGTCCAGCGAGCCGGAGAGAAACAGCGTGCGAGCGTCGCTGACCAGCGGTGCGCGAAACGCCTCGCCTAAATCTTTCACGCCTATGGCTTTGTTGATGTCCGGCCAAGGGAAATTCGCGGCATTGCCAAACAAACTGAGTTTGGCCTGTTTTTCAATCATTGCCAATCGCTCAGGCGACGCTCCCGAAGCTCCGTCGACAAAAAGGCCCATTAAATCTACCGCTGAAACCCGCCAGCGTTTTTGCACAAACCATTGTAAAATCGAAGGATCGCCCTGGTCAATTGAGTAAAGCAGTTTAGGGAAAACCGGCAGATCGCTGGCATCGCCGATATCTCGCCGCAGAATGAACTGCAAACCGAATTTGCCCACTGGCACTTTGATTTTTTGATTCGATTGACGATCAAAAATTTCCACGAGCATCGGTTCTTTTTCCAGCTTTTTGAACACGCGTTTAAGCAACGCAACCATATCCGGCACAAACGGGCCAACGCGCTTGTCCGCCGCAACCATGAGCGAGAGCTTGCGAAATTGCGTGTCCAGATTGAACGGCGGCTTGTAGGTTTCGTGCAGCCCTTCCACGCCGACAGCGATCACATTTTCGAGATGATCGCCGTGCCGACGAATGGTGGCCAGCGCGAGATGCGTGCCGTAGCTGAAGCCGAACAAGTTGATTTTGTCCAAGCCCAGCGCTTCGCGAATCGCGTTGACGTCGTCCGCGCTTTCGTTGCTGTTATAGCCGTCGAGATCGACCCCTTGCTGACGAAAATGCTCGACCGCTTCTTTTGCGATTTCTTCAAATCGTTGATGGGCCAAATTTTCATCCACAAAAACTTCGCGCGGCACGGGCTTTTTTGAAAAATACCTCAGATTTGGCTTTGATCTGCCGGTAGCGCGCTGATCGAGCAGGATCACGTCGCACACTTCGAGAACCGGCAGCCAAGCGCCAAGCGCATGCGGATTATTGGCCATCCCGCTTGCGGAAGAGCCCGGGCCGCCTGCCAGGTAAACGAGCGGCGCTTTTGGATTCTCGGCTTTACTTTTCAAACGCGTGAAAGCAATTTCGATGGGACGCGAGTCGGGCTTTGTGCGGTTTTCCGGGACGACGAGCCGACACAGCTCCGCGAACACTTCCGTACCTTCGGCGGCTTTCAAAGTCTCAGTTTTTACTTCTAAATCGCCGATTTTGAGAGACGCTTTTTGAGCGGACAATGTCGTCGATAAACTCCAAACGAGACAAACAGCTATCAGTGAGAATTTGATTTTGGACATACGTATCTCCTGAATTTTAAGGGGTAGAGGTGGAATTGAGGAAAGATGGAAAACGGGATTCCCGGCTTTTCAAGAATCCCGATTCACCGAAAAGGTTGAGAGTTTTGAGTGAAAAAGTTGTTTATATTTCTTCCAATGCAAGCTTCGCTGCGGCGCGCACTTTTTCTTCGTTGTCGTCGAGCAAATTGGTTAGCGATTCCCTGACTTCGGAGCCGCCAATTCGTCCCAAAGCTTTAGCCGCTTCCTTGCGAACCTCCCATTTTTTGTCAGCCAGCGCGGCAATGAGCGACGGGACGCTTTCCGCCGCCCCCATTTCGCCTAACGCCCAAGCCGCGACGTGCCGCGTCATCCAATCGTCCCGCGCCAAAGCGGCGATTAATGGTTCAACGGCGCGTTGATCGCCGATCAAGCCAAGCTCCCACGCCGCCTGGTGCGAAGTATGCCAATTCGGATATTGCAGCGCTTCAATTAACGGTTCCACCGCCGCTCTCTTTGAAGTTCTCGCAATGGCGGTTACGGCAAGATGGCTGATTTCCCATCTGGGATCACGCAAGGCTTGTTTGAGCGGTTCGATAAGGCTGCGGTCATTCGCGCGTTCCGCCGCCCAGGCGCCGAAATGTCTTACTTCCCAACGCTCGTCCTCAAGGGCTTTTTTTACCAGATCAGCCGGGGGCGACCATAGCCGCACGCCGAGAGCGTAGGCCGCTGCTGTACGCATTTCCCAGTCTGCGTCATCCAAAGTCTTGCGCAGAAAATCTTCGTTTTTCCGGGTGAAATCATACGGCAGTTTTCTCGCGATGCTGCTGCCGTAGACAACGCCGACGCGCGCTTCCGGGCCACGTTCGCCTTTGAGCGCGGCCAGCATGTTCTTGGAGATTTTTTTCTCTGATTGCCCTGGGAATGGGCTGAAGGCCGCGACCGTCGCTGAGCCGAAGATGCAAGCGGTAATAAGTCCGGAATTGACGGCGCGTCGAAACCAGGTGCGCTTTTGTCGCGTGTCGAGTATGGCCAAAAGCCTGCCCTCCAATTGTGATTTCTTTGCCATGGCCACGGCGGCGACCAACGGTTTTGGGCCATTGTTAAGCGCTCGGGCAATTTCAAGCAGATGCGTCGCATAGGTCGAAGATTTTGCGCCGGTTTGCAAGACGAAATCATCGGCGGCGTGCTCTCGTTCCAGACGAAATTTGCGATAGGCAAGCCAGTAAAGCGGGTTGAACCAGTGGAAAATCCCCGCAATTTGAGCAACAATTTGTTTCGCCCAATCACGACGTTTGATATGCGCCAACTCGTGCAACAGCACTAACCGCATTCTTTCTTGCGTCCAGCGCCCGTGCTCTTTCGGCAAAACGATGACTGGACGAATCAGGCCAAACGTTACCGGCACGCAGACGGCGTCGTTTTCCAGCAGGTGAATTTTTTTGTCAATCACGATGCGATTCTTTAACTCATCAAGCAAGCTCGACTTAGCGCCGTCCAAAACTTTGCGAGATGAGGCAAGCATTTTCTTTATTTTCATCAGGCCGGCGGCGAATTTTAAAAAGAAAAGAATGCAGCCGAGACACCAAATGGAAAAGAAAAGCAGGGCCGCGCTTACCGAACTGACAAACTCATCAATAATTTCATAAATTGTGCCTGAAACAATTTCCACGCGCGGCGCATGGTTCGGACCGATTTCGACGGTGATCTGCTGGCTTTGCTGCTCCGGCGCAGGCGTCGGAAGTGTGACGGCAGGTGATTCTGTAGCGTCCGACAACTGCCAGGTCGGTAAAACGCTTGAAACGACCGGCACGAGCAGGAGCATCGTCAGTGCGCCAAAAAGAACAGCGTGCCGGGTCGCCGCTTCCGCGCCTTTAAGAAGGGGCAGGGTTAACAAGGCAACCGCGAGAACTGCACCGCCTTTTACGGCCCAACTTATGGATAAAATCATCAAGTCAGCCATCATGTCGTTAAAAATTCCAGGCAAAGGCATTGTTACCTCCCTTCTTTTCGGGCTTGCTCAATTCTTTTAGAAATCCGCTCGAGCGCTTTTTCTGAAAGGCCGGATTTCGGCATGTCAATAAGGGCGGCGACCGCTTTTTCGGCGGAGCCGTCAAAAAAGGTTTTCAGCATGTGCTGCAACGCCGAGCGTTTCGCCTGTTTCTTCGTCACCGTTGGAAAATAAATGTAGCGCGGGCCGTCCTGTTTGTATTTCAAATGACCTTTTTCAACCAGGATGCGCATAATCGTACGGACGGACGAATAGCTGGGATTATCAGGCAAATTTTTGAGCACTTCAGCGGCGGAAACTTTGCCGCGCTTGAAAACAACGTCCATAATTTGGCGTTCTCGACGGCTGAGTTCGGGCTTGTTTTTATCTGGCATTTTTTGCGGATAGAATTAGTGTTAAAAAAATAACATCGTGCGAATAAATTAACACCTCAAGAGCTAATGTCAAGACAAATGTTAATTTTTTAGCACAAAAAGGAGGGAGCTTGGAAGGAACGTAGAGACGCGATGCATCGCGTCTGGAGCTTTTATCCGATATGTCAGCTTGCTTTGGAGAGTTTTTGAAAGAATATGTGCAGGCCGATTCCCCAATTTCTAAAAGAAGATATTCGTAAATGCTTTTTTTCTGTGAAGTCGATAAATATAAAAATCCCGATCAACGCTGGCTACTTTTGAAATATCAAGCCTCTCGCCTATAGCGACAAGGGTGGAATCGGCAAAGTCCATTGGCAAATCTGCGTAAAGTTCGGTGAGTTCAATAATCCTGTTCAAGTCCATTTTTGTCAGATTTTCAATTTGAACCGCGCCATTTTTGACCCACGTCAAGAAATCGATTTGCGCCTGTATGCTGAAATCCAGAAGATAACAAACTTCGGTTAAAACAGCGGTTGTTGAAATGAGTTTTGCTCTAAAATTCCTGAGAAACGCCCTCGCCGTTTCATGATATTCGTCATCTCTGTCGAACAGTGCAAGCAAAGGCCCGGAATCAATAAGCGCGTCGTTTCGCATGGATTTTCTCTCGAACTATTTTTTTTCGGTTGCGAGACAAATCACCCCGTCCGCTGCCGAATTTTCCGAACAATTTTTCTCCAAGACGCCAAGGCGACCCTCCATTTTGAGCGCCACCCACAAATTCTTCGAGACATTGCTCTATAAGCTCGGCGCTGCTTACGCCGCGTTGAGACGCCAAAGCCTCCAGATTTTGTCTCAATTGCTCATTGAGTTGAACAGTCATCAGCATATCCTTTATTTTATTCACTGATGTTACGCACTCTCGGAAATTTCCCCAATAGCACCTGAGAAACGTCACTT
>CAXHAT010000294.1:0-7264 GCA_964014485.1 uncultured Deferribacteres bacterium
GGAGTCGCGTGGGCTCGGAGATGTGTATAAGAGACAGATTCTCAGTTTTACCCAGCATTATCGCGGTGAACCAGCCGTCTGATCATGAAGATTCGACGTTAAACAATTTGATTTGGAGCATTTGAAAACAGGAAGTTTCGAACGCCCAAAGTGCGAGAGCACAGGAAGCTTCACGAGGAAAAAAAGCGGCGCGCAGGGCTGCTTTGTCAACTTTCGCCGAAGGCAGTCTTGGCGCTGCTGTTACCAAAAGTTGACGTCCGTGATTCCTTGGCTTGATCGTTCAATTAATAATTAATGTGGCGCACTGTGGCGGCGCAGAGGACAGTTTTCTCAAGGAGATAATATGCAAACGGCACTTATGAAACGACTGATTCTCGGGGTTGGGATTTTGGCGACGGCGTTTTTTTTAAGTTGTGAATCCCCAGTCACGAATGAGCGAGAACGAAATGAACTTTCTTTTGAACAAGCCAGACACACGCTTAACGGCGCGCTTCGTCCGGTGCAAAAAAAGTCCGTCACAGATCTAGCAAAGACCCCGTCGGGCGGCGTGCTTAGAGACGCCTGTAACGGCGTTCATGTCGCCGTGATGTATCCCGAACGGGGCGGCAAAATCGAGCATTGCGGATACGCGATGATCGTGCCTCCCGGAGCGATTGGCGAAACGGAAAAAATGTACATAGAAGTTGTCAACGGAGAAACGATTTCAGCAGATTTTGGCCGCGACGGCGAATTTAAGGTTCCGGTGACAATACGTCTTCCATTAAACGAAGCCGATCTGAAGACGACGCGGGCGTCCGATTTGACTGTGGCGTGGTGGGACAAAAGCTCAAACAGCCTTATCGACATTGGCGGAACCGTTTATCCGGAGCTGGGCTACATAGAGGCGCAAACGACGCATTTTACAGTTTATACCCTATCGACAAAATAAAACGCCGGACTTGCTGTTAACACTTTTTTGCAGACAATTATCATATGGAAAAGCCCCGCAGAGGCCAGAATATTGCAGTCAGCGCGAAATTGCCCGAGGAAGAAGTTTCGCGAGTACTCGAAAAACTTTGGGAATCTCCCGGAGCATCGGAAAACGCGGATTTAGTCTGGTGGCTCGAGAAAATCAGTCGCAAATTCCAAAGAGACGACAACAGAGAGCTGTTGGCGAAACGCTTTCGCGACGCCGTCGATGATCTGCAAAAAAATGCGCAAGTCAGCAAAACGCCGAATCAGGAATACAAACTCCTCATAAGTTCAGGGCAGACGTACTTTGACTGGGGATTCACCGACGAAGCCGTTGAATGCTTTCAAGAAGCGGCTAAAACGGGGGAGCGACTGCAAAACCGAAAATTAGAGGCGCGAGCTTACCGCAAACTCGGAAATGCACAAATGCACCAAGGCAAAATCGAGCAAGCGGTCGGCTCTTTCCAAAAAAGTATTGCGGCTTGCCAGGATTCAGGCGAGGTTTTGGAAGAAGCTTACGCTTTAAACAGCCTCTCAACGGCCCGGTTTCAGCAAGCAGCGTGGCGGCCAATGGAAAATGCTTGCGAGCAGGCGCTTGCGATCACAGAGCGCTACGACGAGATAGAATTAACGCCTTGTATCTATAACAATATGGGCGCGATGTATTCAGTTCGCGGCAAGCTTGAAAAAGCCCAGACATCCTTCCAAAAGAGTCTGCCTTTGTTCGAGCAAATCGGGGATGAAAAAGGCCTGGCTGAAACGTACAACAACCTTGCAACCGTTTACCGAGACCGGGAAATGTGGAGCGAAGCCGGGAAATGTTATGCAAAAAGCCTGAACCTTTCAAAACGAATTGGCGACGCGGTAACAAATGCCAGCGCAACGATCAATCGTGTGGAGTTGTACATTTTTATGCATGATCTGGAGCTGGCGCGAAATCAATGTTTAAAAGCGGTCAGCTTGTTCCACAATATCGGCAACCACATCGGCGAAGCGGACGCTTGCAAGCTTCTGGGCGTGATTTATGGCAAAGATGAAAATGAAGTTTTGGCGCATCGATATTTTGCCGAGGCTTTGGAAATAAGCCAGAAAAACGGCTACGCACTCGGGCTTGCCGAGACGCACCAGCGATACGCCGAATTCTACGGGGATCAATCCGAAAAAGAAAAAGCGCTGGAGCACTACCGGCAAGCGCTTGGCTATTTTCGCGCAATCAAAGCAAGTTTCAAATCGCGAAAGATCGCAAATTTGCTCCGAAAACTCGATAAAGAATAGTCGGCTCAACTAATTTTCAAGGCCGTGCCGGTACTTCCAAACCCTCCCGCCATTCTGCCGCTTTCCGGCAACTCTTGCACGATTTCGAACTCGGCTGTTTTATGTTCAGAAAAAATCATTTGAGCGATTCTTGCGCCCGGTAGAACCACAAAAGGCGCATCACCTAAATTTATCAGAATCACGCCGATTTCTCCCCGATAATCAGCATCGATCGTTCCGGGTGCGTTTAAAACTGTCACGCCGTTTTTAAGAGCAAGCCCGCTTCTGGGTCGAATTTGCGCTTCAATATTCTCCGGAAGCGCGATTGCGATTCCGGCAGGAATCAACTTACGACCGCCAGGCTCCAAAGTCACCGGTTCAACGATATTGGCGCATAAGTCCATCCCGGCAGCTTGCGCCGACATATACTTTGGCAGGTGCGCGTTGCGCGCTATGGAAACATCTTCGCATAAGACTTTTATTCTCTTCACTTTAGTCGTTCCTCCTAACCAGATTCAAAAGCACTGTCTCGTAAATCAATGAAACTAATACGCAAATACGCATTTGGCAAAACAATCTGTATAATACAACGAAGCGAGCTCATTCGGCTCTCTTTTACGCAGATTAATCTGCACAATTTTAAAGACATTGCTAACCAGGGATTCGGGTAGAAATGCATAGTTTGTTCGTCAGGGTGGATGAAAAACAGTATGGCCCTTTCTCGCGCAATGAACTGCGCGGTTTGGTCAAGAAAGGCAAGTTTGCACCAATCGATCTCGTCTGGCATGAAGACGACAATCAATGGGTGCAAGCGGATCAATTGCAAGAGCTGCGATCGCTTTTCTCAGATGAAGCTGTTTTTGATACAAAAAAAAGTACAGTGCTCGCCGTGGGCGGCGGCAAAGGCGGGGTAGGGAAGACCGTGCTGTCTTCCTCGCTAGGCATCGCCTTAGCGACTTTGGGCTACAAGGTCGTGATGGTCGACGCTGATCTTGGCGGCGCAAATCTGCATACCGTCATGGGGATTTTAGAGCCCAAGTATACATTTTTTGACTTTTACACGCTCAACTGCGAAAGTCTCAACGACATCGTGTTAGAAACGAGCGTTGAAAACCTGGGGCTCATCAGCGGCTCTTGCGGCACTCTTGGCCTGGCAAATCCAAAATATTCGCAAAAAGTTCGCTTCATCAAACAGCTTCGTTCGATTGACGCCGATTTCGTAATTCTCGATCTGGGCGCCGGCGCTTCGTACAATGTAATCGATTTTTTTCTGTCCGCCGATGAAGGCTTGATCGTTACAAATCCAGACCCCACCGCGATTCAGGAAGCGTTTAATTTCATTAAAGTCTGCCTTCTGCGCAAACTGAAGCGGGCGTTTCACGACAACAAAGCCGTCTCAGAGTTGCTTGAGATGGAAGAACTGGCGCGCTCAGGACGAATGCAAATGACGATGGAAGACGCTTTGGCGCGCGTTCGTGAGATAGACCAGCGCACCGGGGATTTCTTCGAACAAGTGCTCGAATCCTACAAACCCAAGCTTATCTTGAATATGATCAGCGATTCGCAAGACGTTAAAGAAGGCGTGGCCATTCAAGCCGCCGCGGCTGAATTGCTGTCAATTGATGTGGAATATTTAGGCTACGTTAGCCAAGATCAGCAGGTCAAAGAAGCTATCCGCTCCTTTAAACCGTTTTTGATTCGCGACCCGAAGTGTCAGGCGTCCCAGGATTTGGCAAAACTGATCAATGTCAAGCTGCTTGGGAAATCAATGTTTAAAAGTCTCTGGCAAAAAAGAAAATTACAAAAGCGACTGCTCGAAGAACAAGAACTGTTCCCGGACTTGAATCTTGCCGAGAAAGCGCCGATATGTTCGACCAAGTGTTTTTACTGGGGCGATTGCGAATATCAAAACGGCGGCCACCCGTGCGGCGTGCGGCATCTCGAACCAATTTTCAGGGCATAACCTTCTAAAACCTTAAAAATTGAGAATATTGTCGCATTTGAGTTTTTAAAACTTGACATTTTCTCAAATTGGCTTATACTAAATTTATCAGCCGAATAGATTTAGCTTCATAGCTGCGCTTCTTTGTTTACACACCTCAGTCACAACTTCAAAGCGTTTTCATCTACCGCTATTTTAGTTTGCAAAACCCTGCGTTTTGCGAACGACCCTTCAGGATTAGAACCTACAGATTTGTTTCCTCTTCCAGGATTGGATAACTCGAAATTCCGTTCGAATACTGTTCGTTTTTCATGCTATTCTGAATGTTCCAGGGAGGCAAAATGGGAGTCAAAAGATCACTATGGGGAATCCTTCTGGCCGGTATTGTCCTTTTTGCGGGTTGCGGAAACTCTCTTCAGGAAGATTTGCTCACTTCTCAAAAACGCTTTCAATCGCTTGACACAGAAACTGCTCGCCGTTTCGTTCCTCAAAACCTTCAAAAGATCGAGATCATTCTTTCCACAGCAGACAATAATTTCAAAGCAGGCAATGCGGATTTAGCGGCGCGAGATATTCAAACGGCGAATATTTTGTTAGAACAGACCGCTGCATCCATGCAAAAACACGTTGAGAAGGCGAAAGCGGAGAGCCTGGCTTTGCTCGATAACATCAGCCGCGCGATTGAAAGAATGCAGTCCATCGTGCCGGAATTGCCGGCAAAGACTTATGCCGATCAAAATCGACGCGACATTGTTCGTTTTAGAATCTGGTCTTTGCAGGAAAGGCTCAAGGAAGTTCAAAGATATGCACAAGCAAAAAACTACATCGGCATTCAAGATAAGGCCCCCGAGATAAAGCGAGCCATAAGCGATCTAATCACATATATCGAAAAACCTCGAAAGGACGATTTTATTCAAACCGCGCGTTTTTCCTCGAATCCATGAAGTTTTGCAATAAATCGCAGAACATCCCTTCATCTGAGATTCAGCACGCCGCCGTCGAGATCGTAAGCTCCGCCTGTGATGAACGATGATTCGTCGGAGCAAAGAAATAGCGCCAGATTCGCTACTTCTTCCGGTTTTGCCATGCGCCCAATTGGTTGGTGTTGAGACAACACTCTAAACATTTCGTCTTCTTTCCCCGGATAATTCGCTTTGATGAAACCGTCTACAAACGGTGTGTGGACGCGCGCCGGACAGATGCAATTACAGCGAATCTTCTTCTCCACATAATCCCTCGCCACTGAATAAGTCATCGTTAGCACTGCGCCTTTTGTCATGGAATAGGCGAAACGATCCGAAACCGCCACTTTTGAAACGACGGAAGCCATATTCAAGATAACGCCGCCGCCTTGTTGAACCATCCCCTCAATCGCTGCGTGCATACAATTATAAACGCCCTTTACATTCACCGCAAACAGGCGATCCATATCCGCTTCGCTGGTTTTTTCAAGGTTACCGACATGCGCGACGCCCGCATTATTCACCAAAATGTCAATTTTGCCGCGCTTCTGGAAAACGTCGGATATAACATCTCGAGCCTTCGCGTGGTTTGATACGTCGCAAGCGATGACCGAAGCCGAACCAGCAGCGTCGGTGATTGCTTGCACGGTCTGCTCTCCTTTTTCTTCGGTCAACTCAAGGATCACAACATGCGCGCCTTCTGAAGCGAATCTTAAAGCAATCGCCTGCCCGATGCCGGAGCCGCCGCCGGTAATCACCGCCGTTTTGTTTTTCAATTTTTGTGAGATCATTGGCAAAAAGATTTTAGCATTAAATGATTGTCGAACCGGTCACTTCTTCAACCCCATATCGCCGCCGGAATCACTCTGGCCTTTTCCCGGCGAATGATCAAGAAGAAAATAGTTTTCATTAAATTGCGGCGTTCCTGTGATGCAAAACGGCCAGTGATCGTAATCGCTGTCGTTCGTCATGCTGTGGCGAATATCTAACGCACTGTCGCGCGCAGCTTGCACGAACAAATCGAAGTTGCGGATGTTGTCGTCATTGTTAAAAAGAATCGTATTTGTCGCCCAAATTTTGCCGAATGATCCGCGGTGACTGTATGAATCGCCCACGCGCAGCCCAACGTCATTTTCGATAATAACGCAGTGATCGACAAAGACCTCGGGTTCCCCATATCCCGCTTCAACGCCCTGTTCACAATTTTTGATCACGCAATTATAAACCCTGACCCAATTGGCGTTTGAACCGGCAACGCCTTCGTGCAGGAATCCTTCCAGCCATGAGTTATTGACTTCCAGTCGCGCCCCGTTGTGATCAATCGCATCGTCCTTGCCGGTCATGATCACGCTGTTTTCAACTTTTGACGGTTCTTCTGTAAACGAAGGAACGCCGGAAAAATACAAGCCGTCATTGTCGTCATCGACGAAAGCGCCGTCATCATTGGGAATGTCTAGCACATAGGAATGGTCGAGAAAAGCGAGGCTGTTCACAAATTCACCGCCCGTATCGCAACGCGTGATGATTGTGTTTTTGAGCGCGATCCGACTCCCGCGCGTCCCTACCGCCTTGCCGGGATTGTCGAGAAAGTAGCCGTTATCAACAATGACGTCGGTATTTTCGGCATAGAGTACGGCCTGGCTGTTGGAGTGGCCAAACGCGCGGCTCTCATCGCCGCCGCCGTTGACAAAAAAACAATATTTTATGAACGTCGGTTCGCCATAAATTGCAAGTCCGCCCCAGGGTTCATTTGAATTTTTTGATGCAAAAAGAACGGGGTCATCGGCTTCACCAAGAATAGAAATTTCTCCCCTGACAAAAACATTCACCTTTTGGTTGAGGAAAATGCGTGCACCTTTTTCAATGATCAACGTTGAAGTTGCTGGTATGGTCAAGTCGTCTGTGATGATGTAATTCGTTGAAGGGTCCCAAATCAGCAGTTCTTCGTTAATGACGCCGCTGAATTCTTTCTCTTGAATTGTGTCAGAAATTGTGATTTTCTTCGAACCGGAAAGTCCCTCGAAGGAAATCTCCGTTTCTTGAGCAGCGATAGGCGGAATCATCGTTAAAGCGCCTACGCCTCTTTTAATGCTAATCGATTGATTAAGTGAAGAAACGCCCGATAAATCTGCTTGAATCCGTTCCGTCTTTTGCA
>CAXHAT010000295.1:0-7234 GCA_964014485.1 uncultured Deferribacteres bacterium
TAGATTGGTTTCCAGTTGCATCGAATATTGCAATTGAAAATAGAAATGCTTGACCATCAAAAACGTTTTTCAAGGTCATTCCTGCGGAGGCAGGAATCCAGGGGCAGTGCACCATTTTCTGGATTCCTGCCTCCGCAGGAATGACGCGTAGAGTAAAGCTTTTGGTCAAATGCCATATCATTGGTTAGCCGCGTCACATCAGTTTAAGTAAATGCGCCACAGTTGCTCTACAATACAAAAAACCTTGTTTTTGCCATTCCCGCAAGACGTGAATCTATTGGCGTTGCCCGTCCCCGCCTTTGCGGTTAGGCCATTCGAGCCAATACAGTAGAATTCTGCGACGCATCTTCTGTAATCAGCTTACTTGATCAATGTCATTTTCCGGGTTTCCACATTGTCCGGCGTTCTCAGCACGTAGATGTAGATCCCGCTCGGAACACTCCGCGCATCCCAGGTGACACTGTACCGTCCCGCCGGCGCAACTTGCCGTTCAACGAGCGTTGCCACTTCCTGACCAACCAGGTTGTAAATCTTCAGCGACGCTTCAGTCTGCTGTGCGAGATCAAACTGGATCGTGGTCATCGGGTTAAACGGGTTCGGATAGTTTTGGAAGAGTTGGAATTCTTCCGGAATGATCGTCTGGAAAGTATCCGGATCGCGATCAAGCGCCGTGACGATGCCCTTGATCGGGTCGATCATTCTCATGCGCATGCCCATTCCAAAGGAGTCGCGCCAAAGCGCGCCGTAGGTGCCTTTACGCAAGAAGTTGTTCGCAGTCATGCCGGGACGATCTTCATCCGTGATGTCCCAATCGATTGGAACGACATCGCCCGCAAACGGCTTGTAGAGCGGCCATTTGACGTCAAGCGTATCGCCGCGCTGATAACCGGCCATTGAAGCGAACGGCACTTTCCATTCGAAAGAATAGCCGTTTTCATCCGGCCACAAGCTAATAGCGACTTCGGTGTTCGCCACGCCATGATCGACGTAACCGTAATTGTAAGTCACAACTTCATCGCCGGAAGCGTAAAAAGAGCCGTTATCCAAAATCGTGTCATAATCCTGAATATTCGTGGCGATTTGATAATCCGCACCTAAAGTTGAAAAGGTCGAATCATCATCCAAACCAGGGCCGACGCGATACGTCCGGCCGCCGAAACCAGCCGGGTCGCCGCTTGCAGTGAGAATCTGGACAATGCTGTCGTGCGGACTGTCACGAAGATCGCCTATGTTGAACAGGCCAATGTAGACGCCGAAGTGATCTTGCTGCCACATAGCTGCGGCGGTTTCAGCAGTTCGTCTTTCATGAATCAGGGCGCCGCCTTCGTCACGAATGTGTCCGGCAAAATACATGTAGTCGTCATCCGCACGGAAAGCAAGGTGACCGCCAAAATCGGAGGGGCCTTCTAACGGCAAATTATCTTCGCCGCCCTGAGGCAAGTACGCGGAACCCGGGCTGTCTTGCGACTGACCGACAAACTGAACGTCAGACCAATCGGAAAGATCGCCGTCAACTTCGACTTCAGCGCCTTCAGGCGTGTACATGGCGTGAACCCAATTGCCCGCCGTACGTCCGCCGCTGATGTCGCGAACAATACCGCGACCAGACATTCCAAAAGAGTCGCGCCAGAGTGCGCCGTACTCGCCGTAACGCAAGAAGTTGTTTGCAGTCATGCCGGGGCGATCTTCGTCAGTGACGTCAAAGTCAAACGGGACAACGTCGCCGTGTTTGGGACGATAGAGCGGCCATTCGACAGCAAGTGTATCGCCTCTTAAGAAACCCGCAACGGAAGCAAACGGTACGCGCCATTCCAGCGTGTAGCCGTTTTCATCAGGCCACAAACTAATGGCAACTTCGGTGTCGGAAATAGCGCCGTCAACATAACCGTAGTTATAAGTAATGACATCGTCGCCGGTGGCATAGAATGCGCCGTTATCGAGAATCGTGTCATAATCTTGAACGTTCACGCCAAGCTGATAATCAGCGCCAAGCGTTCCGTTGGTGGCATCATCATCCAAGCCGGGGCCGACGCGATAGGTGCGGCCGCCAAAACCGGCGGGCTCGCCGTTAGCGTCAAGAATCTGCACCACGCTGTCATGAAAAGTCGCTCTGGCGCCGATGTCGTACAGACCGAGATAAACGCCAAAGTGGTCTTGCTGCCACATGGCCGCCGCCGTTTCCGCAGTACGACGTTCATGAATCAACGCTCCGCCTTCATCACGTGCGTGAACTGCAAAATACATATTTTCATAGTCGAACTTCATTGCGACGTGCGCACTGAAATCCGACGGGCCTTCCAGCGGCAGGTTGTCTTCGCCGCCCTGAGCCAAGTACGCCGCGCCGGGCATGTCCTGGCTGATATAAACGAATTCCGCATCCGCCCAATCGGCAATGTCGCCGTCAACCGTGACAGGCGAGCCGTTCAAACCGATCACATAATAATGTGACGTCGAGGCGGGGTGCTGAGCCAAAGCGTTGCTCAAGCCCAACGAGAGAAGAAGCGTAACGCCAAGTAGTGCGTAAGTTTTCCTCATTTGGTTTCTCTCCACAAGGGTTTCGAATTTCCTGAAGCTCCGATTCCGTCAGGAGCCTCCTCCACTACAAAAAAGTCCGCGCGCGCCTAACAGACCCTCCGATTCCACCCTTTGGTAAAATTTGAATTCTTCTGCTTAGCCGGGGCGGGACAACCCGTCTCAGTAATTTTTGTCGAATCCGCCTCCTCTGTTATTGAAACATCCTGCCAATTGTTAAAAGATTTAACATAATTTGGCAAAAATGTCCTCTGGAGCGCAGATTGTCAAGCCATATCTTCCGAAAAAGCATCGCTCAAAATAGCGTTAGAGTCTGTGAAGGTAAGTTCAGGATGAGGAATAATTTGTCTTTTGTATTAAAGTGTGAAAACAATGCGGGCGCAAAATTTATGGAAGGAATGAAGATGGGTTTCAATGGAAATTGACCCTGCCGGAATCGTGATATCCGGCAGGGTCAAAAGCTAGAGTCGTTATTTACATCGCATCGAAGCGCATTGAAATGAGATCACTCAAGTACGTTCTGTGCGCCGAGGTTCCCATATCGTCGGAAGCGCTGTTTTTCAGCATTTCACGAATCTTTTTCAAGTGGGCGTAAGCAAGACCCTGCGAAACATAGTCATAGTTCGATTTGCCTTTCTCGCCAATAATTCTTGCCAAGCGATTCACATACTCCACCTGCAAATTCTTGCGAAAATCATTCACGCCGCCGCTCTTGTCAGCGTCGAAAATAGCCGAAGTCAAATCGTCCATCATCGCCGCCAGCGAATAGTCGTTGCCGTAAAGCTGCGTGTCGGTCATACGCTTCATCACATTGCGGTGCAGCAAGTGCGCAAGCACGCCGCGCTGAATATTCAAAACGCGGTCGTGAATTTTCGGGTCTTCCGGAGCGCCGAAGTGATTGAAACCGCGACGTTGTCCCTGCAGATAGTTGTAAAGATCATTCGGCGTATCGAAAGCGTCGGGGGCAAAAGCAAATTTTGACAGCGACTCCATCGCACGCTTCTGATCGGCGCCGGAGACTGGTCTGAACGGCTTTGTTCCGCCTTCCTGACCGTGGAATGCGCGATCGACGTAAACGCCGCCGATATAGCGCGAGATCACCCGCAGCGAGGAAGAATGCTGGCCAGTCATGATAAAATACGCGTTGCGCAATTCGTGATAGGATTTGTCGTCTTCCGTCAAATTCGCGCGCAAATCCTGACTGACTTTTTGCGTCAGTTTAATGCGATCAACCATGTAGCCAATGGCGTCGCTGGACATGTCGCCGGTGTTGATTCGCGGATCGAGCGCTTTACCCGGCGAGCGCATATCATCCGCGTCGTTGCCGAACGTGAGCGCCGGATCGGTTGAGCGCGCAAGAATCGCATCAAGCCTGGCTTGTTCTTTTTGCGAATTTTTGGCGGCCTGAGAATAACCGTATTCAATCGCCCAATCATCGTACGGCCCGGGAAGGGTCGTGTAATATTGGCCTTGGTCAGCCTGGTTTAGCGCAAAATTGATCGCCGGGTAGTCCATCACCGAGCCGGTCAGGCCGCGCTGCGTCGTCACGCTTTCATTGTGAACGTCGGTCGGGGAGAGCATTTGGCTGGATTTCATGTTGTGATTCAAGCCCAGCGTATGGCCAACTTCGTGGAGCATCAGGTAATAAAGCGATTCTTCCAGAAGCTTGCTTTCGTCGCCGTTCGGTGATTTGACAGCTTTTAATGCAGTCAGGCCGAACAGATTAGACATTTGCAGATGATTGCCGAGCATACAATATTGATGATCTCCTTCGAAAAGCAGATTTTCATCAAACGACTCCAAAGCCGCTTCGGAAAAAATCTTCTCAGCATTAAGACGATTCGTCATAAAACTGAATTCCAGCATCACGTCGGCGCCCAAAATTTGGCCGGTGCGCGGATTCACAAAGCTCGGCCCATAGCCGCCGAAAGGCACGCGCGGCGAAGAAGTCCAACGCAAAACATTGTAGCGAATGTCTCCGGCGTCCCAATCTGCGTCGTCGGGTTGTACTTTGACCTGGACAGCGTTCTTGAAGCCGATTTTCTCAAAAGACAGGTTCCACGCTTCAACAGACTTTTTAATCACGCCGCGGATTTCATTTGGCGTCGTGTTTTCGATCCACCAGACAATCGGTTCAACCGGTTCGGACATTCTCGAGCCCGGCTTTTTCTTCTTTAAATGCCAGCGATGAATCATGTCACGATACGGCGTGGCTTCAGTTGAAGAAAGATCCGTGACCTGGGTCATGAAATAGCCAATGCGCGGATCATCAAAACGCGGCTCAAAATCGTTTTCCGGAACGGCGATAAAACTATGCTGCACTTTCACGCTCATAAAACGCGCGTCCGTCGTCCCGGAACCGGGCGAGCCTTGCGGCGCTTTGTTTTCATAAACATACTCGACGATCACGTCGGCGTTTTCCGGGTAGGCGCGAATATCGACATACTTGGACTTGGACTTGCTCAAATTTCCAAGCTTGTAGCCTTTGTAAGTGCGCGGGTAATTTGGCTTGACCGAGGCGACGTTCTCGTTGAGAAAAAGCGGATCGGCCTTGATCAAGTATTCGGTTTCCAGGCTGTCGTTAGCCTCAATTTTCTGGCTGGTTAAGATGGCGTGACTAATGTTCGCGTCTTTTGCGCGGCTGATTGGATTCTTTTCATCAAAATAATAGGACGTGTTTTCGGCGACGAATTCAAGCTTGTTAAAATGCTTTTGAATCGTGAAAATCTTGCTGCCGCGATACTGGCCGCGAAAGTGCGATGCGCCGATAACCCCGTCGGCGATGTAATTGAAATGAATGAACTCCTTGCCGACCTGGTCTTTTTTCACAACCATGTAAGTCGTCCCGTCTTTCGGGTCTTGGTAAAAAGTAAAAAGACCTTCCGATTTTTCGAAATCCTTTACCTTGTCCGCGATGTACGTTTCTTTTTTCTTCTTTTTCTCACCGCCGCCCTCTTTCGGCTGCGCCCAGAGCCCCTGCGCGGCGAAAGCAAAACAAAGCAACAATGAAAACATAACTCTTCTCTTCATAAAACCTCCACGAAACTTGGTCAAAATGTGTTTGATACATGCGCCGCAGCCGTTAAACTCCGGTCGCTTTAAGGTTAATCTTAACTCAGGACGTAAGCAAGACAATACTGTTGCAGAAGATCGCCCCAATGTCCTTGAGCCGCGAAAGGAGTGCAAGGCTTGCCTTGCTTTTCAACCGCAGGCTTTTCATGAATCTTGCGCTTCATACCGCGATTTACTGATACGTTCAGCTTCAGTTCGGTTGAGCAGAGTCAGAAGCAAAGCAAGCCTTGCACTCCTTCTAATACAATCCCGGAGAAAACATCATGCAAAATTCGTCATTGCAATTTTTGAAGGATTTAATCGCCGCCCGCGGCCCTTCCGGATTCGAACAGCCGGTCGCTCAGGTCTGGCGTAATTATGCCGCGAATTTCGCCCAAAAAATTGACCGCGACCTGCACGGCAACAGCATCGCTGAATTAAACGCGGAGGGCGCGCCGCGCATCATGCTCTCCGGTCATTGTGATGAAATCGGTTTTCTGGTAAAATATATTGACGAAAAAGGATTTATTTACTTCAGCCCAATTGGCGGCCACGACCGCTCGCTCATCGGCGGACGGCGCGTGAATATCCACACGGAAAACGGCGTCGTGAAGGGCGTCACAGGCAAGAAAGCGCTGCATCTCATGTCTTCTGACGAGCGCGAAAAAGGCCCGGAGCCATTTGAAAAAATGTGGATCGACATCGGCGCGTCATCTCGCGAAGAAGCAATGGAACAGATCAGCATCGGCGATCCCGTGACTCATGATCTTGGCTTTCAAAAACTCACCGATGACGTGGCGGCGTCGCGCGCATTCGACAATCGCGCGGGCGCTTTTGTCGTCGCCGAAGCGTTGCGGTACTTGCAGGGCGAAAAGTTTACGGCGAGCGTTTTCAGTGTGGCGACGGTACAGGAAGAAATTGGCTTGCGCGGCGCGACCACCAGCGCTTTTTCAATCAACCCGGTCGTCGGAATCGGCGTGGACGTGACGCACGCCACCGATCACCCCGAGGTCGACGTGAAAAAAGACGGGGAGATTAAATTGGGGAAAGGGCCGGTGATCTTTCGCGGGGCAAACGCCAACCCCAAAGTCTTCGCGCTGCTCAAAAAAGCGGCGGACGAAGAAAACATTCCGTTTCAAATTCGATCCTTTCCGCGCGGCACGGGAACGGACGCCAATCCGATTCAGCTCGCTCGCGGCGGCGTGGCGGCGGGGCTGGTCAGCGTGCCGCTGCGCTACATGCATACGCCGAGCGAAGTCGCTTCCTTGCGGGACATTGACAACGCCGCCAAACTCCTGGCCGCATTCATCAAGCGCGTCACGTCGGAGACGGATTTCAGACCATAGCTTAAAATTATTGCGTGCATGTCTCAGCGCCCTTTAAAACCTAAAAAAACATCCTTCTTTTGTCATACCCGCCCCCGCCTGCGCGAGGGTAAACTCCGGCGGGTATCCAGACAGCAGCGCCCAAAAACTGGATCCGCTGGAGTTTATCCTCACGCAGACGGGGGCGGCTATGATATCGAAAAACAGGAGTTTTTAGAGTTCTACACAAAGTGCTTAATACCTGATGTTACGCGATAGCTGTGACGCCGTTGAAACTCTCGTCAAAGTCATTCCCGCGCAGGCGGGAATCCAGTCAATCGCGCACA
>CAXHAT010000296.1:0-7145 GCA_964014485.1 uncultured Deferribacteres bacterium
AATCCAATAATCCAATAATCCAATAATCCAATAATCCAATAATCCAATAATCCAATAATCCAACAATCCGTAACTCTATAAATCTTTGCGCCGCGCTCAGAACAGTTTTCCGAAGGCGCGGCAGGTCGTGTTTAAAAATACTTGCGTAAGAGATCATTATCGTTTAAGTTGAAGCGGTTTGTAAAGGGCTGTCTCAGTCCTGTACGCCGGCTCGATGAGAGTGGCCGCTTTCATCGAGCTTTTTTGTTTTAGGCAGGTTTATCCAGATTTTGCTTGCCGAATTGGCTGATCAGAATATTTCTCAATTCTTGTTTGTTCGCTAAAGACAATCTTAACTGATGTTACGCGCCAGCTATGAAGCCAAAGAAACTCCTGTCAAAGTCATTCCCGCCTGCCCGCACGCGCGATAAAAAGGTTGTGGATAACTTAATTTTTCTCAGTAGCCCCGCTCTTTAGAGCGGGGTCCTAGCGTGAACACACCCTCCCTTCTCCCGCCGCGCTAGCGCGGCGGGAGAAAGAAAGGGACGTTTTATTGTCATCACCGGGCTGAAGCCCGGCGCTAATGAGATGCCTATAAGTTATCCACATTGTTTTTATCGCGCGTGCGTGCAGGCGGGAATGACGTAAAAGCGACGTTTCTCTGGTGCTGTTTGAGAAATTTCCAAGAGTGCGTAACATCAGATATTAAGTTAGCGCATATTCGTTTATAATTTGTTCAACATAACCGGCTTGACGGCTATCCTCATTTGAAATGACAGAGTACACTTCCCACATTTCTTACCTTCGAAAGCCTCGAAACGACTCATGACCAAACCCTTGGAAAAATCAGATCAGGAGTTAAGCGAGGGCGTCCGGCAATCGGATTCGGCGTGTTTCAAAGATTTGTTTCACCGCTATTACAAGCCCCTTTTTCTTTATTTCCGCCAGCGCGTCTCATCCGATGATCAGGCGAAGGACTTCATTCAAGACATTTTCGCCCGGCTGTGGCAGAATCGCCACAACCTGAACGCCAATCTTTCCATAAAATCTTATCTTTTTCGCGCCGCCCATAACATGCTGATCGATTTTTATCGTCGTAAAAGCACGAGACAGCAATATCTAGAAAACAAGCCCGACGATCCCGGCGTTGAGACGCCGCATGAACATTTTGAGGTTGAGGAAAGTATACAAAAAGCTTTGGCTGAACTGCCTGAAAACGTGCGCACAGTCTTTTTGATGAATCGCTTCGATAATTTAAAATACAGCGAAATCGCCGAAACTCTGGACATTTCGGTAAAAACAGTTGAAGCCCGCATGAGTAAAGCGCTCAGATTTTTGCGCGAGTCACTAGCGGAATTTTTGAGTTGGCTCTTCTTTTTCTTTCTTTTCAGGTAGGGTCAGATCGGGCTCAATCGTATACCACAATGAGTTTCGAAACTTAACGAGTGTACATTCTATGACGCGCTCCAAAACAGCCTTTTTCTGCTTGTTATTTTTAGTCTACGCGTCTGGTGCGGTTCAAGGCGCCCCAGGAAAAGAAAATGTGATTGACGAAACGCGGCTTTCCTTACACATTACCGATGCGCCGCTGAAGCAAGCGATCCAGACGTTGATTCAGCGAACGTCTTTGGAAATTATTTACAGCGACGATCTCGTGCAAGACGTGCGCGTCAACTGCGACTTACAAGACAAAACGCTGCGCGAAGTTCTTCTGACAATTTTGCGAGACACGCGCGTGACGTTCAAAGCGCTCCGTGACGGCCAGGTCATACTCTACGCACGCGAAACGCCGGAAAAGATCAACCTGCGCGGTTACGTCCGAGACGCAACGACGGGCGAGACGCTGCCCTACGCAAACATTCGAATCAAAGGATCGCGATATGGAACGGCGACCAACGCCAACGGCTATTTTGCCTTTGTCGGCGCTCCGGGTTGGGTGAATTCTTTAAGCGTCAATTTTATCGGCTACCAGCAAGCCGAGCACAAAATTTCACAAACCGACTTTGACGACGAATTGACAATTTTACTCGAGCCTAAACCATTGGTCGGCGATACAGTAACCGTTTTTTCAGCGGAAGATTTCATGATGGACGCGGACGACGCCGGCGGGCAAACGCGCCTTTCACCGCAAAAATTGAACAGCTTGCCCGCTCTGGGCGACCAAGATATTTTCAAATCGCTCAACCTGCTGCCGGGCTTTTCTAGTCATGACGGTTCGTCTTCTTCGTTGCGTGTACAAGGCGGTCGGAGCGATGAAAATCTCGTTCTTTTTGACGGCATGACGATTTATCAGGTTGATCATTTTTTTGGCCTGGTCAGCGCATTTAACAGCGACATTGTAAAAGACGTTCGCGTTTTTACCGGCGGTTTCCCAGCGCGGTACGGCGGCAGAACCTCGAGCGTTATTGAACTCACCGGCAAGACCGGCAGCTTTGATGATTTTCGGATTTCAGCGAGTGCAAACCTGTTGAGCGCGAGAAGCATGATGCAAATTCCAATTTCCGGCAAAGCTTCATGGCTCGTTTCTTTTCGACGATCGTATCTGGACATTTTCGGCGGCAATCTATACGGCAACGCTTACTATCCCCTGCTGCCGCTGCAAAACGGCGACACTCGAGGCGGCAACTTTGACAATCAGGCGGGCGTCAACACCCCAGGATTTCAGTACTATGACTTGAACAGTAAATTGACCTACGCCGCCACCCAAAACGACGTGCTGTCCTTCAGTTTTTACAACGGCGGCGATACGCGCGACGAATTTCGCGATTTGACGCAGCTTCAGGGCGGACGGCAAATGAGCGCCGACATGAACAAGCCGCAAAGTCAATGGCACTTGGAAAAACAGAGCAATATTGGCGGCAGCGGCAAGTGGACGCGAATTTGGAGTGATCGCTTTTATTCAACATTTTTGACCGCTTCTTCAAAATACGATCTGTCGTATAACGGCGATTTGAAAATCCAGAACCCGGACAGTTCATGGAAAGAATCGGCAACACAATCAAACTTGATTCGCGAAACTGTGGCGCGCTTAGACAATGAGGTGTACCTCGACGCTTTCAATCGTTTTGAGTTCGGCGCGGCGTTTACGCAAACCAAAGTCGAGGCGGACGCCGAAAGCAGCTTGGAAAATTACCACCTGGGCCTGAACAATCGTGCGGACCAGGCGGCGCTTTACTTTCAAAACACATGGTCTCCTGACGAGCGTTTTTCTCTAACAAGCGGATTCCGCACAACCTGGTACGCATTAACAGAGAACACTTACATTGAACCGCGCTTTTCGTTCAAATGGCGTTTACAAAAACGTTTAACATTCTCTGGCGCGTGGGGAAAATATCGGCAGTTTGTCAAGCAAGTCGGTCAAGACAATTCCTTAACCGGCGGAAGAACCGGCTTCTGGGCTTTAACGGATCAGAACATGAAACCCGAATTTTCAGAACACAACATTCTCGGTTTGACATGGGAAAACAGAAATTATGTTTTCAGCATTGAAGCGTATCGAAAGCGGCTGGATAACCTGACCGAGCTTTGGATTCCCAAAACGCAGCAACGAAACCAAAAACGAGAAGCCTTTTTGATTGAAGGTGACGGTTCTTCAAAAGGATTGCAGTTTTTGTTGCAGAGAAAAATCGGGCGATTTAGCGGGTGGGCCGGCTATACTTTGGCTAAGGTTAATTATCAGTTTCAACAAATCAATGCGGGTCAAAGCTTTGCCGCTCCCCAAGACAGGCGACATGAAATCAAGCTCATCGGCCAGTATGAAATCAAAAAATGGAAATTGTCGTCAACCTGGGTCTACGCTTCCGGCGCGCCCTATACGCCGATGAACAGCCAGCAAGGTCAAGGCCCTGCCGCAGAATTCTTTCGCGGATCGAAAAATTCAGCGCGACTGCCTAACACGCACCGTCTTGATCTTGGCGTTTCCAGATCATTTTCCGGCAGCCGGTTCGGCTATAACGTCGGTCTTTCGATCTATAATTTTTACAATAATAGCAACGTTTGGGATCGCACATATATCCCAAGCGGCAGAAATACAATTTTGCATGATGTGACCACGCTCGGCTTTACGCCGTCTTTTGACATAAGCGTTAATTTCAATTGATCGAGCCTCGAATAATTTTTGAGGTGAGGGTGATATGGACGAATTAAGATACACAGAACTCATTACAAAACGGCTTGCGGGCGAACTCTCAGACGCGGAAAACGCAAGCCTGAACGAATGGTTGGAAACGTCAGACGAGAACCGGCGGATCTACGCCAAGCTCGAACAGGCGTGGAAAGCTCTGGAGCCCGCTAACACTTTCGCAGTACCTGATGCGAAAAATGAGTGGACGAAGTTGGAAGACCGTCTCGGTTTGGCGGAAACAGCGCCAAAGGCAACCATTCGACCATTGTATTCGACTGCGCGTATGCGAGAATCTTCATCCCAGAGATTCTCCGGCTGGGTTCGCTTGGCGATGGCCGCCACCCTTGTTTTTACCGTTGTTGGGCTGTCAAGCTACCTTGGCTTTCTAAATTTTGACAGCACGGTGCAGGTCGCCACAGCCAACGCGCAAACTCAGGAAGTCAGCTTACCGGACGGCTCCGTCGTTTACTTGAACAGCGCCAGTGAAATCGCCTACTCGCAGGATTTTGACGGCTCGGAACGTATCGTTAAATTGCAAGGCGAGGCCTACTTTGACGTTGAAAAGAGCGAGCGCCCGTTTATTGTGGTCACTGAAAACGCGCGCGTTCGCGTCTTGGGAACGGCGTTTAACGTATGGGCGAGAGACGCTCAAACGCGAGTAACCGTCGAAGAAGGGCGGGTGGCTTTGAGCGATTTGGATGAAAGCGAAGAAACCCGCGCCGTCCTGACCGCGAATCATTACGGCGTGAAGCAGGGTCAAGCTAAACCGATTGATGTTCTTGAAGTTGACGCCGACCAATTAATCGGCTGGCGTGATGAGCGAATCTATTTTAATGCGGCGCCGTTGAGCGAGGTTATCGCAGAGCTTGAACGGATTTATAACATAAATATTCAATACTCAGCGGCTGATTTTGGCAACAGCACAACGACGCTAAATCTCAAACGAAGAACAATCGAGAGCACGCTTGAAGTTCTCGCAGCACATCTTAACGCGAGCTATAGGGTGCACGAAAACGCGTATATTCTTGAGCGCCGCTAGGCCGGATCGTCAGGAACTTCTGTAGTGTCTTTCACCCAAAACTCGGCAACTCACGACTGCTACTTGAGTCCGGCAAGGGCTCGCGTTCTCTCCGTTTCCGAACGAATCGATTCCGCCGCTTTGCGATAAACGGCCATTGTTTCCAAATCGTCCGGTGAAATTTTGTTAACAACGTCGGTCAGCAAATTGGCGCGCGTCACGTCATTATTGACCTCGGGCGTTACTTGAATCCACTCCCTCAACAACTCCCCTTTTAACTCATGCCGTGACAGCATTTCCGAGAGCACAATCCTGAAATTGGCGTCCGCTTCAAACTCTTGAGGAATACGCTTCAGGATTGCATCCAACGTTTCAGTCTCAATATCCCGCTGCTCCAGCAAGCGTTCATAATAGAAACGCTTCGAACGCTCACGGTTAATTTTATCAATTTCCGTGAGCAGTCCGTGCCGTGCATCCGCGGCATGAATTTTTGCCGCGCGCTGTCGCGAAAGAACCCCGGCCTCGCGAATGATTTCAATCATGATTTCAGCGAACCAAGCCTGTGCCGCCGCGTCATACGGCTTCTCTTCAAACTGGTAAGAATAGCGATAAACCGGCTGGTCTTCTTTTTCAAAATCGCGGATTTCCAGCTTTCGGTACTGTTTTTCACGTTTCTCTTCAATGATCAAAGCAGTGCCGGGGGTTAGGCGACGTACGCCGTCGAAGGTCTCGGAGACTTCGAATTCGCCGTTCAAACGTACTTTTACGTAGCGAAACGGCCCCGTCCAATCAATGCGCATTTTGGTGATAACGCCGTCGGTCGCCTTGACGTTTTCATCGATGCTAGTGAAGTCGCCCCATTGAGCAAGTAAGTATCCTGGAAAGAAAGAAGCCCCAACAAGAATGGTTAGAAGCAAGGTTCTTCGTTTCACGGTTGCCCTCCTAATGCATTTTTAAAACGTCCTGATTAAAGCAGCTTGAAGAAGCTAATACGTCGTGGGTGAAATGCAACGCCTAAATTGACGACTCACCCTCGGCTGGATGGTCCAAAAACTCAACCAAACCAGTCTCCAATGAATACTCAGCGCCAATAACCAAAAGCCTGTTTTCCGCAACCATTCTCTTGAGTATTTCCGACCCGTTTCGCAGAGCTTGAACCGATTCTCGAATATTCGCTTTTACAGCAAGCGGTGTTAGTGCGCTCAAATCCCGTGTGTTCCGCCCCTCGTTCAACTGCTCGAGAGAAGGGCGAATGCGATCCACGATGGCTCGCAAATTTTGCGAACAGTTTTTATTTGGGCGGGTCAATTCTTCCAAAGTCGCCTTAACTGCGCCGCAGTTAGAATGGCCGAGCACAACGACAAGCTGCGTGCCGAAACATTCCGCCGCAAATTCCACGCTCCCCACCTGTGAAGGCGCTACGATATTTCCGGCGACTCGGATCACGAACAAATCGCCAAGCCCTTGGTCAAAAACAATCTCCGCCGGCACTCGCGAATCGGAACAACCGAGGATAATAGCAAAAGGCTTCTGCCCCGAAACCAAGGCTTCCCTGCGCGTTCTATCGTTGAAAACGCTCCGCTCACGACAATCCGCCGCAAACCGGGCATTACCTTGCTGCAACATCGTCAGCGCTGTTTTCGCAGGGATTTGATTTTTCAATACTGACATAATAATAAAAACTACTCTAGACTTTGACGGTATCGTTGGTATGAAACATGGCAAAAATAAATAAACTCCCCAGAAAGCTTGTAGCGGGATCGCACCAAAACAAGCATTTGAAGCGCTAACGGCTGCCTGCTTCCCTCGATTCTTGCAAGCTTGCAAAACACCAAAACAAAAAAGCGCTGACCGAAATCCGACCAGCGCTTTGAAATCAAAGTCTTACAACAATGGGCCCTGTAGGACTTGAACCTACGACCAACGGATTATGAATCCGGTTTCGAAGCTTTTCAAACCAACCATTTCTTGTGACTATTCAGCCCTTACTCACATTTAAAGGCCTTTCGTAAAAAAGTCCGAGGT
>CAXHAT010000297.1:0-7143 GCA_964014485.1 uncultured Deferribacteres bacterium
CGCCAACATCTCCCACGAGTTCCGCACGCCGCTCACGCTCATCATGGGGCAGATCGACAGCCTGCGCCCGCTGTTCAAGGATCCCGCGCTCAAGACCCGTCTCGAAATGGCGTTTCGCAATTCCCGGCTCCTGCTGCGTTTGATCAATCAATTGCTCGATCTCTCCCAGCTCGAAGCCGGCCGCATGAAACTAAAAGCGGTAAGCGGCAACGTCGTGCCGCTGCTGAGAAGCCTCACCCTTTCGTTCGAATCGCTCGCATACCAAAAGCGCATCGATTTGCATTTTAACAACACGCCGGACGTCATCGAGATCGACCATGAGCCGGAGAAAATCGAAAGGATTATGCACAACCTGCTGTCGAACGCCTTCAAGTTCACGCCCGAAGGAGGACGAATCAGTGTTCAATTGTCAGTCATTAGTGATCAGTTATTAGTAAATAGTGATCAACCGCTTGACAAATCACTAAATACAAATCACTACTTACAAATCACTGTCCGCGACAGCGGCGTCGGCATTTCGGCGGAACACCTGCCGCATATTTTCGACCGCTTCTATCAGGCGGACAACTCGGCCACGCGCGATCCGGCCTACACCGGCACGGGCATCGGGCTGGCGCTGACGAAGGAACTGGTGGAACTGCACGGCGGCGAAATTTCGGTGACGAGCGAGGAAGGTTTTGGGACGACGTTTACCGTTCAGTTTCCAGTATCCAGCGGTCAGTATTCGGAAAGCAGTGATCAGTTTTCAGTAATCAGTGATCAGCCCCAAGCACCGGAGTCATTGCCTAAAACTGATGCGCCGTTTTCCCAACACGCTGAACCGATTGATGCGCCGCCGTTGGCCGAAAGCCGGGAGCCAAAAGTGAGCGGCCAAAAGCCGACGACCGGAGAAGAAATCATCCTCATTGTCGAGGACAACGAAGACGTGCGCGCTTATTTGCGCGAGCACCTTAAAGCAGACTTTCAGGTTTTCGGCGCCCGAGACGGCGAGGAAGGTTTGGCCAAAGCGCTGGAATTGACGCCGGACTTGGTGATTACCGACGTGATGATGCCCAAAATGGACGGTTACGCCCTGAGCAAACAGTTACGCGGCGACGAGAAAACCAGCCACATTCCAATTATTATGCTCACCGCGCGGGCGGAGGAAACGGACAAGATCGCCGGTTTGGAAATCGGTGTGGATGACTATCTCACCAAGCCGTTCAGCCCGAACGAGCTGCAAGCGCGCGTGCGCAATTTGATCGCCTTGCGCAAGCGATTGCGCGAACGTTTCAGCGGCACGACCTTGATCAAGCCTTCCGAAGTCACCGTCGCTTCGGTTGATCAGAAATTTCTGGAACGCCTGCAGGAGATCGTGGAAGCGAACATGGAAAATGAAGACTTTGATTTGCAGACCTTGAGCGCCAAAACCGGCATGAGCGAGCGCCAGCTCGAGCGCAAACTGAAAGCGTTGATCGGCCAGACGCCGAACCAATTCGTGCGCTCCATGCGTTTGCAGCGCGCCAAACAATTATTGGAGCAAAACGCCGGCACGGTGTCGGAGATCGCCTACATGGTCGGCTTCAACAGCATCCCCTATTTCTCCAAAGTCTTCCGCAAGGCTTTCGGCAAACCGCCGTCTGAGTATTTGAGAAAAACGATTTGACGAAAGCTTGCTCCTGTAAACGACCGAACAAGCCCGGTCTTGTTTTCTGCTGAAATTGTGTTATATTTCGAAAACAGATAAGGAGAAAAATTATGCAGCACACCCTTCCATCAGAAGATATTCGGCCAATCAGTCTTCTAGGAAACGAGGCCGCGCAGTTGTTAAAAGACGCTCAAACGAATCGCCGACCGATTTTCTTGACGAATAGAGGCAAAGCGGCCGGCGTTCTTATGAACGTTGAAGAGTATGAGCGGTTATTAGAGTTGATTCGTTTTCAAGAAACCATTCTTGCTTCGGAAGAAGAAGCCGACCGCGGCGAAGTGACGTCACATGAACAACTCAAGAACGAGTCGAAAAAATGGATAGGGATGGCGGCCCCTCGGAAAAATACGAAATCGAATGGACGAAAACAGCGCAGCGATCATTGAAACAGATCGTCGATTTCATCGCAAAAGACAAACCCTTGGCTGCGGAAAAATTTCGTCAGGAGATCATCAAAGCGGTTAGTCTGCTCGAAAACGCTCCACGATTAGGACGAGTTGTGCCGGAATTTGATAATCCCGTTCGACGTGAGTTGCTTCACGGCAACTACCGCATCATTTATCGTCTCAAACCAAGACTCAAAAAGATTCAGGTTACCGTAGTCTGGCATGGCAGACTACTTTTGCGATGACCTCAAAACACTTCTTCCCTCATAACCTTGCGCTTTTACCCTCTGCTTCTGCTCGTCGGGGATTTTCTCCCCGCTTGGCGCTCGTATAATCCCTGACGCGGCGAGGTCGCACGGACTGCATCTCCCCATCACTCCAAAACTCCACTATTCCACGACCCCAAAAATCCATAATTCCACCACCCCGTTTCCCCCCTTTGTCGGAAAAGTGTAAGAAAATGTCGGATTTGTATAAGCCCCGGCGGAAATGTGATAAACATTGTCGCCAGCGTATATGCGAACCCCGCCCCTGATTTTGTATGTTCATCCCACGATGACACAGCACCCCGCCGCTTCAGCAAAACAAATCATTTTTTCAGTTCACCTTTTTAAAAGGAGAGTCGCAATGAACACCCACAAAATCAAAGCACTTGCGCATCTGCTGATGGTTGCAGTCCTGGCGGTAAGCTTCTCGGCCTGTGATGAAAGCCAGCCAATGGCCCCAGAGGAAGGTCTTCCCGAAGAGATTTCCATCGGCGTCGTCCTGCCTCTGTCAGGTCCGATAGAAAGCATCGGCACGACAATGCTCAACGCCGCCGAGCTCGCACTTGAAGAAATCAACCGCGCGCAGCTTTGCAATGCAAACATCAAGTTCATCGTTAAGGACAGCAAGAGCACGGTTGAAGACGCCGTTCTGGCGTTCAACGAACTGATCGACCAGGACAGCGTGACCGCCGTTATCGGTCCTGCGACCTCGAGCGCCTCGCAAACAGCTTTCCCTATCGCCCAACAGAACCAGGTTGTCAGTCTGAGTCCGACCGCGGCCGCCTCCGGTCTCGCTGAGACCGGCGATTATGCCTTCCAGGCAAATCTCACCGTCGATGTGGTCATCCCCGGCGGCGTCAGAAGCACCCAACAGAAGATCGGTTATCAGAAGGCCGCCGTGCTGGTCGATAGCACGGACGTTTTCTCCCAGAGCGCCTACGAAGCGTTAGAGTCGGCATTCAACGACAACGGCGTCGAACTGCTGACCACTGAGACCCTCGTGACCGATGACGTCGATTTTTCCGCTCAGCTCAATCGGATCAAAGACGCTTCACCCGACGCTGTCTACATCCTAACGCTGCCAAACGAGGCGGTTGGCGTCCTGACCCAGGCTCGCGATCTCGGTATTCCTGAAGATGTCACCATTCTCGTTCCATTCGCTTTGTCCGCCACTGAAATTGAGACAGCCGGAGCCGCCGCCGAGGGCGTGGTCACTTTTTCGACCTGGATAAGCTCCGCCAAAACGCCGGGGAATCAAGCCTTTGTTGAAAATTACCGCGCGAAACACGGCGTCGAGCCGAACCGGTTTCTCGCGCAGGCATACGCTTCAGTTTACATCCTCGCCGAAGCAATCAGGAGTGCAGGCTCCGTCGATTCCGGGGCGATCCGGGACGCCATGGCGGACATCAGAAATCTGGACACGGTCCTGGGCGAATTCTCCATTGACGCCAATGGGCGCGGAGTCTACGACCCGATCCTTTTGATCGTCAACAACGGCGAGCTTGAGATTTTCGAATAGAGTTTTTGGAGTGCGCCAACGGCGTTGGCGCCGCATTCTCACGCTCAAAGAAATTGCATCAACGCGGTTGATGCACTCCAAATTTGCAACAGCCGCGATGATGCGGCGCCCCGACGCTTCAGCAAAACAAATCATTTTTCTGATTCACCCTTTTAGAAAGGAGTTCGTCATGCGTTTCAAATCCACTCTTCTCGGCGCGGCCATGATTGCAGCAATGACATTCGGCGGCTGTTCGGATTCACCGACCGGCCTTCCCGGTTCCGAAGTTCTTGTCGGCGACACCATTCCCCTCGGCCAGGGCATGGTGCGCGTGTGGGAACAAACCGATGACAACGGCAATCTCGCCGCCGTCGGCCTGACCTTCACTGAAGCCACCCTGCAGGGACTGCCCCATGAAACCCAGCAATTCTCCATGATGCTGCCGCAAAAAGCCGCACACTCGCCCTTTGTTCACGTCCTCTTCGACTGGAATCCGCACGGCCACGAGCCGCCCGGAACCTACGATACGCCGCACTTTGATTTCCACTTCTATTTGACCTCGCCGGAAGAGCGCATGGCAACCATCCCCGGCCCGGACACGATTGCGGTGAATCCCGACTACATTCCGCGGGACTATTTCTCCACGGGCGCCTCGGTGCCGAATATGGGCACGCACTGGCTCGACGCTCACACGCCCGAGCTCAACGGTCAGCCTTTTGACAAAACCTTCATCTACGGGTTTTATCGCGGCCACATGACCTTCCTCGAGCCGATGATCACCAAAGCCTTCTTCGAGAGCAACCCGGACGTGACCGTTCCCATCAAGCAGCCGGCGAAGTTCGAAAAAACGGGCATGTACTACCCCGCCGACTACCGCATCACCTACGACGCGCAAAACAAGGAATACTCCGTGATTCTCGATGCGATGGCGATGAAGTGAGAAATGAATCCCGCCCTTTTGAAGCTAATTCTTACGCTTAAGTCTGTGCGAAAAATGAACACATCGAACTGGCCGTCATGCTCAAAACCCACCCCTTGCCCCTCCCCGGAGGGGATTCCTCGCGACCGCTTTGCGGTCGCCCAATTCCCCTCCTGGGAGGGGTTAGGGGTGGGTTTTGAGCGTAGACACAATTTTAAGATGCTCATTTTTGCACAAACTTATAGGTAAAGGTTAGCCTCCAAAAGGCGAATAAAACGCAAAATCCCTGAACGAACAAATTCACTTACAGCAGAAAAAAGGAGACGATCATGAAAAAAAGCAGAACCGTTTTAAGCGCGATTTTTTTAACGCTGTTGAGCATCGGCCTGCTGACCGGCGCGGCTCGGGCGCAATTCAGTGAAGTCGCCAAAATCCTGGCGAGCGATGCAGAACCCTCTGACTGGTTCGGCTATTCGGTCTCGGTCAGCGGCGACCGCGCCATTGTCGGAACGCCAAGTGTATTCAGCTTCGGGGTGTGGACAGACGGTGCGGCCTATATTTTCGAACGCGATGGCGGCGGCGTCTGGAGCGAAGTCGCCAAAATTCAGGCGAGCGATGCAGAACCCTCTGACCGGTTCGGCGAGTCGGTCTCGATCAGCGGCGACCGCGCCATCGTCGGGGCGCAATGGGAAAGCACGGGCGGTAACGTTGCAGGAGCGGCCTACATTTTCGAGCGCAGTCCCGGCGGGGTCTGGAGCGAAGCCGCTAAAATTCAGGCGAGCGATAAAGAAGCCATTGACGTGTTCGGCTCTTCGGTCTCGATCAGCGGCGAGCGCGCCATTGTCGGGGCGACTGGGGAAGACACGGGCGGCGCCGACGCCGGTGCGGCCTACATTTTCGAGCGCAGCGGCGGGGTCTGGAGTGAAGTGGCCAAAATTCAGGCGAGCGATAAAGAAGGCAATGACCGGTTCGGCAAATCGGTCTCGATCAGCGGCGACCGCGCGATTGTCGGGGCGTTTTGGGAAGACACGGGCGGTTCCAACGCCGGAGCGGCCTACGTTTTCGAGCGCGGTTCCGGCGGGGTCTGGAGCGAAGCGGCCAAAATTCAGGCGAGCGATAAGGAAGCCAGTGACTGGTTCGGCGAATCGGTGTCGATCAGCGGCGACCGCGCCATTGCCGGGGCGATTTGGGAAGACACGGGCGGCAACGGCGCCGGGGCGGCCTACATATTCGAACGCAGTCCCGGCGTCTGGAGCGAAGTGGCCAAAATTCAGGCGAGCGATATAGAAGCCCTTGCCCATTTCGGCGGAGAGGTCTCGATCAGCGGCGATCGCGCCATTATCGGCGGTTCCAGCACCGATGCGGCCTACATTTTCGAGCGCAGTTTCGGCGGGGTCTGGAGCGAAACCGCCAAAATTCAGGCGAGCGATATAGAAGCCGGTGACAATTTCGGCGTGTCGGTCTCGATCAGCGGCGATGACATTATTGTCGGAGCGAATGGTGAAGACACGGGCGGTTTACAAGCCGGGGCGGCCTACATTTTTGAGGCGCCTTCAATAACGGACGTGCTCACCCAACAGTGCGCGGCGGTGCAAGCGTTGATCGATGATCCCGCCACCCCGGCGGACGCGATCGATCCGCTGGAAGACGCCAAGGCGGCGCTGGAAGATGCGCTGGAACATGCCGGGGAAGACGAAACCAAAAAAATGCTTCAGGCCATGCGCGACGCCGCCGAGGCCCTGGAAGAAGCGCGCGAGGAAATGGAGGGAACCGACCCTATCGCCAGTGCGCTTGCCGATCTCGCCCGCAAAATCGCAACCGACAAGAAGGACGAAGTGCTGGCCTGCGATCCCAACCCCACCGGCAACGTGGAAAAAGAACTGGGCAAAGGCGACAGCGATCTCGCCGACGGCGATGAAGAATATAACGAGGGCTATTTCGGCGACGCGATCAAGGACTACCGCAAGGCGTGGGAAGATTACTGCAAAGCCCTGGATCACTGCGCAGGTTCCCCGAAAACTGTAAACAGTGAACAGTATACAGTAAACAGTTCACAGATTACAGTTCACAACTTCGCTTTGCATCAGAACTACCCCAACCCCTTCAATCCAACGACGCAGATTCGCTTCGCCCTGCCTGAAGCGGCGAGCGTGACTTTGGAAATCTACAACATGCTCGGCCAGAAAGTGCGCACGTTGATCAGCGGCGAGATGCAGGCGGGCTTCCACACCATGCAGTGGGACGCCAGAAATGATCTCGGCCAACAGGCTGTCAGCGGCGTGTATTTGTATCGCTTGCAGGCAGGTTCGCAAGTGCGGATCAGGCGGATGACGCTGTCTCTTATACACATCTGACGCTGCCGACGAGCTTCTGGGGGTAGATCTCGG
>CAXHAT010000298.1:0-7124 GCA_964014485.1 uncultured Deferribacteres bacterium
GGGAGCTCGCGAAAAAGTCAGTCCCGCGCAGGCGGGAATCAAAGCTGCGCCGCCTGTTCTGGAGTCCCGCCTGCGCGGGAATGACGTAGGAGAAGACTTCATCAACCAAACCGCCTACACCCAGCCCGCACTGTTTGTCGTTGAATATGCGCTGGCAAAATTGTGGGCGTCATGGGGTGTGCGGCCATCGGCGGTGATGGGCCACAGCGTGGGTGAATATGTCGCGGCGTGCATCGCGGGCGTTTTTAGTCTGGAAGACGGACTAAAATTGATCGCCGCACGCGGACGATTGATGCAAGCGCTGCCGAAAAACGGCGCGATGGTTTCCGTTTTTGCGAACGCCGAAATCGTGCAACAAGCCATTGCCGATTTTGAACAAAGTGTTTCAATCGCCGCTTTCAACGGGCCGGAAAATACCGTGATCAGCGGCGAGCAGAAAGCGATTGAAACGATTCTGCAAGTCTTTGAAAAAGAAGAGATTAAATACAAAAAACTCACTGTTTCTCACGCCTTCCATTCGCCGCTGATGGAGCCGATGTTGGACGAATTTGAGCGCATCGCCAACGAAGTTGCTTTTCGGGAGCCGCGTCTCGCGTTGATTTCAAACGTCACTGGCAAAATGGAAACCGGCGCGTTTTTCTCCGACGCAAAATATTGGCGCAGGCATGTGCGCGAAGCGGTCGATTTTCACGCTTCGATCAACTGGTTGCACGAGCAGGGCTATTGTCATTTTCTCGAAATCGGCCCGCATCCGACGCTCTCCGGCATGGGCGTGCGCTGCGTCGAAAACAACAATTGTCATTGGCTGCCATCGCTGCGTCGCGAGCAAGATGATTGGGCGATCATGCTTGATTCGCTGGCGAAATTGTATGTCGAAGGCGTTAAGATCGATTGGAAAAAATTCGACGCGGGCTACGCGAGAAAGCGCGTGGTTTTGCCGACCTATCCGTTCCAACGCGAGCGCTACTGGGTGAAGGCCGCCGAGGTTGGCGCCTGGAATCCCGCCGTGCCGCCGGAACAGGCTTCGCGAGGCCAGATCGTCCATCCGCTGCTGGGCGCAAAGCTCGCTTCGCCGTTGAACGCGACCCAATTCGAGAATGCGGTCAGTGTCAAAAAAACGCCGTTTCTGCGCGATCATCGTTTTTATGACAAAGCCGTTTTTCCGGCGACCGGTTATTTTGAATTAATGCTCGCCGCCGTCAAAAACATCTCGCAAAACGCCGCTTTGGCTTTTGAAAATATCGAAATTAACGACGCGCTTTTTGTGCCGGAAGAAGAAAATATTTTAGTGCAAACGCTGATCGAGTCCGCTGAAAACGGCGGACAAAATCTGCGCATTTTGAGTCTGCAAAACGAAAAATGGCAGACGCACGCGAGCGCCTTTCTCGTTGAAAAAAGCGAATCTCAGAAAGCGCCTGTTGATTTGCGAAAAGTTGAAACGCGCTGCATCAATTCTTTCGACCGGGAAAAATATTATCAACGTTTTGAAGAACTCGGCGTGACCTACGGCGCGGCTTTTCAAGGCATTCAAAATCTGAAGTTTGGTGACAACGAAGCGCTGGCGGATGTGAGTTTGTCGGAAGATGTTTCGGACAAGGATTTTCTCGCGCATCCGGCGTTGCTCGACGCATGCGTCCAACTCATCGGCGCGGCGCTTTTGGGTTCCAGCGAAGAAGGCGAGAGCGCTGACGTTTACATGCCCGTCGGTTTGGAATCGCTGAATTTGTTCGAGAAATTGCCGCGAAACGTCCGTGCTCATGCCAAGATTTACGACCAGGAATCCGCGCTGCTTGCGGGAGACATTTCCGTTTATTCCAAAGACGGCAAGCTTCTGGCGTTTTTGAAAAACATGCGTTTCAAACGCGTGCGTTCCGAGTTGCTCGCCGGCGCCGACGAAGTGCAAAAAGATTGGCTTTACGAAGTTGTGTGGCGCAAACAAGCTTTGACCGAAGAACGGCAAAACGGCGCGCTGGCGAAAAACTGGCTGATTTTCGCGGACGACGGCGTTGGAGATTCGCTCGCAAAAAAACTCTCCGAAAACAGCTCAAAATGCACGGTCGTTCATCGCGGCGAAAAAACGCAGCGCGACGACGCGGGAAACTGGACGCTTGATCTCGAAGATGCGGCGGGCTTTGAAACGATTATTCAGACTTGCGAACAAAATACATGCATTGTTTATGGCTGGGGGCTTGACTCCGTGATTGACGAGAACGTTTCCGCTGAAGATTTGCTCACGTCACAGAAACTTGTTACAGGCGGTGCGCTCCAACTCGTACAAGCTTGTTTGAAAAATGATGCGTTCGAGCCATCCCGTCTCTGGTTCATGACGCGCAAGGCGCAAAATATCGACGCGAACGACACAGTTCTGAACCCGGCGCAGGCCGCGCTCTGGGGATTTGCCGGAACGGTGATGATGGAACAACCTGCTTTGAACTGCGGGTTGATTGATTTGGACGGGGAATTTGGCGTCGAAAGCTTGGTCGCCGAGCTTCAGCAAAATCAAGATGAAGACCGCGTCGTTTTTCGCAATGGCGAGCGTTTTGTCGCGCGAGTTCAACGCGTTGGCGTTGCTGGGGATCAAGAGATGGAAAACGAAAATGTGTTCCTGAATTTTTCCGAACGCGGCACACTTGAAAATCTGCATTTTGAAAGAAAAGAGCGCACAAAGCCGAAGCCAAATGAAGTCGAAATTCGCGTGCGTGCGACCGGGCTGAATTTCCGTGATGTTCTGAACGTGCTCGGCATGTACCCCGGCGAGGCGGGGGGACTTGGACACGAATGCGCCGGAGAAATTGTCACGGTTGGTGAAGATGTTTCCGATTTTAAAATTGGCGACGAAGTGATCGCGATTGCAGGTGACAGCTTCGCGAATTTTATCACCGTCGGCAGGCAGTACGTCGTGCCGAAGCCCCAAAACGTTTCTTTTGCCGAAGCTGCTACGATTCCAGTGACGTTTTTGACGGCGCATTTTGCGCTGGAGTATCTCGGCAAAATGAAAAAAGGCGACCGCGTCTTGATCCACGCGGCGGCGGGCGGCGTTGGCTTGGCGGCAGTGCAATTAGCGCAGCAAGTTGGCGCGGAGATTTTTGCGACCGCCAGTCCGGCGAAATGGGACTATCTCAAATCCCTCGGCGTGAAAAACGTGATGAATTCTCGCACCCTCGATTTTGCCGAAGAAATCATGCGCGCCACAAACGGCGAAGGCGTGGATTTCGTGCTCAATTCCCTCACCGGCGATTTCATCACCAAAAGCCTCGAGGTTCTGCGCGACGGCGGGCGTTTTCTGGAAATCGGCAGAACCGAGCTTTTGGACGAGGCGCGTCTGAACTCGCTCGGAAAGAAAATTCACTACGACGTGATTGATCTCGGCGAAAACATTGTCGAGAATCCTGATTTGATTTGCGGCATGCTGCGCGATCTGCTCAAGCATTTCGAATCCGGCGAATTCAAGCCGCTGCGCCTGGAAGCTTTCCCGCTGGAAAAAGCGCAGGAAGCGTTTCGTCACATGGCGCAGGCGAAGCATACTGGGAAAGTTGTTTTGGTGCAGGAGCAAGGCAATATCGGGACTGTCCCAAAACTTAAAAAAATCCCTGATTCAGTCATTCCCGCGCAGGCGGGAATCTACAGGTCGTTGCATTTTCTGGATTCCCGCCTGCGCGGGAATGACGTGAAACCTCTGGTTTTCCGGCAGCCCAATGACGAAGATGCTCCGACACGCTTTGAAATTCGAAGTGATGCGACTTATCTCATCACCGGCGGGCTTGGGGCGTTGGGATTGCACACGGCGGAATGGCTGGTGCGCGAAGGCGCAAAGAACGTAATTTTGACTGGTCGCAGCGCGCCGAACGACGAAGCGCAAAAACGCATCGCCGAAATGCAAGTCTCCGGCGCGGAAGTTTTGGCCAAACAAGCGGACATAATTGATAAAAATCAAGTTCGCGGTTTGATCGAAGAGATCGACCGTCCGGAAAAACCGTTGCGCGGCGTTTTTCACGCGGCGGGCGTTTTGGCGGACGGCGTTTTGCAAAAGCTTGACTGGTCGTCGTTCGAAAAAGTCATGGCGCCGAAAATTCGCGGAACGTGGTTGCTGCACCAGGCGACGAAGGGCAAGAATCTCGATTGTTTCGTGCTCTATTCCTCCATCGCTTCCATGTTCGGCTCGACCGGACAGGGAAACTACGCCGCCGCCAACGCTTTCATGGACGCTTTTTCGCATTATCGTCAAGCAAACGGTCTGGCGGCGACGAGCGTAAATTGGGGCGCGTGGGAAGCGGGCGGCATGGTCAGCGATCTTGGCAAACGCGGTGAACAATTGAGCGGAACCGGCGGCGTCGGCATGATTTCGCCGGTGCAAGGCGTGAATTTGCTGAAGCACATTCTCAAAAACGACCTGCCGCAATCGGCGGTTTTGCCGGTTCATTGGCCGACGTTTCTGGAACAATTCTCCACCGGGAAAACGCCTTCGTTTTATGAAGAAATTGCGCAAGCTACTGGCGAAAATACTCCAGCGCAAGAAATCGATTTACTGGCAACCCTGCAAGAGGCCGCGCCATCGGAGCGTGAAGATATTTTGACGGAGCATGTGCGCGAGCAGGTGATCCGTGTGCTTGGCCTCAACGCCGCGCAACCGCCGGCGCTCAATCAGGGACTCACCGATCTCGGCATGGATTCGCTGATGGCGGTGGAATTGGGGAATCGATTGCAAGCCAGCGCGGGCGTAAAGCTGCCGTCGACGTTTGCATTCGAATATCCAAGCATTGGGCATATCGCGGGCTTTTTAGCGGAGCAATTGTTGGATCGTTTTGACGATGCTCAGGAGCAATCCGGAGAAGAAAACGATTTGCAGCAGCAGATTGAGGCGGAGGTTGAAGAACTGCACGACGAAGAAGTCGAATCGTCGCTGCTGGATGAGTTAGAGAAGGCGGGGTTTTAGCATATTTTCTGTACGCCGAAGACATTTCACAAATGGGGCCGCCGATTAGTTGACCACTTGAATTAAGGACGCCAAACGAAAACATCTCGCATGAGCAGCACTGGAAAAAACAACAACGATGTTTCCACCCTCAAACGCGCCTTAGTCGCGGTTAAGGAACTGAACGCCAAGCTTGCGTCAGTTGAACAAGCTAAAAAACAACCGATTGCCATCATCGGCGCGGCGTGCCGTCTGCCGGGCGGCGTGAATTCTCTCGAAGATTATTGGGACTTGCTTCGCAACGGCCGTGAAGCCATCGTCGAAGTGCCGAAAGACCGCTGGGATATTGACGAGTACTACGATCCCGACCCTGAAAAGCCGGGGAAAATGTACACTCGCCACGGCGGTTTTCTCGACAACATCGATCAATTCGATCCGCGTTTTTTTGGCATTGCCCCGCGCGAAGCGAACAGCATGGATCCGCAGCAACGGCTGCTGCTGGAAACGTCGTGGGAAGCGCTGGAGCGCGCCGGGATTGCGCCGAATTCGCTAAACGGCTCGAAAACCGGCGTTTTCGTCGGCATTAGCACCAACGATTTTTCGCATTTGTTGATGGGCATTGGCGACGAGAATATCGATCCTTACAGCGGCACTGGCGGAGCGTTTTGCGTCGCTTCCGGAAGGCTTTCCTACGTGCTTGGCTTGCAAGGGCCGAATTTCGCCATCGACACCGCCTGCTCATCGTCGCTTGTCGCGGTTCACGAAGCTTGCCAAAGTCTGCGCGCCGGAAAATCGGAAATGGCGATTGCCGGAGGCGTCAATCTCATTATCCGTCCTGAGCCGAATATCTATTTTACCAGGATGAAAGCCATCTCGCCGGACGGTCGCTGCAAGACTTTTGATGCGGCGGCGGACGGCTACGGTCGCGGCGAAGGCTGCGGCGTCATCATCCTAAAGCGGCTTTCCGACGCGCTCAAAGACAAAGATAATATTCTCGCACTGATTCGCGGTTCCGCGATCAACCACGACGGCAAAAGCAGCGGTCTGACCGTGCCAAGCGGTCCGGCGCAGCAAAAGGTGATTCGTGCAGCATTGGAAGACGGCGGACTGCAAGCTTCGCAAATCAGCTTTCTCGAAGCGCACGGTACGGGAACGCCGCTGGGCGATCCGATTGAATTGCGTTCCGCACATGCCGCGCTTGGACAAGATCGCGAAGAAAAATTGCTCGTTGGTTCAGCGAAAACCAATTTCGGTCATCTTGAAGCCGCCGCCGGGATTACCGGACTGCTCAAAATCGTGCTCGCGCTGCAAAACAAACAAATCCCGCCGCATCTCAATTTCAGTGAGCCAAGCCCGCAAATTGATTGGGACGATCTCAACGTAGCCGTGACAACGGAATTGCAAGACTGGAATCCGCCTTCCCGGGAACGTCTTGCCGGAGTGAGTTCTTTTGGGTTCAGCGGTACGAACGCGCATGTGATTCTTGGCGAAGCATCGAGCACGGAGGATGGAGGATGGAAGACGGAGGAGAAGTCGAGAGTAAAAAGATCAGTGCAGATTTTGGCGCTTTCGGTGCAGAATGATGCGGCGTTGAATGAACTTGCGTTTCGATATATCCAAAAACTGAGCGCCAAAAACGCCATTGCCCATTCACCATCGCCCATTGCCGACATCTGTTTTACTGCAAACACAGGACGCGCGCATTTTGCGAATCGTCTAGCACTGACTGGAGACTCAATTCAGCAGCTTCGCGCAAAATTAGATGCCTTTCTCGAAGGGAAACCAGCGCAAGGTCTGGCAAACGGCGCTTTTGATGAAGCGCAACGGCCGAGAGTCGCATTTCTTTATACCGGCCAGGGCGCGCAGTACGCGGGAATGGGCAAAACGCTCTACGAAACCGAGCCGGTTTTCCGCGCGGCGTTGGATCGGTGTGATGAGATTCTGCAGGAGCATTTGGATGAGTCAATACTCGATATAATTTTTTATGAAAGCGTGCCCCAAAAAGTCGTTCCCGTCCCGAATAAGTCGGGAAGAATCGAGAATGAGCACCGCCCCCTGGATTCCCGCCTGCGCGGGAATGACGATCCAGAGCGTCCTGTACCGGAAAACGCCATTGATCAAACCGCTTACACCCAGCCTGCCCTCTTCGCCGTCGAATACGCGCTGAGCGAATTATGGCGATCCTGGGGCGTGGAGCCGGGCGTTGTGATGG
>CAXHAT010000299.1:0-7089 GCA_964014485.1 uncultured Deferribacteres bacterium
CACAGCTCACAGCTCACAGCTCACAGCTCACAGCTCACAGCTCACAGCTCACAGCAAAGCGCATCGCGAGAAGCAATCTTTGACCAAGCACTGCATCTTTGACACACATCTCGAAGATTGCTTCTCACGGCGCGCCAAGATTCGATTTTTCTAATTCGCAAAACGCAAATCAAAACAGGTAAAACAAGAACTCTCAGCTATGGCGGATTTTATCAAGCCCGGTGATTTTTCTCAAATTCGGGAGTGGATGCGGGTCAAGCACAAATACAATTTCACGCCGATTCCGATTCTTTTTGAACAGACGCGAAAGGCCGGCGCGAAAAAGTTTGAGACGTACGAGCGAAAAAAGAAGATATATCGCAATTTAAAAACTGCGTTTGGCAAAGAGTATAACACGAAAGCGCTCGAAGAAATCGCACGGAAACATTTTGAATATCTTGAACTGCTCGAGCTGACCTTGCTGTGGCCGAAAATTCAGGATTTTGCCTATTCAGATCGCGTGAATGTGGAAGGTCTGGAAAACCTGACCCATGTTCTTGCCGCCGGGAAGGGCGCCGTTCTTCTCACGGCCCATTTTGGTTATGCGCGGCTTATCAAACATTTGATTCGTTTGCAAAAGATCGAAGCATGGCTGGTCGGCCCTAGAGTCGAAGAAAAGGAAAAAAACGACCGTTCGACCTTGACCAAACTCGCTTTCGAGAAATGGTTGAAGATGCCGACGTTTTCCGCCAATCATGAAAATGATCTCGAATCGACGCTGAATGTCCGGCCGTTGCTGCGCAAATTACAGCAGAATGAAACTCTGATTTTGACGGCGGACGGTTTGCGCGCCAGCAATTTGATCGAAGTGAACGTTCTCGGGCAAAAAATCCCCTGCGCTTCGGGCTCTGCGGCACTTGCCCGCGGCTCCGGAGCCAGCATTCTACCGACTTTCGTGGTTGATGATCCCGAAAGCGAAGTCGGCGTCAAAATGGTCATTGAACCGCCGTTGGATTTGGCGAAAACGACGGACAAAAAGTGCGATGTGAAGGTCAACTTGCAAAAATTCGGCGACGTTTTTGAGCGATACATTCGAGAATATCCCCACATGTATCGCTGGGCGAAATCAAACTTTTTTGCAAAGCGGCTTGAAAACAGCAAGGTCGACGTCACGGATCGTTACGCCGGGAATTTTCGCAAAACGAATAAAGAGAACGTCGCTGAGACCCCATGAATTTAGACGTCGTTTTTATTGCCCAAAAGGGGGAGCTGGAAGTGATGGCTTCCCTGCTTGCCGCTTCGCTGCGACAGTATTGCGGGAATTCGGTGCATCTTCACATTATTGAGCCGACGCCGGAAGCGGAATATGGCAACATCTCCTATCTTTCGCGAAAATTTCTCAACGCACTCGACGTGAGTTGGTACAGTTTCGATAATCCGATTTCCGACGAGTACAAGATTTTCAACAAGCTCAACGCCTTCAAGATTACGCCCAAAGGCGATAAAATTCTTTTTCTGGATTCGGACATTTTTATCCGCCGCCCGTTGGCGCCGCTGCTGCCGCTTTTGAACCAAACATTTGCAGCCAGAGCGGCGGGAGCGCAACGCTTTTCCGCGAAGGAAAAACATTGGCGGCAAGCGTACCGACTGTTTGATATCGAGACGCCGAAGATGCGTTTCCCGGCATGGGGTACGCATGAATGGGGACCGCCCTATTTTAACGCCGGAGTCATTTTAGCCGACCCGAAACTGGATTTTTCGCGACCGTGGGTTGAAGCGTGCAAAAGCATTCACGAAGACCATTCGATCAAAATTAAAAATCGCGGCACCGTCCAAATCGGCATGCCCGTGGCGCTGGCGATGCAAAACACGCCCTACGCCATGCTCGACGGCAGGCTGCATTTTTCGCTGAACAAATGGCGTTTGAACCTGCTGAAAAAACCGTGGGTCGACGAAGAAGCGCACATCGTTCATTATTTTCATTCCAAGTTTCTCGCCGCTGATCCGACGGCGTTTCACGAAGTCAGCAATCTGATTCGCTTTTTTGATTTGCAGGATATTTTGGCGCTGTCCGAACGGTGGGATCCTTTCAGGGAGAAATTTGAAAAGCTGGAAAAACGCAACGGGACAACCAATACGCCGAAGCAGCAACCTTCGTCGCTGGTTTCGAATGAGCGATTGAATAATCAAAAAGCGTCTTTAGAAAAAGAAGAAAACACAGGTGCTGACCGGAAAAAAGAAGTGATCGTCACCGGCTTTCCTGGCGCGGGAATGGAGGAATTCAAAGCATGGATTGCGCCTCATAAGAAAATTGATTTTCCAAAGGATCAAGACGCACAATCGCTTTTGCCGAATTTGAAAAAACTGGCCAAGGAACGACCTGATTCCGCGATTTTTGTGCTTGTGAAAAATCCCTTTGATCTCATTGCTCGCTGGAAAACTGACGGATTTGATTTGCAAAACTCGCCGAGTTCCGTTGGAATAGAATCGAGCGATTTAAGCGACTTTTGGCGCGCAGGCTTCAAGAATTTAGCTGCGCAAAAAAAGGCGGAATTCTGTCGCGCGGGATTGTGGGATTTGTTCGCTCAACTCGCCGATCAGCACGCCGAAAACATTCACATTCTTCGCTGGGAAGATATCGTCGAGCGTCCGGAGGACATTCGGATTTACGTGAGTCGCGTTTTGGAACTCGATGAAAATGGACTGCCCGCGCCGCCGGAAATGCGAGATGAAAATTTTGCGGGCGATGAGCTTTCGGAATGGGAAAAAGAGTGCATTCGTGTGGTTTGCACCAACACGTCGGGCATGTTCGAATACAATCTTTATCGTGACAGTTTAAAGCGCGCTAAAGTCATAGCGCGAACGTCACAGGAAGGACATCCCGAATTGTCGGGATGAGCTACAAACCACAGTGCTTCTCTTTACGTTCAGAGTAGAAGGAGGCGTCGTCGTTTGTAGTCCAAGCTTTAGCTTGTTCTTCACGCATTTTACCAATCGCAAGCCGTGGAGATTTAACTGATGAAAGGCCCTTACCCCGTTTTGGCGCGGGGACATTCCGGCAGTCGCCTGCTTTGTGAAGCGTTCATGCAGAACGACATTTGGATGGGGAAAGTCAGCAAAAAGACCAAAGATTCCACCGAATTTCGCATGGACGTGCCGGAAGTTTACGAACTGATGCGCGATGCTTTCAACTACGACGGCATGTCCGAAGCCGAGAAAGAGCGGGCGCGTGAAACGATGCGCAAGCTGGTCGGCAAGGTCAAAAAACACTGTCCGAATCCCGAAGATTACGTCGCCTACGGCTGGAAGCGCGGCTTGACGATGTTTTTCACCGAGATTTTTCTCGACGCTTTCCCGGAAGGCAAGGTGATTCACCTGATTCGCGACGGGCGCGACGTCATGCTTTCGAGGTTGGACGGACGCATGAGCCGCATGGACGACCGCGTCAACAAATTGATGATTTTCGGCGATGAAAACGCGACCGAGTACAACGGCGCGCCGCTGACTTCCGAAACGGTGGAAAAATATCGCAATGAAATCGAGATGAAGCACTGGGTTAACGCGATGGAATTCGGTCTGCGCGGTCGGAAATTTGAAGGCCGTTACCACGAAGTGTTTTACGAAGACCTCTGCCGCGAACCGATGGCGACGCTGGAAAAGGTTTTCGAATTCATCGAAACGCCGTTCACCGAAAAAGCGCGCGCCTGGATCAAGGAAAACGCCTACGCCGGACGCATCGGCAAATGGAAAAATTACAACGGCGAACTCACCGCCGCCATGACCATCGGCGAACCGATGTTGAAGAAATTAGGATATATTTAGCGCTGTTTTTTTAACGCAGAGCCGCAAAGATCGCAGAGAGAATCGCTCTGAATGTTGCCATGGAGTCGTCCTTTTAAGGCTGTTTTCTCGGATGTCATTCAGAAGGAATCCATATTATCGAGCGCTCGATAGCATGGATTCCTTCTGAATGACAACCAAGAGAGATACTCAATTTTGAACAAAAACACTGCGCAAACTCAGCGTCGCAGCGATCTCTGCGTTTAGAATTTTAACTAAAAATCGCTTTTCACCGTGACCACAGCAACCATCGACGCGAAGAATATTTTGATCACCGGCATTCCGCGCAGCGGCACGAGCCTCTTTACCGGGACGCTTCACAAAATTCCGAATTCCGTAGCGTTGAGCGAGCCGGTCTATTTTAAGAAATTTAAAAAATCCGGTTTTTCTCCGGCGGATTACGCGGACGAACTGCAAAAACTGGTGCGCCAAATTCGCAAAGACATTACCGAAGGCCGCCCGATTCCGAATCGCTATGACGTGAAAAGCAGCGAGATCGCGACGAATTATTTCAATCGCGTGCAAGGCGAAAACGGCGCGCAAGTCGAGAAAACCTACGAAGTACGGGAAGAAACCATCCCGGTGGAAAACGCGGGATTCAACCTGTGCATCAAAAACAACGCGCAATTCACTGCTTGTCTGGACGAGATCGCCAAGTTGGTCGATTTTGAAATTGTGACGGTGGTGCGCAACCCGCTGGCGTGCATTCTTTCATGGCGGTCTTTGAATATTTCGATCAGCAACGGACGACAGCCGGGCGGAGAGAAGTTTTCCAAGCAACTGAAGAAAATCCGCAAAATCGACGACCTGCTGATGCGGCAAGTGAAGATTATCGACTGGTATTTTGAAACGTACCACCGATGCCGCGACCGCGTCCGCCTTGTGCGTTACGAAGATTTCGTCAAGCGCCCTGAGATGCTGCGCGAAATCGCCAACGTGCCGGAAAACTTTGTTTTTCCGCAATATTCGTCGATGAACAAGCGCAAGGAATACAATTTCGAAGAAGTCGAAAACATCCGGCGCTACCTGAACAAGCAGACGGAATTCGTGAAGCGGTTTTATCCGGAGTTTTAGTTAGGAATTCCAAACGCAGAGTCGCTGAGAACGCAGAGATTTATCTAAACCTCACTCTGCGAAAACTCAGCAACTTTGCGAACTCTGCGTTGAAAAAAAGATTTGTAAACACAAAAAATGGACAAAACTTGACAAGCTAAAGCTTGAACTACAAACCACTGTGTTTTCGCTGCGATCTGAGGGTCATAAACAGCACGGTCGTTTGTAGTTCAAACTTCAGTTTGTTGAACCGCACCACTATAGAAACGGCGGAGCAGCATTGAGCAACCTCAACATCGCACTTATTCTTGGCTGTGCACGGTCGGGAACCAGCATTCTCGGCGAGATGATCGGCGCGCACCCGGACGTTCGATATAAGCACGAAGCGCATTCAATTTGGAACAAGGCGGGCGAGGGCGAAAACGCCTCGCATCGTTTGACGAAAGCGCACGCCACGGAAGAAATTACCCGCAAAATCCGGCGCAAATTTTCGACGGAGCAAGGACTGGCGAAGCTGATGGTGGAGAAATGCCCGCGCAGCGCCGTCCGCGTGCCGTTTATCCGCAAAGTGCTGCCGGAAGCGAAATTGATTCACATTATCCGCGACGGGCGCGACGTGACCTGTTCGATGCTCCCCGGCGTCGGCGGCGACGAATGGCGGCATTTGAAACCGGCAAACTGGCAAGAGCTGATGCGCGACTACAAAGGCGCGATTCGCTGTGCGCACGCCTGGAAAACCGTGCTCGAAATTGCGCAGGAAGATTTGAAAGACGCGCCGCATTTGACTGTTCGCTACGAAGAACTGGTTGACGATCCGCGCGCGGTTGCGAAAAAAATCATGCGTTATCTCGAAGTCGATGAATCGCGGGAAGTCTACAATTTTTGCGAAAAAATTCAGAACAAAACGCGTGATTCTTATCAAGCGGGCAAGCAGGAAAAATGGTTCCGCGACAATCACAACGTCCGTGTTGGCCGCTGGAAGGAAAACCTGAGCGCTGAAGACGCGGAGCAGGTTGAAGCGATTTTAGAGCCGATGTTGAAACGGCTGGAGTATTTGTAGGAAATGCTTTGGATGGATTGATGGATTGATGGATTGATGGATTGATGGAATAATGGATTTGGAGCGGCAACGTCTTGCTAACACTCCAACACTCCAACACTCCAACACTCCAACACTCCAACACTCCAACACTCCAACGCTCCAACGCTCCAACGCTCCAACATTTCCAAAAACTCCGCGTAACTTTGCGCGCTCCGCGGCTCTGCGTTAAAATAAAGATTCACAGCACGAAACTGAGCATTGCACGACACCATGGAAAACACAGCAGTATTTATTCTCTCCTCAAATTACAGCGGTTCGACCTGGCTAGCGCTGCTTTTGGGCAGCAACAAGGACGCGTTTTACGTCGGCGAGCTGAACAAAATGTTCCACGACGAGCCGGTGCCGTGCCGTCTCTGTGAAGACCGCGGCGTGACTTGCCCCGTCTTCTACGACATTCCAAATCTCAAGAACAAAAACATTCACGACACCGCGTTTCAGCGCAGCGGCAAGCCTGTCTTGATCGATAATTCGAAGACGCTGGCATGGAGCCGGAAATTCCTGGCGGACAAGCGTTTTGCGCGTAAGTACGTCCACCTTTTGCGCGATCCGCGCGCCGTCGCCTTTTCGCTGCAAAACCGCGACAAGCCGCCGAAGGTTGACGGCTGGGTCAAGAAAAACACGGAAATCCATGAATTTCTGCTGAAGAACGAATTGGATTATAAAGTCGTGACCTACAATGACGTGGCCGAGAAAACCGACGCCGTCATCAGCGACGTTTCAGATTGGCTCGGCGTGAAATATGATCCCGCGCAAAAGGAATACTGGAATTTTGAGCATCATGGTCCAGGGCGCAACGGCGCAACGTCATCGTTTTTGAAAAGCTACGTCGCTTCAGACGACAACTTTTACGCGCAAAACCAGAAAAAACAATTCCATGACTTACGTTGGCGAGATGATCTCGTCCCTGAAATTCGAGCGGAGATCGAAAACTCGGAAAAAGTCGCGGGCTTGCTGAAAAAGTTTGATTTGAAGTTTACGGAGATTGGGTTGGAATAGTGGATAGATGGAGTGATGGAATAGTGGATTATTGGAATACTGGATTCGGAACGGTTGCGTCTTGCCAACAATCCAACAATCCAACAATCCAACAATCCAACAATCCAACAATCCAACAA
>CAXHAT010000300.1:0-7089 GCA_964014485.1 uncultured Deferribacteres bacterium
AATCAACGCATCCGAACCCAAATTATACGATCTCGCCCCGACGCTCCTGTCAATTTACGGCCTTGAAAAAGAGCAAAAAATGGTCGGTGCGAGCGTGTTTCACGATTTGACTGAACAAATGAACGCCGATGGCGGACAGTAATTTTTAAAAAAGTGTGCTGTCAGAATGATTGAAGTCAAAATCATAAAAAATTATTTTGACTTCAATCATTCTGACTTTTAACTAAATTAGAGTGATTAAAATGGCAGCCAAAATAAAACTTGAAAAAGACCTTTATGACCGCATTAAAAAATACGCTGAGTTGGCGGGTTATTCGTCCGTCGATGAGTTCGTCGCCCACGTGCTCGAAAACGAGCTTTCCTCGGTCGACGAAGCCGCGAGCGAGGAAGAAATGAAAGAGCGACTCAAGGGACTCGGATATTTGTCATAGAGATTGGAGTATTGGAGTACTGGAATGATGGATTTATGGAGTAGTGGAATTCTAAGTTCCATTAATCCAACAATCCAATATTCCACTATTCCAGTTCTCCGCTTCGCGGATATTTTATGGATTTAGTGAATCAAATTTTCGACACGATTTTTTCGTTGATTTTCGCGCCGTTTGCGGGCGTGCATCCGGTGTGGCCGATGCTGGTCGTCGCGCTGCTGACCAGCTTTGTGATGCTGTTCTTGTACAAGCTCACTTCGAAACAGAGCGACATCAAGCAGGCCAAGAATCACGTCAAGGCGCATTTTCTGGCGATCCGGCTTTATCGCGACGACGTGAGCACGATGTTCGACACGATGAAAAACATCTTGGTCAGCAACGGGCGCTATCTCAAAAGCTCGCTGCGTCCGATGGTTTTTCTCATGATTCCGGTCGCGTTGATTTTGGTGCAAGTCGGCGCGCGCTATGAATTTCGCCCGCTGCAAGTCGGCGAGAAAACGATTTTAACCGCGAAATTCGACGAACGCATGAGCGACGAAAAGCTCAAAGGCGTCGAATTGAATTTACCGGACGGCCTCGTTCTGGACGCCCCGCCGGTGCGCGTTTCGCAGACGAAAGAAGTGAGTTGGCGGCTCAAAACCGAGCAATCCGGGCGCTTTATCGTCGAAATCAAATCCGGCGAACACACAGCCAAAAAAGAAGTGCTCGTCAACACGGAAATGCCCGCCCTGTCCGCCGCGATTGCGAAAGGCGACCTGCTGACCACGCTGATGAACCCGACGGAAAAAAGCCTGGCCAAAAACAAGCCTTTTCAGGAAATCTCCGTCGCTTATCCAACACGAAATTTCGAAATGCTGGGCTTCTCGACGCACTGGCTCATCGTTTTTTTCGTCGCCAGTCTCGTTTTTGCTTTCGGTTTCAAAGGCTTCGTTGGTGTAGAAGTTTGAGTTTTTGACAAAATGATTGAAGTCAAAATCATAAAAAATAAAAATTTATCATTTTGACTCTAATGATTCTGACTTTAAAAAGAATTGCGTTACCGAAATGGGATTAGGAAAAAGAACGCTCGTTTATTTTTTTATTTTGCTGATTTACGGCGGGGCCGTCGCTTTTGCGATGATTCGGGATTTTGCCGACACGCCCTGGCCGCCGGATTTGGCGCTTGAAGAATTCGAGCCCGCCACCGCTGCGCCGCTCAAGGAAAACAAGATTTGGAAGCCGAAATTTCCGGTCATCGACATCCACTCGCATCCGCGCCAGAGCGGCATGACCGCCGATGAGATGATCAAGGTCATGGATGAATCCGGCGTGCAGGCCGTCGTCGATCTCGACGGGCGTTGGGGCAGGAACGGCGAGCGGCTCAAGCGCGTGATCGAGCAATATCATTTGAAATACCCGGATCGCTTGTTGGCCTTTTTCGCGCCTGATTTGTTCAAACTCGGCGAAAAAGGATTCGTGGAAAAGGAATGCGAAAAAATCGAGCAGGCCGCCAAAATGGGCGTGAAGGGGATCAAAATCTACAAACAATTCGGCACGCTCTGGCGCGATAAATCCGGCCAGCGCATCGCCGTCGATGATGCGCGCCTTGATCCGATTTGGCAAAAAATCGGCGAACTGGGTCTGCCGGTCGTCATCCACACAGCCAACCCTGTCGCGTTTTGGGAGCCGACGGATCGCTTCAACGAACGCTACGAAGAATTGCACCAGGGCGGCGCGTGGCTGGAGAGTTATTACGACAAGCCGCAAATGCCTTCCCACGAGCAACTGATGCAGGAGCGCGAAAATCTCATGCGCAAACATCCCAACACCATCTTCATCGGCGCGCACATGGCGGCGCTGGGGCACGATTTAAAATCGCTGGCGAAAACGCTGGACGAATTTCCCAACTTCTACGTCGAAATCTCCGACCGCGTCTACGAACTGGGCCGACAGCCCTACACGACGCGCGACTTTTTCATCAAATACCAGGATCGCCTGCTCTTCGGCATCGACTACATCCCCGAAACGGAAGTCTATCGCGACTACTTTCGCTTTTTCGAAACCTACGACGAATACTTCGACTACCCCCGCCGCGAGTTCAAACACGGCCGCTGGAAAATCTATGGGATTGGACTGCCTGATTCTGTTTTGAAGAAGGTTTATCTTGAGAATGTGGGGGAACTCTTGCAAATTGAAAAACAAAAGTAACAACGGTCAACGGCTTGAGATTGCATGAGTCAGAAATTGCTTTATAAATTTCGAGAGTGGTCTAATCCGTATCACCAAAAACTGCTTAAAGCTGGTGAGTTGTGGCTATCGAGTGCAAAAGAATTCAATGACCCTTTTGATTGTCGATATTTTATAGACTTCAAAAATTTACAAGATGATGATGCGCTGTCCAGTGCTATCAGAGTTATTAGGCGAATTCGACCTGATCTCCGAGAAGAAGCTGAAATAAAAGAAGAAGCCAAACATCTAATTGAAAATGCTGACTGGAGGAATCCGGTTCATCACCAAGAGCATAAGGAGTCTGTTCAAAACAGAATTTTCGAGCGAATTGGGGTATGTTCATTTTCTGCGAAAAAAGACGAGATCATGCTTTGGTCGCACTACGGTGACTTTCATAAAGGGTTCTGCATAGGATTGGACAGAGAGAAATTAGCAAAATTCAATATTCGACGATCATTCGCTGTTTATGAAGTGGATTATGTTTGTAGCCCGCCAACAATAGGGCTCCTTGAAATGGGCAGCAAAATAGATGATTTTATAAAAGCTCTTACAACAAAATTTAAAAAATGGACATACGAAGAAGAGTTTCGACTTATTGCTACTGAATTTGTAGATGAGCCCCTCATTTTAGAATGCGATATTTTTTCTGAACTTATCTTAGGGTGTGAAATGCCCGAAGAGCATGAAGAAGAGATTTTAACAATCGTCAAAAATAAACCGGAATTAAAAGTGAAGATTTTTAAAGCGAAAAAATGTGATAGCGAATACAAATTAGTCTTCGAAGAGATTTCTTGGTGAACTCCTTTGTTTGGAAAATTGATGCTGCTCCTTTAGCGATAACTCAGAGGTTTCAAGCTAATTGCAAAGGCAAAAAAGGATTCAAATCAAACTTCCCTTTCTTGATGAACGATGAAAAAATCGGCACAAACTTCGAAGCACCTGGCGCTATGTCTTGACAATCAAGGCTACCCGGCATCTCTCGAATTGGGGAAATTGTACCGCATGATCCCGGACGCTGAAGCGAACGGTTATCTCCGCATCGTCGATGAAAGCGGAGAAGATTATGCTTACGCTTCCAGACGGTTTTATCTTCTGCAACTGCCTGCCGCTGTGGAAGAAAAACTATTGCACGCCGCCTGATAATATTTACATTCCGCTCTGGATGTTCATTTCGATTCTTTTTGGATTCTGATTTCCCATCCCGGCCCCGAAGAAACTCCGAAACTCTCAGCGAAATTTCCTTGATTAATCGCGATTGCAACTTGGTCGATGCTGTTGAGATAAAGCAACGGCTTGCCGACGCCGACTTCGCCGAAGGTTTTGCAAAACGGTAGTTTTTCAACGTAGATTAAGTCGTTTCCTCGCAGGACTTTCACTTCGCACATCTCACCATTTTTTACCCCCAACTTTCTAAAAATATCTCGCGGAATGTTTGTCCAGACATTGCCGTAGCGCACGTCCAGGATTGGAATTCCTCCGGAAACGACGCCGTTTTCGTACGTCGCTTTTGTGTAGGGAATGCTGACGACATGGGGTTCGAGCAGTCCGCCGACTTCCGAAAAATCTATCACGCCGGATGCCAGCCTTGCGCCGGTGTAGGCGTACACGTCCCGCCCGTGAAAAGTGTAGCTTTTTTCTGAATCACGCCGTCGGTTAACGGCTTCGTCTATTTCGCGAATGGCCTCTACGCCCATGTGCTCGGCGACATGCGTCAACGTGCCGTTGTCGGGCGTTACGAAATAATGGCCGGACTTTGTTTTGAGCACGACGGATTTGCGATCCGTGCCTACGCCGGGATCGACGACGGAGACGAAAACTGTGCCCGGCGGCCAGTACGGCGCGGTTTGCCAAAGCCGCAATGACGCTTCCCAAATGTTGAACGGCGGGACGTCGTGGGTCAAATCGAAAATTTGCAGTTTACGATCGACGCTGAAGGCAACGCCTTTCATTGCCGCAACAGCGCCGTCTGAAACGCCAAAGTCTGACTGCAGAACGAGCGCATTTTGAGCGGGACACACTGAACTTGGCGTATTTGCGAAAAGAGCCAGGGAGAGCAAAAGCGTTCTGACGCTGGCACAGCCCTTGCCAAAACAGGCTTTAGACAGCGCTTGTTTGAGTGTAGTGAGCATGAACGAGCATTCAAAAATGTTGTTGGATTTGCAAACGCGTAATTCGTTGCGAAAAATTTAGTGTGCGAGGACGAAAAATGAAAAAGTTGTTCTTGATCGGAAATTCCGTGAATCTTCGAAATGTAAAAATGACGATCGTTTTGGGATTTGGCTTGCTTGCCGTTTCAAATGCGTTTGCACAGCCGAAGAGTCTGCATGATCTTTGGAAGGAGAAGTCTGGTTGGAATCTTCACTCCGAGGAGCAATTCAAGGCTTTTTCAGAACAGTACGATTTTCTTCTTGAGTCGCCGGATTCCGTCAAGACGACGATGATTGAAGAGAACGTTTTGGTTGGCGATTATTTATCCGCCGAGGCTTGTTTATGCGCTCAATGTAACGGCCATTTGGGAGATGATATTTTTCTTAGAATTGAAAAATCAGCCTTTTTGACCAAGTTTTGGAAGCGGGGTTTGCCAGCGCAAGGGGCGCTTTTGCCATTGGAACGCCCCGCCTATCTCGTACGCCCACCGTTTGTATCATTGTCGCGGTAAATTTTCCCAAGCGAGCTTGGTGCGCAAATCGGGATTCTCCTCAGAAATGATGACGAGCTTGAGCGGCTGGTTTGAGCCGTGCCATATTGGTTGGCCGTTTTCAGCGGTTTTGGGAAAGAGCATGACAAATTGTTTGCTGTTGCTCTGAAACATTTGCCGCATCAGTCGTCCGTTCTCTGCGCCGCCCCTTGCTTTCTCAGGCAATGGCGGCGTTAATTCCACAACTTCCGTTGCTTCAAACAGTTCTCTTTTACCGTTTTCCAAAAAAATAGACCAGCGGCCGCGTTCAAGATAGCTTTCGTGAAAATTGGTGCGCAGCGTGACAAGCACCGGGGTCAATTCTTCAGTCCGCCATTGTTCAGAAAAGTCCTGGTGCAAACTTGTTTTTTCGTTATCGGTGAGTTCGAGAAATGCGGCGAAATAGTCCAGACTTGCGGCTCTAACGGATTTGGCCGCCAGGAAGGCTTGCACGGCGACCGGCATGATCATTGGCGAACCGTTCGGCCCAACACGCCGTCGAGGATTGCTCGACGCTGCGGTCCATCGATCCAGGTTTTCCAAATAAGAAAGTAGATCGAGAGAATGCTCTGCGTTGAGGGAGCCGAGCTTTTCCTGCCAGTCGAGCATCTCAATTTCCAAAGAAAACTTATGATATTCAAACTGCGGTCTTTCGCCGTCGAGGGCGGCGTTGTGGTAGCGCGCCCTGCTAACGCCTGGTCGTCCGCCTCCAAAATTCATTACACGCGTCATCATCTGATCGCCGACCTCGATCTCAAGTTTGGAAATTCCTTTTTTGTCAAACGGGAAAAGGCCGCCGGGAAAAATGTGGCTCGCGGCGGGCAGAGTGAGGTAAAAAGCGCCGGTGGAGTCGTTGAAAAAAGCGCTGATTGACGGGACGATAACATCCGCGTTGAGGCGCTGTCTTTTGGCGACAAGTTTGGGTTGGTATTCGCTGGTCGGGACAAAATCTTCGAGCTTTTCCTTGACTGCATTGGGGAGCATTGCTGCGATTGAACTTCCGGCGAACAAGCTTCTTGCTTTGCCGCGAGCGGGGCGTTCGCGCCTCAGTTGTACGCCGTTTTTCATATTCTTGGCTGAGTTGAACCAAATATTGAGGCCAATTTGGTCCAGCGAATTTGTCAAAAAACGCGAGTCGGCCTGAAGTATGATGGTAAAATTCTTGCCGTCAAAAAGCGCTTTGCCGCGCATGTTGCGATTGATGGAGGTTAAGTTTTCAACAAGCTTCCAATCGGGCGTCTGGCCAGCGGTTTGCGCCGCGTCAGTGGCGTCGATAACTGTTATTGTTTCACCGCCGTAAGTTACTGAAGTTGCTGAGAAAAGAATGGCGAAAAAAATCAATTTGTTGAGATGTTTTCTCATTTGGTCGTCCTTTTTGTAAATAACGGACTGAAGTTTCCTTTGAATTCTGATTGTCGAACAAAGGTTCCACTCGTGAAAAAAGTCATGTTTGCTGCAAAATATTGGCTGGGAAGCAAAGTCGAAGATATTGATTAATACGGATCACTGTATTCCGTCGCTATGGAAAAACCAACAAAGTTCCATTGATTTTTTAGAGCCGCAAGCAGGCTTCAGCGGCCAGCCAAAACATTTTTTCTCGGATTGTGTTGTTTTTCGTCCAGCCGCGCGTATCCCATTCTTCACCGCTCACGTCGTCGCCGCCGTAAAGAATTTGGCCTAAAGTCACGCCGCGAAATTGAGCCACGGCAAAAAAAGCGGCCGCTTCCATTTCTACCGTCAGGCATCCTTCCGCTTTTCTCATCTTGATCCTGTCTC
>CAXHAT010000301.1:0-7062 GCA_964014485.1 uncultured Deferribacteres bacterium
TTGACGCTTTATCCATCGATGAACCCTGGGCGCTTATCGAACGCTTTACCACCCTCGTCCGCGAATCCGGCGGTGAAGACGAGCGAACGGCGGCGACGTACATTGCGGAACGCCTCGAGGCGCTCGGCATACCGCACAAAGTCTATAATCCAGACTTGTTTTTAAGCGTGCCGGTCTCCGCTTCCGTCACGGTTGGCGGCGAATCGCTGCGAGCCAAAACCCCGTCGTTTTCTTCGACGACGGGAGAGAACGGCGTGACCGGCGAAATCATTTTCATCCCCGGCAAACCGCTCGCGGAAGTGAAAAAGCTTGTCCATTTTTCATCTGCAGGAAATGTGGACGTCCGCGGCAAAATCGTCTTGACCGAAGGCTACGGTTTTCCGGAAGCCGTGCGCATTTATAAGGAAAAAGGAGCCGTCGGTCAAATTTACATCAACCCGGGCGTGGACATTCATTGGGGAACATGCACAACAATCTGGGGCGCGCCCGATCTCGACTCCGCGCCTCGTCAGCCGAAAACGCCGGTCGCATCGATTAATCGCCCTGACGGAGAAGCGCTGATCAAAAAAGCGCTGGCAGGCAAAGTCGTCGCGACAATTCGGACGGAGCTCAAGGAAGGCTGGTTTCCGTGCCCGCTCGTAACCGCGGAAATCACCGGGACGCAAGAGCCGGAGCGCTTCCTGCTCGTTCACGGCCACTACGATTCCTGGGACGTAGGCATTGGCGACAATGCGGTTGGCGACGCCACGATGCTGGAATTGGCGCGCGTGCTGCACAACCATCGAGACAACCTGGCGCGCAGCCTAAAAATCGCTTGGTGGCCAGGGCACTCAACCGGACGTTACGCAGGTTCAACCTGGTACGCCGACACGTTTGGGCTCGAACTGGCCAGAAATTGCATTGCACAAATCGATATTGATTCCCCGGGCTGTCGCTGGGCGACGGAGTATTACGATATTTCGTGGATGACGGAAGCGGCGGATTTCTGCAAGCAGGCGATCAAAGACGTGACAGGAAAAGAAGCGCAAGGAGAACGGCCGCATCAGGCGGGAGATTATTCTTTCAACAATATCGGGCTTTCAAGCTTTTTTATGCTGCTTTCCACCATGCCGAAAGATTTGCTTAAAGAAAAAGGCTACTATCCCGTCGGCGGATGCGGCGCAAATATCGCGTGGCATACTGAAAATGACGTACTGGAAATCGCCGACAAAGACAATTTGATACGCGACTTGCGGGTCTACATCGCGACGATCCAGAGGACGGTCAACAACCCGATCCATCCATTCGATTTTCGCAGGCTTGCGCAAGAATTTCATCAAACGTTGACGGATTACGCCGAGGCTGCGAAAGGCGTGGTTGATTTTTCCCCGGCGTTTGAAGCCCAAAAGCGTCTCTCCGACGCTTTGGACAAGCTTTATGAACGCGCATCTTCACTCAAGGGCGTTTCGCCAAAGGATGCGAACGCCAGGAGTGTAAACGACGCAATTCTTGAACTCGGTCGCCGGCTCATCCCCATCAACTACACGCGTCACGGGCGCTTTCGCAACGAACCAGCCGTGCCGGTGCCACCCTTGCCCGACATTGCGCCCGCTCAGGATTTGCCGAACGCGGAAGGTCATGAAAAACACGTCTTGCGAACGCATGTTCAACGCGGGTTAAATCGGGTGGCGTATACTTTCGAGCAAGCCGCCGAGATGGTCGAGATGAAGCTTTCCGACCATCGTTGATTGGAGTGCGACGATTCATCGTCGCCTATTCAATGAACGAAAAATTTAAGCAGTCAAATGCTAAAGCGTTTGACTGCAGATTCGGTTCTTTGAAGTTCGTTAAATAAATCCTGGGTAAAATGTATAACAAAAAACAAAATCTCGCCGCTCTCTTTTCAGACGTACAAGATTATTTTTCGCCGAAAATTGTTGGGGAAATCAACGAAGTCTACGTCAAAATTGCCAAGATCAAGGGTCAGGATATTCCCTGGCACATGCACGACGATGAGGACGAAATGTTCTACATTGTCAAAGGCGACATGATAATGGAAGTGAGAAATGAAAAACCGGTTGTCCTTAAGACGGGCGATTTCTTTATCGTCAAGCACGGAGTGGAGCACCGCGTGCATTCCGAGGAAGAATGCTGGCTGATGCTCATCGAAAATAAGGAAACGAAGCATACCGGCAATGTCGTGACCGAAGTCACAAAATCGATTGAAGAACAGCAATACGGAGATCGATCATGAATTTTAAGTGTCGAGTCGTTCTTTTCGCTGCGCTTGCGTTCAGCATTGTTTCGGTTAGCAGCACGGCCGCCCATAAAAACGCTGCGCGTGATACGTACGCAGAACTCACATCGCTTTTTAAAGAGTGGCGTGCGTTTGAAAATCCGCCTTCGGTTAACGGCGCGCCTGATTATTCAGCGAAACGCATGGCCAATGCGCACAAAAAATTACGCGAATATCAAGCGCGGCTGACCGCTATCGACACCAGCGGCTGGACGATTGCACAACAGGTAGACTATCACATCGTCCGCGCCGAAATGAATGGTTTGGATTTCAATATTCGCGTACTCAAGTCCTGGGAACGTGATCCGGCGTTTTACACTTCGGTCTGGACTTACCAAAGCGACACTCCGGCGCACGAAGGCCCGACGCACCACGCGCTCATCGAGCTGTGGACGTACGATTTCCCGCTTTCGAAAGCCGCTGAGAAAAAACTGGCGGCGGAGCTAAAAACCGTTCCGCCACTGCTTGACCAAGCGCGCACAAATTTGACTGGCAATGCGCGGGAAATGTGGATCGGCGGCACAATTAATCTGCGAAATCAGGCGACTGCGTTGGCGGCGCTCGCAGAGCAAACGACGAAAGCTGGTCGTGATTTTAAAAATGCGCTTAAGGCGGCGCATGAGGCGACGCAATCGTTTGTTGCTTGGCTGGAAGCGGAAGCGCCAAAAAAGACCGGGCCTTCCGGAATCGGTAGGGAAAACTACACTTGGCATCTACGCAACGTGCATCTCGTCCCCATGACGTGGCAAGAAGAAGTCAATTTGCTCAAACGCGAGTTGGATCGTGCGCACAACTCGTTGCGACTGGAAGAACAGCGCAATCGCGACTTGCCGCAACTCATCGCGATTTCGAGTGCGGAAGAATACGATCGGCGCGCCAACGCATCGGCGACGAAGTTCCTGGCGTTTTTGGATAAAAAGAAAATCATGCCGATACATGATTACATGGATCCGGCCTTGCGCGCTCAGCTTGGCGGTTTCGTGCCCAAAGAGCAGCGCAATTTTTTCCGCACGGCGATGAATTACGAGCCGAACACGCTCTATACGCATTTTTATCATTGGTTTGATCTGGCAATGATGCGCGAACGGCCGCACGCCAGTCCGATTCGGCGCGAGCCGCTGCTTTACAATATTTGGGACAGTCGGTCGGAGGGGCTTTCCACGGGCTTTGAAGAAATGATGATGCACGCCGGACTGTACGACGATAATCCGCGCGTGCGTGAAATCGTCTGGATCATGCTTGCTCAGCGCGCCGCTCGGGGCTTGGGTTCGCTTTACGCCCATGCAAATGAGTATACCATGCAGGAGGCGCGAAACTTTCATGTCAAATGGACGCCGCGCGGCTGGATGCGGGAAGATTTGGATTTGCTTGGTTTCGAGCAATTGCTTTATATGCGCCAGCCCGGTTACGGCAGTTGCTACATCACCGGCAAATATCTCTTTGAGCGCTTGTTGGCTGAGCGCAGCAACCAACTCGGCGATCAATTCGATCTCTATGAATTTTTTAAGGAAGTTAACGCCGCCGGATTAATTCCAATGTCGCTCATTCGCTGGCAGATGACAGGCAAGGATGATGAAATTCGAGATTTACTAAATGACTGAGGTTACGCAACCAATGTAGAAAATGGAGTGCAAGGCTTGCCTTGCTATTCCGCTACGCTTTTTCCTAAACTTCTTCGTTAAAGTTCTAAATGCGCTGTTCCTTGCTGGCCGAAGCTAAAAAGCAAAGCAAGCTTTGCACTCCTTATGTTTGCGGCGCGCGTAACATCAGTTACTGATGTTACGTGCGGAAACGCGCGGCTAATGAGACATCCAGGCAGTCAGGACTGAACGATCCGGAATTCGCCAACAGTATCCTGAAGAGCAGAGCTAATGAAAATCAAAAGCGCGCCAAACGCGCGGGCGCGTAAGATCAGTCAGTAAATAAAAATTAGGATTCTCACTGCATGCTGATTTTTTTATTTCAGCCGCAACCGACGACGACGGATTTTTGGAGCAAAATTATTCCAATCATCCCCTCGGTGTTGTGGTTTATTTTGCTCGTCGTGGTTTTGGTAAAACTCTGGCGCGACGAGGAGCTGCGAAAAATGCTCAAAAACGTAACCGGCGTAAAGGGCTTTGGCATCGAATTGCGCTTCGACGAGGTTCAAAAGTCAATGAGCGACGCAATCGCCCAAGGCGAAAAAAAGTCCAGCCTTGATATTCCAGAGAAAGATAAAAAATGGAATATTCATGTGCCCGAAGCCGCGCGTGAGTCTGCGCTAAGCCGTCTCCGGCATCACGCCGCCTTGTTTCAAAATGCGCACATTCTTTGGATCGACGACAATCCCAAGAATAATAAAAATGAGATTGCGCTGCTTCGCGAACTGACGGCGCATGTTGAATGCGTAAAAACAACAGAAGCCGCGTTGGAGCGGTTGCGAGATGATGATTATGACATTGTTCTGTCTGATATGAGCCGAGACGGGGAAAAATCAGCGGGATTAGATTTTTTGGCAAGATACAAGAAGCAAGCCGAATTGCGTTCCCCAGTCATTTTGTATGTGGGACATTTGAGCAGAGAACTCGGCGTGCCCGGCGGCGCATTTGGAATCACTAATCGGCCTGACGAACTCGTTCATTTGATTTTAGACGTTTTGGAACGAACGAAATTGAATTAACAAAGCATCAACGTTTTTTTCTCATTCCAGATTCAAGCGCTTCAGTGTTAGGTTGGAAAAAGTTTTTTTGGGGAGGGGAGCATGTTTTTTGTGGAGTGTCACGCAATATACAGTAGGGATTCAAGATTTTAAACCCCTACATTTTGTATATCTACGATTTCGGATTGGCGGGTGAGGGCAGCATACCTTTCTACGATGCGAAGTTTAAACAAAAGCCTTCAAAATATCTCGCTGAATGTCCTGAAGTTCGCCGTATGCGCTGTTGATCTCACCGATTTTTTGACTCAGTTTGGACATTAATTTTTGCTTTTCGAGTGCGTTACGGACGATAATACGCAAATCTTCGTTATCCCAGGGCTTCTCAATATACTGATACAATCCCACTTCGTTTATGGCCTTAATCGCGTTTTCCTTATCCGCATACCCCGTGAGAATGATGCGGGGAATTTCCGGTTTTATTTTGCGAATTTCTCCCAGAAAACTAATACCGTCCATTTCCGGCATCAAATAATCTGAAATAACGAGATGCACTTCGTTTTCTTGTATAAAATCAATCGCCTTTTGGGCTGAAATAAACTCTTCAATGTTATATTCCGTTTCCAACGCGAAGAACGAACTGAGGCTTGTCAAGACCATTTCTTCGTCATCGACCAGCACAATGGTGCTGTCTGCTTCCACGTTCTCAAAGTTCATTCACAATCTCCTCAATCTATCATGAAAATGTAATTGTCAAAACTGTTAAGTCGTCTTTCAGGTCGTTGGCGTTCGCAAAAGCCTTTGCATGATGAACAAGCGTACCGGCTGAAACCTCTTTTTCGGCGCGCATTCGCTCATCAATAGTCTTTGCAAGCTCATGCCTGCCGAATTGCGCGCCGTTTTGCCCTTCGATTTCGAACAGCCCGTCCGTGAACAAAAATAATATATCTTGAGCATCAAAATTCAAAGTAATTTCGTCGCCAGGTTGATAGCTCTCATCCGGAACGACGCCGAGCAACAAGCCGCTGACCGGGACTTTTTGGTTCGTCAATCGCGCATGAGAAACCCAAACGGGGTGCGGCGCTCCGGCATTCATGATGCGGCATTCGCCAGTAGCTGTGTTGACCATTGCCACCACGCCGGCGACAAACACGCCTTGGGGCAAAGATTGATACAAATGCCGGTTCATGCGTTTCATGAATTCTCCGGCGGTTATTTCCTTGGCTTCAAAAAGGGAGCAGATGTGTTTTAGCAAAACCGTGCTCAGCGCCGCCTGTACGCCGTGCCCGGTTATATCGGCCATAAAGACGGCCACCCAATCGTCTTGCAGACGAATGACGTCGTAAAAATCTCCGCCGACTTCAAATGCGGGCTCATACACAATTTGAAACGAGCAGCGCCCCTTGCGCGGCAAGTCTTCGGGAAGAAAACTTTGCTGGACTTTCTTCGCCAAGGCAAATTCAGTTTGTAGAAGCTTGTTATGATGCAGTGTCGCATCGTACTCGTGCAACAGCGCGTCAAGCTCGCCAATTTTCATTTCCAGGCGACTCTGAAGACTTTTGTGGTCGAGCGCGTTTTGGACAACGAGCAACAGATGATCATTGTCCCAGGGCTTCTCAACATATTGATACAGCCCGACTTCATTGATGGCTTTGATCGCATTTTCTTTATCTGCATAACCAGTGAGAAGAATTCTTGGCGCATTCGGGCAGAGCTTTTTGGCTTCTCCCAGAAGAGCAAGCCCGTTTAGGTCCTCCATCATAAAATCGGAGATAATCAAATCGGCGCCGTGTTGTTCCAAAGCGCTGAGAGCGGCGGAAGGAGAATGAAACGTTGTGACGGAGTAGGTTGTTTCCAAATCAAAAAAAGCGGCCAGACTGTTCAAAACCAGGTGGTCGTCGTCAACAATAAAAATGACGGGGGAGTCGAAGTGGGGTGAACTTTTCTGTGAAGCGCGCTGCATAAGCTGGAGCCGGATTGATTCAATGGTTTACTCGGCTGATCAAAGCTTTGGCCTTTTTGGAAAGGGCGTTAAAAATACTTTCAGTAATTTGAGCGTGGTCAGCAAGGACGTCATAGAAATCTTCTTTATCGATGCGGAGCAATCGACTTTCATTCGTCGTTTTTGCCGTCATTTCTCGCGGTTCGTCAT
>CAXHAT010000302.1:0-7006 GCA_964014485.1 uncultured Deferribacteres bacterium
CTACACCAAGAAGCTCGTCGGCAGCGTCAGATGTGTATAAGAGACAGCTAATACGATTATCCTCGATACGCGCAAAACCGCGCCTTTATTGCGCGAATTAGACAAGTACGCCGTGCGTGCGGGCGGCGCGCAAAACCATCGTCTGGGTTTGTTTGACATGGTTTTGATCAAAGAAAATCACATCCGTTACGCCGGGGGAATTGAGCAAGCGCTCACGAGCGTTTTCGCTCAAAAACAACGCGACCAAAACGAAATTAAGGTTGAAATTGAAGTTCGCGATCTCGATGAACTCCAACAGGCGATGCGTTTTCCCGTCAATAGAATTATGATCGATAATTTTTCCCTGGCGGACATGAAGCGCGCCGTCGAGATCGCTCAAGGCCGCGTTCAACTAGAAGCGTCAGGCGGGGTCACGTTGGAAACCGTCGGTGAAATTGCAAGAACCGGCGTGGATTTTATTTCCGTCGGCCTGTTGACCCATTCCGTCAAGAATTTCGATTTTAGTTTGCTGTTTGAGTAGAAGGAGGAAAGATGGAGTTTAAGAATCGCAAAAGAACGGCGCTTTTCAGTTTTTTAAGCATTTTCCTTTTTGCCGCTTCCGGTTTTTCCAATGAAAAATTCCCCAATACAACTTGGGAAAAGGCGTCGAATCCCGAAGCCTTGGGCTACTCCTCCAAAAAGCTCGCACAGGCGCAGAAATATACGGAGTCGATCAAAACGGCGGCGGTCGTTATCGTTGTCGACGGCGTGATCTTGGACGAATGGGGCGAGGTTGAAAAGTTGTTCATGACGCATTCCATCCGCAAAAGTTTTTTGAGCGCCATGTACGGCAACTATGTCAAAAACGGCGTTGTTGACCTGGATAAATCGATAGCTGATTTTGGAATCGATGATAATTCGCCTCTGACGGAAGAAGAAAAACAGGCGACAGTGCGCGACTTGTTGAAATCGCGTTCCGGAATCTACCACGACGCGCTTTATGAATCACCGGGCATGAAAGCGCTCAAACCCAGGCGCCATTCCGTGCGCCCCGGCACGCACTGGTATTACAACAATTGGGACTTTAACGCCGCCGGAACGCTGTTTGAGAAATTAACCGGCAAGAAAATTTTTGAGGCGCTTAAAAGCGACATTGCCGACCCCATCGGCATGGAGAATTTCGAAGCAAAACAAGGCTGGTACGTCAACGGCGACGAGTCGATCCATCCGGCTTATCCTTTTCGTATTTCCGCGCGCGATTGCGCTCGTTTTGGCTTGCTTATGCTGCGCAACGGCCAATGGGATGGAAAACAAATCATCCCGGCGGACTGGGTTGAAGAAAGTACGCGCTACCATTCCGACGCCGCGCTTTACGGCAGCGACGGTTACGGCTACATGTGGTGGGTGGCGCGCAAATATAATAAATTTAAACACTTGCCCGGCGTGAATTTATCCGACGGGGCCTATTCTGCGCGCGGCGCGGGCGGGCATTTTATTCTCATCATCCCGGATCATGAAATGGTGATCGTACACCGCGTCAATACAGACGAACGCGGCAATTCGGTTTCACGTGACGATTTCGGGAAACTGGTTCAGATGATTCTCAGTGCAAAAACGACATAATGAAAAACAATAAAAAAGCGGCTTTGAAAACCGCCGTTTGTTTTGGATTGGCCGTTCTTCTCGCCGGATGTGCAGGTTCGCGCCGACAAGAAACAAGCGTTCGGCTAACCACTTCGCATAACCAAATTGTTGGGAAAGCCGCTCTTCAAAACAGGCTCACGCAAATCCTGCAAGACTCCGTGTTGACGCCTGCGATCGTCGGTTTGAAAGTAGTGAATTTGGAGACGGAAGAAGTTCTTTTTCAACAATATGAAAAGACTTTGTTTAACCCGGCTTCCACGATGAAAATGTACACCGGCGCGGCGGCGTTGAAATATTTGGGGCCGGAATTTCGATACGAAACGACGCTAGTCATCGATTCCGCCGCGGTTGTCGCGGACACTTTGCATGGCGACGTTTATCTTGTCGGCTCGGGCGATCCTTCTCTGAAAACGGCGCATTTTTCAGAAATGATCGACGCGCTGCTCAGTCAGGGCATTCGGCACGTGACCGGCGATCTCGTTTGTGACGACACTTTTTTCGACGATTTGCGCTACGGCGAAGGCTGGATGTGGGACGACCAGCCGTACTACTTTGTCGCGCCGATCAGCGCTTTGTCTGTGAATCTCAATGTCGTTGAAATTTACGCTTCGCCGGGCGATTCGATTGGCGCTCCGGCCAAGCTTCGCATGATCCCGACCAATGATTTCATGACGTTTGAAAATCAGAGCGTTACCATTGACAGCGCAACTTTCAAAGCGGCGAAGGAAGACTCGACGCAAACAATGGAGCCGTTTAATATTATGCGGCGCTGGCGCGTTCAAACAAACGTCGTTGACGTTACGGGTGCGATTGTCGAAGAGGGCGAGGAAGTTGTACGCGTTCGAAATATCGTGCATCCGACGCTGTTTGCCGGGACGCTTTTTCAAAAAAACGCCGAGCGCGCCGGAATTACGATTGGCGGAAAAGTCATTCGCGGCGCTGTGCCCGAAAATCGGCGCGTTTTAGCCAGCCACGTTTCCGAGCAGATGGGGACGCTGGTTGCAAACATGAACAAGCCGAGCGACAACGTACACGCTGAAGCGCTGCTGAAAACCGTGGCCGCGATGCAAAAGGGCCAGCCTGGAACGACGACGGACGGCGCCGAAATCATCAAGGAAATGCTCGCGTCCTGGGGGCTCAATCCCAAAGCCTATCGCATCGCCGACGGCTCGGGCGTTTCGAGTTACACGCTGCTTTCGCCGGAGTCTATGGTGACGCTGCTGATGGAAGTGTACCGTGACTTTGAAGTACGGAATGAGTTTGTCGCATCCCTGCCGATTGCCGGGGTGGACGGCAGCCTACGCAATCGAATGAAAGAGACGGCGGCGCATCGCATTGTGCGCGCCAAAACCGGTACGATCAGCGGCGTCTCGACGCTTGGCGGCTACACGACCACGCAAGACGGCGACGTGCTTGCTTTTTCGATTATGATGGCGCACTTCGTCGGCAGTTCCACGTCGTTCAGAAATATTCAGGATGAAATTTGCGACGCCTTGACGCGCTATATTTCGCAAAGCGCTCAAATCACGAAATCTCGGTAGCTGTAAGATGAAATTTCTCATCACCGGCGGGACTGGATTTATTGGCAAAAGTTTGGTCGCCGCTCTTGTCGAGCAAAACCACGAAGCGATTATTTTCAGCCGATCTGCTCGCGCTTCCGATCGTCCCAAAGTGCGGTTTGCTCGCTTTGATCCTTCTAACGATGAATCAAAATCTGAAGCGCAAGAAAGCGTTGAAAAAGCGGATGTTATCGTCAATTTAGCGGGAGAAAATATTGGCGGCAGACGCTGGAGCGCGGCGCAAAAACGGCGTATTCTTTCCAGCCGAATAGACACAACGAGAGCGCTCGTCGAAATGGTCGACAAAGCAAGGCAAAAACCGAAAGTCTTGATCAGCGCATCGGCGGTTGGTTACTACGGTCCGCACGGCGCGGAAAAGCTCGACGAATCGACCCCGCCTGGAAACGACTTTCTCGCCGAGGTCTGCGAAACCTGGGAGGCGGAAGCTCTAAAAGCGGAAGAACACGGGGTGCGCGTCGTTTTGCTGCGCACCGGCGTTGTTTTTGGACGCGGAGGCGCACTCAAAAAAATGCTGGCGCCGTTCAAACTTTTCGTTGGCGGCCCGCTCGGTGGCGGCAAGCAAGGCGTTTCGTGGATTCACATCGACGATCTTATTCGCGGCATTTTATTCGTGCTTGAAAAGGAAGAAATTAAGGGAGCTGTGAACGCCGTTTCTCCCAAGCCGGTTTCGAATAAGGAGCTTTCAAAAACAATTGGGCGCATGCTGAAACGTCCGGCCTTCTGGCCCGTTCCAGGAGTCGTGCTAAAACTGCTTCTCAGTGAACAGGCGACCATTGTGTTGGACGGACAAATGGTTTTGCCGAAAAAGTTGCAAGAAGCCGGTTTTGAGTTTGAATACAATGAATTGGAAAAAGCGCTTCGCGAAATTGTCCAATGAGCACTTTCAACCTGCCCCCTTTTTTAATCCACTAATCCAACACTCCATTTTTCCAGAGTTTCAACTTATGCCGCGACTGACGAAAATCTATACAAGAAAAGGCGACCAGGGGCAAACCCGCCTCGGCGGCAGCCAGCGCATCAGCAAAGATTCCCTGCGCGTGCAAGCTTATGGTACGGTTGACGAACTTAATTCACAGATTGGCGTCGCGGTCGCGTGCGAGCTTGCGGCGCCGTTGGACACGAGCTTGCTCGTCGTTCAGAACGAGTTGTTTCACCTCGGCTCGGACTTGTGCTTTTTGGAGGAAGACAAGCAGAAATTCCAAATTCCGCAAATTGAATTGCGGCATGTTGAGAAGCTCGAAGCGTTGATAGATGAATTAAATGAGACCGTCGGCGCGCTCGAGAATTTTATCCTGCCCGGCGGAACCATTGGGGCGGCGCATTTGCATGTGGCAAGAACGGTCTGTCGTCGTGCGGAGCGTGAGGTGATTGCACTGTCGCATGAAGAGGGAATTGGGGAATTTGTTATAGCCTACCTGAACCGCTTGTCAGACGCCCTCTTTGTCATGGCGCGGTATGAAAATCGCAAAAAAAACACGCCTGAGCCTTTGTGGGATTCGCACCTGTAATGCACGGCAAAAAATTACAGGCGCGCTTTCGATAGAAGAAGCCTGCTACATGCTCCGAAGCATTTGTAGAAATGACCCTCCAGTGAGCAGCATAGTGATGGTGGTGAAGGCGACGACTATGAGCGAAATAAGCGTCAGCACCCCGGTAATTGTGAAATAGGTTTGCAGCTTCCGCAGCGACAAATTAAGCGTCGCGCTGTCGCCTGTTTGTATCGCCCGTTCCGCATTGTTCGCCGATTGCAGCAGCAAGGCGCCCATCCAAATTGGCAGCCACGCGATAAGAATACCGACAATTGAAAGTGCGACAAGCGCGCCTTGAATTATGGCGAGGACGCCGATCAATTTCATCCATCCCTTGCTGTTAAACAAAGGCATGCCAATTTCTTTCGTCAAAGTTCTCGGATCAGTTCCAGGTAAAGATTGTTCTTGATTCATAACGACCCTCCAGTTTGGTGTGTTGATTGATGCAGCGCGCCGCGCCTGCTTTTGGAAACCCAATTTGAGCCGGAAATTGTTGAGCATGCGCTTAGATTGAGCCCCGTATTATCGAGAGCTTCAGCGGCCAAAGGACTTCAGCCCACTGAAGCAGCAAAAACGAAAACAGATTTTGAAAACGCCAAATTGTGAAAAAGAAACTGCCGACCTTTGGTCGGCTGGAAGCGGTGATGCCAATGGAATGCTGTGCTTGAGCTGCGCCTCGAGTTAATTTCTGTTGCAAAAATGTCTATTTCCGATTGAACATGAATCCGCTGATCCGCCTTCGTACTTCCTCAAGTCTTACCTCAGATGCATCACCGGCCAACGGCCTTATTTCTTCCCATACGGGTATAGAGGAGGTCTTGGTCATGGTATCGTTTTCGAGCTGAAATTCAAAAGTAACACTCTGTCCAATTAGTCCGGTGTTCGTATGAAATTCCACATGTTCAGTATAGGTATTGCCATCAATGCTGTAACTCCCTCTTCCCGCAAAAGTCAGCTCCTTATCATCAGCCGTTGATGATACGAATGCAAAATGTGATTCGCTCATAATGTACAGGCTATGTCCGGATTCATCATATATGAGAGTCGTGTCTGGTAAAAAAACTCTCGCTGATACAAATTCCCAAGCGCCTGCGAGCTTGCCCGATTCGCTCTGCTCAATTGTTTCCTGAGATTGACACCCGCTAACAGTGAGAATTACAAACGATAATAATAGAAAACGCATTGTCTTCATCACAATTGCCTCCTTTAGATATTTTAGGATTTTCGTGTATACCAAACAATTAAGCGTTGCGGCGTATCCGTGCAATAGAAAGTTGACCCAGGCTGAAAAATATTTTTAAAAAATAGCGGCGTCTCGTTACGATTTCTTTCCAAACCACTGATAAATTCACAACTTTTCTATCGTTTGTTTGAGCGTTTCACATAATTAAAATGCGTCCGGTTTGCGCCCCGGAAAAGCGCCTAAAGCCCAATTATCGGAGGTAAGGCATGTCCAACATCAAGTTTTTCGAGCAAGTCAATCGCAGTTTCGACAAGGCGGCCGCATATACGAAACACCCGAAAGGGCTATTGAAACAGATCAAAATCTGCAATAGCATTTACAACATTACGTTCCCGCTCAAGCGCGACAATGGTTCAATTGATGTGATTAACGCCTATCGCGCCGAACACAGCCAGCATAAATTGCCGGTGAAAGGCGGCATTCGTTTTGCGATGAATGTGAACGAAGACGAGGTGATGGCGCTGGCCGCGCTGATGACTTATAAATGCGCTCTGGTGCATGTGCCGTTTGGCGGCGCAAAGGGCGGCGTTAAAATTGATGCTAAACAATATTCCGCTTCGGAAATTGAACGTATCACGCGTCGTTATACTTTTGAACTTGCCGCAAAAAACTTCATCGGGCCGGGCGTTGACGTCCCAGCGCCGGATTATGGCACCGGCCCGCGCGAAATGGCCTGGATTATGGACACTTATCGATCGTTTGCGAAAGACCCTTTGGACGCGGCGGCTTGCGTCACGGGAAAACCGATTCCGCAGGGCGGCGTTGCGGGGCGCACAGAAGCGACGGGACGCGGCGTTTATTACGGCATTCGCGAAGCTTGCGAAGATGAAGAAGATATGCGAGAACTTGGTCTTGAGAAGGGCTTGGAAGGCAAAACCGTCATAGTCCAGGGCTTGGGCAACGTCGGCTATCATACTGCAAAATTTATGCAGGAAGGCGGCGCCGTTCTTACTTGTCTCGCTGAGTACGAAGGAGCGATTCACAACCCTTCCGGGCTCGATCTCGAAAAAGTGATTCAGCATAGAAAGGAA
>CAXHAT010000303.1:0-7002 GCA_964014485.1 uncultured Deferribacteres bacterium
AGTTCTTTGATCTGTGAAACGTTGCCGTTCCAGTAATTACCGCCAAGCTCTTTGATCTCTGTAGCGTTGCCGCCCCAGAAATTATTACCGAGTTCTTTGATCTGTGAAACGTTGCCGTTCCAGTAATTACCGCCAAGCTCTTTGAGCTGTGTCGCGTTACCGTTCCAGTAATTGCCGCCAAGCTCTTTGACCTGTGAAACGTTGTCGCCCCAGAAATTATTACCGAGTTCTTTGATCTCTGTAGCGTTGCCGTTAGTAATAACCGCCCTTAACTCACTCACTTGCGCGGCGGCCTGAAAATTCTGGGCAGCAACTCCCATTAAATGATTTTTAGCATGCATCTCGATTGAAGACGTGGTCGGTTGTGCACGAAAGCGCTTAGCTTTTTCCACATTGGACTGTGCTGAAGCGGAGCCGATCATACAAATGACTAACCCCGTAGCCAGCATAGTACGTTTCATCTGAAACCTCCATAAAAACGGTTGTAGTTTTGTGAGCCGTTAATAACTCACACGAAATGTCTGTCGAGAAAAGCTTTTAAAGAAAGAAAGATGTCGCCAAGAAAGAATAAAAATTTGACGAATTTATCGATACTCAAGACAATTGACTTGAAGCTTTCTCACTTCATACATCCGAACCTGCAACGCGAATTGAATTGGGGAAAGTCAAAAAAGCCCCTACTCGTTTCCTGGCAGGGGCTGATGATTATTGAGACAATGATCAATTTTTTAGATTAGTGGTTACACCAATTGCTGTGTTGATGGGAATAACCGCCTGAGTTCCATTGAAAGCCGCCGAGTTCCTTGACTTGCGATGCGTTCGTATTCCAGGAAAAGGCTCCGAGTTCTTCCAGTTGCGAAGCGTTTGTGTTCCAGTTGAAACCGCCCAATTCCTTAACTTGCGATACGTTGTCGTTCCAGACGAAGCCGCCGAGTTTTTTGACTTGCGATGCGTTGTCGTTCCAGACGAAGCCGCCCAGCTCCTTGACTTGCGATGCGTTGTCGTTCCAGACGAAGCCGCCGAGTTTTTTGACTTGCGATGCGTTGTCGTTCCAGACGAAACCGCCGAGTTCCTTGACTTGCGAAGCGTTGTCATTCCAGACGAAACCGCCGAGTTCCTTGACCTGCGAAGCGTTGTCATTCCAGACGAAGCCGCCCAATTCCTTGACTTGTGCAGCGTTACCGCCTATAGCTTTTCCAATGAACTTGCCTGCGTTGCGAAAGAGTCCGCCCAAATCGTCCAACTGCGCAGCGTCATTATTCCATAAATATCCGCCGAGTTCCTTGATTTGCGAAGCGTTGTTGTCGCCCCAGACAATCATTTTACGCAGACCTAATTCATCTAATTGCGCCGCTGATTTGTTTTCCAGCGCTTGCATCGCCACGATTTGCGCGGCGGTTTGCGTCAAATACGCTTTGGCGTGCTTCTCAACCGAAGAAGCGATTTTGGCGGCACGGAAGCGTTTGGCCTTTTCGACATTGGACTGTGCGGAAACGGAGCCGATCATGCCAATGATCAAGCCTGCGGTCAGGATAGTGCGTTTCATAAGAAACCTCCTTGTTTATTCATTTAGGAAGCAGGGATTTTTTTCAGCTTTTGACCAATCCTGTATCTTAAATTCGCGACTGGTTAAGCTTGAGTTTTTTTCTCCCGCTTTCCTAACGAGTCGTGTGAGTTTGTCTCACTTCGTCTTTCTGATCATGAAGTCGCCGTCCGATTCGAAAAGGTCACAAAGTTTTTGTTTTTTTCACCCCGAGTTCAAAAAGGTCGTTTTGCTTGTTTCCTCGCGCTAGGGGACTTAGCTTGCTTAAGAAAAGAAATTGTTAAGGATGAATGCGAAGGACCGTCCAAAAACATGATCTCTGAATGAAAGGCAAGTCAAATGTAGAGGTTCAAAATTTTGAACGCTTACGACATGTTGTATCGCACTCCAAAAATATTATGTTTTGAGACAGCCATCGCATTGTTGCAAGATAACTTTCACAAATTGGGAGTTATTCAACCATGTTTAATCGAAAGACCTTTTTCTTTTTGATCACTTTTCTCACGACTCTTACTTCCTGCTCCGAAGAAAAGACGCTGCCTACAGACTCACATCGCCAAGCCATTTCGGATTCCGCTTCTACCGCCAAACCGCAGCCCGCCCGTGCAGACACGACTTTAGCAGATCAATATTTTGCACGCGCCAAACAGTTCGAAAAAGAAACGAAATACGACAGCGCCATTGTTTATTTACAACAGGCGGTCCCGCAGTTCGAGACGCAAGAAAACTGGGAAAAGCTGGCAAGAACATACAATGCGTTGGCCAATATGTATCGGACGGTTCGTCAACTTCAGCCTGCGTTTGAGACGGCGCAAAAAGCGCTGAATTTAGGTTTGGAAAAGCTTGGCGGCGCGCATGTCATTGTTGCGGAAAGCAGGCAGAGTTTAGGGATCGTTTACGCGATTATGGGCCAGTTAGACAAGGCGCTCGAAGAATTTACCAGCGCTGCCCAGATATTCGAAAAAACGCTCGGCGAGAACGATCTCAAAGTCGGTTTTTCGCATAACAACCTCGGCAATCTCAAAATCATGTTAGGCGATCTCGACGCTGCACTCGAACATTACGAGAAATCCCTTCAAGTAAAACGTCAGGTTCTGGGAGAAAACGATCCCAATGTTGCGGAAGCGTACTTCGCATTGGGTCAGGGCTATCGTAACAAGGGCGATCTTGAGAAGTCTCTTGTTTTTTCGCAAAAGGCGCTCGACGGCTATTTAGCAACAATTGGTGAACGACAACCTAGAGTCGCAAGGCTGTACACAAGTTTTGGCAACGCTTACGCTGAGATGACCGATTACGATCAAGCTTTGCTCTATTTTCAGAAAGCGTTGGATGTGATGACGGCGATTTTCGGAGAGAAGCATGAAGAAGTCGCCGGTCTCATCACCAATATCGGCGGGGTTTATTATTTGAGCGGCGATCACCAGCAAGCGCTGGCAAATATGCAAAAGGCGGAAAAGCTATACATCGACGTTTTGGGCGAAAACCATCCTTCAGTCGCCAACAATTTTCTCGGCGTCGGCGACGTCTATTTTGATTTGGGCGAATATGAACTCGCCTCTGAAAATTTCAACCGAGGCTTGCACGGATTTACGAATGCGTTGGGCGGGCAACACATTGAAGTTGCGAACAGCAAGATGCGGATCGGCAACGTTTTGCGCGCACAAAAAAAATACACCAAAGCTATCGAAACGTATCAAGAAACCATCGCACATTACAAAAACAATATCGGTGATCGTTACTTTAAGTTGGCGGAGTGCTACAACAATCTTGCGCAGGCGTACGGTGAAATGGGGCGCTACTACCAGGCTCTCGAAGCCTACAACGACGCAATACTCGCGAATGCGCGCGGTGAAGAAAACGCGTTGATGGCGGAAACTGTCGGGAGTGAAGATGTTTTAACGGCAAGGGTTCTGATCGAGACCATTTCCGGCATGGCGGCGATCTTCGAAAAAAAAGCGGGAGGAACTGCGGGCGAAATTCAAGATTTGGAAAAATCAGTTCTGTACTATGGCCGGACGGCCAAAATTCTTGAAGAAACCCGGCGAAATTTTAAAGCGGAAGGATCGAAATTCGATCTGTCCGCAAAAGCCGTTGAAGTTTATGAAAAAGGCCTGCAAACGAGCATTCGGCTCCATCGGGCGACTTCAAAATTTTCCAATCTGGCGCTCGCGTTTGATTTCGCCGAGAAAAGCCGCGCCGGCGTCCTTGTCGAAGCCTTGGATGAATCGCGGGCCAAAAAATTTGCCGGGATTCCCGACAGCTTGCTGGAAAAGGAAAAACGGTTACGCATTGATCTGGCTTTTTATGAGCGGACGATTAGTGAGGAGCGAGGCAAGGGCGCACAAGCAGACAGCGGCAAAATTGTCCGCTGGCAAAATCAGCTTTTTGCAAATAAGCGTGACTACGATGCGCTCATTCGACGCTTCGAAAATGAATTCCCGGAATATTATGCACTCAAATACGACGCCCAAATCGCATCTCTAAAAGAAATTCAGAACGGCCTTCTCGATCCCCAAACCGCATTGATCGAGTATTTTGCCGGCAACGATTCGATCTACATTCTCAGCGTAACACAGAGTGATTTCTCGGTAGAAGTTATCGCGAAAAGGCGGGATTTGGCTCAACAAATCAATGACTTCCGCGAAACGATTTTGACCAAAACCCTTTCCGATTACCCGAATCAAGCTTACGCCCTTTACGAAATGCTGCTTGCCTCGACTGTCGAACGATTAAATGTACAAAATCTCATCATCATCCCGGATGCTGCTTTGAGCGCCCTGCCTTTCGAAGCCCTGCTTTCGAAACCTGCCGAGATCGCAGGAGGCGCCAAAGCCTTTCAGTCGTTAGAATACGTCATCAAAGATTTTTCGATAAGCTATGCTTATTCCGCCACGCTATTGCTGCAAACCCGACTGCATGAACAACCAGACTTTTCAAAGGATTATCTCGCGTATGCCCCGGTTTTTTCAGGAGGTTTGCCCGCGGGTAGCCGCGGCGAAAAGTTTTTAAGCGGCAACCTGGGCGGTGAGACGATTCGGTCGAGCAATCGCGTTTTCGGGTATCTGCCGGCGTCAAAAATCGAAGTGAACCGAATCTTCGAAATCTTTAGCAAACGTTACGGTTTCCTGGAAAAATGGCTCGGCGACAAATCAATGATCGCGCTGGAAAACAACGCCAATGAAGCACGTCTCAAATCGACGCCGCTTGCCGACTATCGATACCTGCACTTTGCAACGCACGGCTTCGTGAATAACGACGATCCGAAGCTCTCCGGATTGGTTTTGTCTCAAGACAGCACGCTTGCGGATGACGGTATTTTGCATTTGAGTGAAATCTACAATCTGGACGTCAACGCCGATCTCGTTGTACTTAGCGCTTGCGAAACCGGGCTGGGACAAATTGCGAAAGGCGAGGGGATAATCGGCATGACGCGCGGTTTTCTTTACGCGGGCGCGCGAAATCTTTTGGTTTCCTTGTGGCAAGTCAACGATCAAACGACCGCAGATTTGATGGTCGATTTTTATACGGAAATGTTGGAGGACGGCGGAAAAGTCAAAGCATTGCGGCGAGCAAAATTGGCGCTCATTTCAAACAATCCAGAATACGCCAAGCCGTTTTATTGGGCGCCGTTTATTCTAATTGGAAAATAAACCGAGCTCAAATTTCTTCCAAAAGTTTTGGTCGGGCTTTTATTTTCTTTTCTCTTGAAATTCTCACGCTGCCGGGCTTGGCGCCGCGCGGCTTGTTGACATTTTTTACAAAGCAATAATTCACCGCTACTTTCCCCCCGCCCCGCATTTTTGAATACCACGCCGCAAGCCCGGCGGCGTCATCCAGGCACAGGCGATCAACGTTCTCACATTTGAGCACAACGTGGCTTCCGGGAACGCCGCTCACATGCATCCAAATGTCGTTGGGCTTGCCGACTTTGAAAGTCAGGTGATCGTTGCTCAGGTCGTCCTGCCCGACAAGAATTTCGCAGCCGTTCGAGCTTTGAAACTTCTTGATTTTGTAGCCCATTATTTTCTCTTCGGGCGATAAATGTGGGTGCTTTCACCGAAGAAGACTTCCGCCGCTTCCATCACTGTTTCCGAAAGCGTTGGGTGGGGATGTATTGCCAATTTTATATCTGAAGCCAATGCCGCCATTTCTACGGCAAGCACGCCTTCCGCGATCAATTCTCCGGCTCCCGGCCCGGCAATGCCAACGCCCAGCACACGCTCGGTTTCCGGCTCGATGATCAATTTGGTGACGCCGTCAAAAACGTCCAGCGTCGTTGCGCGGCCGGAAGCGGCCCAGGGAAAACGCGCCACTTCAACTTTGATTCCCTGCGCTTTGGCTTCATTTTCGGTGAGTCCGCACCAGGCGACTTCAGGATCAGTAAAAATCACGGCGGGAATCGCATTGGGTTCAAACGCGGCTTTGTGTCCGGCAATCACTTCGACGGCGGCGCGACCTTCGTGGCTGGCCTTGTGCGCCAACATCGGATCGCCGGTTATGTCTCCGATGGCAAAAATGTTGGGATCGGCGGTGCGGCGCTGTACGTCAACTTCGACGAAGCCGCGCTGGCTAATTTTAACGTTGGTGTTTTCCAGTCCCAAATTTTCGGTGTTCGGTTTTCTGCCGATAGAAACCAGAACTTTGTCGAAAGTTTGCGTTTTTTCTTCAACCTTTTCGCCGTCAAAAGTGACCTGAATCCCGCCCTTGACTTCTTTCATGTCGACGACTTTCGTGTCGCGCATAATGTCGTGCATGACGGACTTCATTTTTTTCGATAAAACTTTGACCAGGTCTTTGTCCGCGCCCGGCAAAAGGTCTGGCATCATTTCGACGACGGAGACTTTCGTCCCCAGCGCGGAATAGACGGAGCCGAGTTCAAGGCCAATGTATCCGCCGCCAACCACTAGCATGGTTTTGGGGATTGTTTCCATGTCCAGCGCGCTGGTAGAGTCGAGCAAGTGCGGCGAATCCAGCGTCATGCCGGGAATCGTAGCAGGACGAGAACCGGTGGCGAGCACGGCGTATTTGAAAGCAAGTTTTTCCGTTCCGCCGTCGCTTTTTTCAATATTTAGAGTTGAGTTGTCGACAAACGTCGCACGCCCCTGGATGTAATTGATTTTGCGCGCCTTAGAGAGCTGGCCGAGTCCGCCGGTCATCTTTTGCACAACGCCGTTTTTCCAGCTTCGCAGTTTGTCGAGATCAATTTCCGGCTCTGCGAACTTAACGCCCAAGCTTTCCGCGTGTTTGGTTTCGTTCAGCAATTTCGCGACGTGCAGCAACGCTTTCGAAGGAATGCAGCCGCGATAAAGGCAGACGCCGCCTGGATTTCTCTCCATCTCGACCAGCGTCACTTCCAGCCCCAAATCCGCGGCCAAAAACGCCGCGGCATAGCCCCCCGGCCCGCCGCCGATGACGACGAGATGTGTATTTTGTTCACTCATAATAAAATCGTACTTAAT
>CAXHAT010000304.1:0-6960 GCA_964014485.1 uncultured Deferribacteres bacterium
TTACATCAGAGTTTTCCACTTTAACCACCTGTCCGAAATATGGGGTCCATTATACCTTGATTATTGAGACCGTTAGAGATAGTAGTATTGCAAAAGAAAGTATAGCGTTGCATGACATTAAATTCATTTCGATCAAGCGTAAAGTTCTTCCGATAGTTCCTGTTATCATCGCTGGCGTTTTTGTTATTGGAACTGTCTATGCTTCGGGAGTCGGAGATTTTTATAAAGGTCTAAAATGACCGCTATCGCTGTGATTAACGATTTTGACTGGATTCTGCGAGATAATGTGCGACGCACTTCGGAAGTGCGTCGCACGTCATGCGGCCTTATTTGATATATCCCAACGACCGTAAGCGCTCTTCGGTGGCTTTGTCGAATTCTTGCTTGAGTTTCAGGCCGGGGGTGTAGGCCATTTCAACCGGTTTGAAATTGGTTTCAATCCAAGTTGTCAAACGCGTTTTGAGCGAATCGGCGAGGATAGGTTCGGCTTCAAAGCGGTTGTTTAATTCCCGCGGGTCTTCGGCGAGATTGTAGAGTTCGTAGCGCTGCTTGTTTTCGGGATAGGCGTTGAGAATAATCTTCCAATCGTCGCTGCGGATGCTGAAGAAATTGCGGCTGGTTTGCAGCATAATGCTGTAAGCTTCGTCTTTCCACGCCACGTCTTCGTCGCGAACGAGCGGCATGAGACTCTCTCCCTGAAATTGTTTCGGACGCTCGATGTTCAAAATTTCCAGCAGCGTCGACGCAATGTCAATACTCTCGACGACGTTGGTCTCAGTCGCTCCCTGCGGCAAGGCTTTTGGGAAGCTGAAAATCAGCGGGATGCGCAGACTGGAATCGTAGACGCCGTAATGGCCGTATTCAATGTTGTGCTCGTAAAGATTCTCGCCGTGATCCGAGGTGATGATCACGATGGAATTTTCGGTTAAGCCCAATTCTTCCAACTTGTCCAAAATCTTGCCGATTTCTTGATCCGCGATATTCACTTCCGCGTCGTACAGCGCTTCGTAATGCTTTTTATCGGCTTCCGTCAGTTGCACGGTTTTCTCTCTGATCTCGTCGATTTGCTCCAAACTGCCGTCCGCGATTCCTTCGTAAGGTTCCGGCTCGAATTTGCGCAGAAACTTTTCCGGCGGATCGTAGGGTGCGTGCGGTTGCAGCCACTGCAGCCAGAGAAACATCGGCTTGTCGGCGTTTTCTTCAAGCCAGCCCATGGCGAGCGTCGTGAAAATATCCGTTCTTTGGATGCGGTCAAACACGCGGACGAGGTTGAGCGAATGAATCCAGCTTGTCCTGCTGGAATTTTCATAATTGACCTCGGTAAGATCAAAAAACCGATCAAATCCAGCTTCAAAATTGTATTGATTGCCAACGAGGTGATTGGTGACGAAAGCGCCGTTGGTGTAGCCGTGCGCTTTCAAAATTTTGCCTATCGTGAGCAATTCCGGATTCAATTCGCTGCCGTTCGGAAAAGCGCCGTGCAGGTGCGGATAAAGCGAAGTCATGATCGACGAATGCGACGGCAAGGAAGAAGCCCATTGTACATAAGTCTGCTCGAACAGCACGCCGTTTTCGGCGACGCGGTCGATGTTCGGCGATGTCGGCTTGTCGTAACCGTAAGCGCCCAATCGGTCGGCGCGCAGGGTGTCAACGATGAGCAAGATGACGTTGGGTTTGTCATTGGAAACGCTTTTATCTGAATCAAATCCGAAAAGAAAGGCGCCGGCAAGAACGACGAGCCAGCCAAGAAACACCGGGCGCGGCTTGCTGTTCTTCATGAATACAAATTCAGTGATGTTGTTCTTCGAGAGACGCGCAAGCATCTCTGCCAGGGCAAGAGATGCTGCAAAAGCGCCGAGAACGCGCAGCAACGACGCCGTGGATAACAAGGAGTCGAGCGTATTGTGGTTGAGCCAAACGGCGAGCGTGAAAAAGCTTGCCATAAACCAGGCAATGCGCAAAGCCCACATTTCGATGGTCGATTTCGCATCGTCAAACTTGCCGCCGCCGATGACGGAAACAATGACCAGGGATAATACCGACAGCAACGCCAAAAATGCAGCGGACATGGCGACGCCGAGGCTAATAAAAATGATCAGATTGGCAAGGAGCGGCAAACTGAACGCGTTGCTTGCAAGCACTTGCCCGGTAATAACTCCGCTCTCGATGGCGCCGATGGTAAATCCCGCCAAAACGCCGACTTTTAATGCGAGCAACAAAACCCGCCCCATGCTGTTTTTATAATCCCGGTTTAACATAATTCCTTTCGAGGGTTGAATCCTTTCAATGTACGCCGTTTAGTGCGAATTTTTCATACAGCGTCTGGAATTCGTTGACTTCCTTGGTCAGCGAAAAATGCTCTTCAGCGCGAAGCCGCCCCGCTTCCCCAAAACTTTTCGCGCGCTCAGGTTTGCTCATAATGTCAGATATTTTTACCGCCAATTGTTCCGGGACGCGCGGTTCGGCAAGGTAGCCGGTTTCGCCGTCCACGACCAATTCCGGAGTGCCGTCCACAGCGCAAGCAACGACCGGGAGTCCTGTTGCCATTGCTTCCAAAATCACGTTCGGCAAACCTTCGTAAAGCGACGGCAGAACGAACATGTCGAAGACATTCAAAAGTTCGTGAACGTCTGACCGGAAGCCGAGAAACATGAAATGCTCTGCGATTCCTTTTTGCTGGACCATCTGCTCGAGTTCTGTTCGCGTTTCGCCGTCGCCGGCAAAAACGAATTTGACGTTTGGTACATTTCTGATGATCTCAGGCGCCGCTTCGATGAGATATTTGTGTCCCTTTTGCGGATGCAGCCGTGCAACGGTGCCAACAACGGGCGCATCGTCCGCCAAGCCAAGACTTCTTTTCAATTCCAGATTTTTGCCCGGCGAAAATTTGTCGATGTCCACGCCGTAAGGAATAACGATCACCTTGTCTGGCGCAACGCCGCGTTCGTCGCTCAGCCACCTCGCCGTCGCTTTCGAAACCGAGATGACGTTGGTGCAATACCGGATAGCAAACCGATAAGGATAGAGCCGACGCGGGTAGAGCCATTCCGGAGCCGAGATTGTTTCCCAGGAAAAAACCGCCTTCGTGCCTGCAATTTTTCCGGCCAGCGCGCCCATAAAATCAGCGTAAAAAAGCGTCGTCATGATCACGTCGATTTGCTTTTCCTTGGCCAATTTCGCCAAGCGGAAGGGCAGGGTAACGTCGAAGCGATTTTTTCTTTCCATCTGTAAAAAATCAACGTCAAGCTCCTTGACGCGATGCAGTAATTTGTTATTTCCGAGGCCAAGACTGCAGACCGTCGTCTCGAACCGCGATTTATCCATGTGATCGATCAATTCCAGCAGTTTCGTTTCTGCGCCGCCGAGGCTCAGGCCTTCAACCAGTTGTAGTACGCGTATCTTTCGGTTCATTTGAAATCGATTATTTACTCAAAGAAATTGATGGATTGGTTGGCTCGGATCGTCGAGCATTGTTGTTTTCGATGTAACGTCGCCCAGGCTCTCCGGCGGTTTTTGGGCGGCGCGTTAGGCTAGATTTCAATAATTACACGCAAAAGGCGTGAATCGCATAAAGGCGGGATTTCAGGCGGGGGTGAGATTTTCGAGCGTCACAATTTCTGTGTAATTGCGGCTTTAACGCCGAGCGGGAAAGGTTGCCTTGCGAAGGCGTCGCCAAAGATAAACGCTGACGACGCCGATAATCGGCGAACTTGCGAGGCCGGGAAAATATCCGCCCGACGCGACGGCCAAAAGCGGATGTGCCAGACCGTTGATCATTCCTGCAATGGCAAGAAACCAGGCCGCGAAAAACGCAAATTTCTTTGAAGCGTTTAGGCCCGGAATTGACGCAAGCCAGACGCCAATCCAGGCGAGATTGAATACAACAAAAAAAGTAAACGACATGCTGGGCAAGTTAAAGAGCGCTGCCAATCGTTCAGGGAAGCCCGTCGCCGCTTCTTCGGCAAAATGAATGCTCTGAACAACGACCGTCAACGCGAGCACTTTCGCTGCTGCGCGACGTTCCGTTATTCTCTCAGGCGGGGATTGGCGTTTTTGAACAAGGACCATAGCTGCGAATGCCGCCAGTCCCAAAACAATGATGCTGGGAATTAAATCTGTCATCGACATTCACCTTTTGTCCTATGAAGTATCTCAAAACGGATGATCTCGAAATTCATTTCTTGCTTGTGCAAATGAGCACTTTTTGAAGCTTTAATCTATCATTGTTGATTCTGAGGAGAAGTGGGGGAAAATCGTTCATTTTTACCAACTTGTAAATTATGGCAAACTTCTCGGGGAATCCGATTTATTCCGCTCTAAGTATCAAACCAAAAATGGGAGATTCAAAATGGATATGATGATGGCCGACAAGACGAAAGGCTTTCTGGACGGTTTTCAGAAAAAGATGACGCGATACACGCTTCTTACTATTGCGGTCTTAAGCTCAGTTATTGGCTACACGTATGTTGTCGACGTCTATGATTCTGACAAGAACTTGATTTCTCAAGTGTGGCGATGGTTTGTCAATAAAAACTACAATATTTATACTGGTCAGGAAGGAGGCTTTTATATTGAGATTGGGAAATCTCTACAGTCAAAAACGCGAAACAAGTTTGGTTTGAACGTGTTGAATCGGCAGACAGTGGGCGGGATTGAGAATGCAACGTCAGTAGCAAGCTCGCGATCTTCATTTGGATTGGTTCAAGAAGATTCAGTGCCGGAAAACGATTATCTGAGAAACAGCTTACGGTATATCACCCCGCTCTATATGGAGCAAATGCACATCCTTTATCGACGCGATCGATTCGCAGAGCTAGTTGACGTTCCGCTTGATTCTCTACCTGACCTACTCGAGATCACGCCGGGTGATTCTACTTTGGTAAAAACTTTTCTTGAGAACGCAACGATTAGCACCGGCCCTCACAAAAGCGGAACGCGGATAATTACGAGTTATCTATTCAGTCAGATTCAAGTCAAAACTCGCAAAGATTTACACCTTGGTTTAAAGAATGCAATCGAAAAATTAATAGAGCAAGATTCAACGGGTAGAGGATTAGACGCTGTTTTCTGGATTGCCGGGGGGCCGCTTGAAGCTGTAAAAGAAGGGCTTGGCGACAAAAGTGATATCAGGCTTATGGGGATTGATCCGATCCTTATTCCAAAGATGAACAAAACCTTTGGTTTAAAGCTCCGTCCGGCGTCTTTTCAAAACGTTTATGAAGATGGAGGGCGCGTCGCAACTTTTGGCTCTTATTCATTTTTGATCGCTTCCAAAGACGTGCCGAATTTTGCAATCATGGAGCTGCTCCGTATTTTGGACAACAACAAAGAAAATATAGGCAAAGCGCAGCTTAGCCAATTCGATTTCCGAGCTTTCTATGAACAAGAGCACAATGGTTTTCTAATGGATTTGCTTCGTAATCTGCTCATTTTTCTGGTCTCCGCAACGGTAACGACTTCCGGCGTTATGGTCTTTCTGGTTTGGGTAGTTTCTAGCTCTAAACAAGTCTTCTACTTCCGGAGAATAACCGGCGTTTATCGAGATTATCTACCGGAAAATACTTTTCTTATCCAGGGTAAGCCGCCATTCCCGAAACCTAATATTTGGGATGATCAAAACGGCATTGTTGCGAATCTTGTGAAAGGAACTCAGAAATTGATCCTACTCGCAAAAAATATTCGTGATGATTATGAAACGGGCGGGCTAAACGTCACGCACTTTAACCATTTGCTTGAGCATCTGTCGAGCATCAGAACGATCTTCCGAAAAAATCTTTTCCAACGTTTTGTTGAAATTATCCAGGCAGCTAAAAACGGGGCAAATGCCGAATTAATCTCCGTGGAATTTATCAGGCATTTCCACACCGCTGGATATATTGGGCGAGATGATTACTATTCGCTTGTTGATTTGCTAAAAGAAGAAAAGTAACGGAGACTCTATTTCCTACAATCGAGTTCTCACACGAGCTTTTGGTAAAAATAAAAATGCGGCAAGGGGTGAATGTGATGGTTTTTTTATTCGCTGCTTGCAGGGGTTCAATACTTGAACCCCTGCAAGCAAAGCTCTATTTCTGCGACAATCGCTTATTAACAACAGTTTTGATCTTAAAAAGATGTTTCCCGGCGACCGCCATAATTTTTCCGACTTCTTGTGCGATGGCGGCGGAAAGCGCTTTGTCGCCACGCATGGCGCGCAATTTCGCGGGAACATAAAGCAAGTCATCGCTGCTTTCCGCCAAACCGAAATCGCTTTGCGTCGTCATCCCTTTGAATTGCTTTAAGAAAGCGGCTTGCGTGTCAGTTTGTTTTGGCAACCCGACGCCAACAACCTTTCCGGAGAGATCGACGCTGACTAACAGGCGAGAGGCTTTGCCGTTTTGCTCAACTTGCCCGAGAAAAACGTAGCCGATTTTCTCTTCTTCAAAGCGATCAAAGCCTTCGTCCCATGCTTCCACATAGGAAATGTCCTCGACCTTCTTCATTTTCGAATGTGCGTCCATCTTCGGGAAAACCTGCTGATATTGCTTCATGGTGATTTTCTGGGGGCCGGAAAAAGCGAAAAGGCCAACGCCGAGCAAGAGTGCGATTAATTTTTTCACGTCCATGATTTCTTCTCCTCGTTATTTTAATGATCTCGAATTGGAGTGCGACGAATCATCGTCGCCGTGAGTTCGTCGATTTAAGCTGACGCTGCGAAGCTTTTGTTAAGCTGCTTGAAGATAAATCGTGGAAGTGAGGCGAGTGAAAAGGAGGGATCAAGAATTGGTAAACAATTGTTAAGAAAAGTTTAGCGCGCGGCGCAATTGTTAACGCCAGGTTTAGACGCCGATTTTTGGGCGGCGAAACCAATGTTGGAATAATGGAGTGACGGATTGCCGGAATATTGGAATTTCCTTACGCAGTGTTCCAACAATCCAACAATCCAACAATCCAACAATCCAACAATCCAACAATCCAACA
>CAXHAT010000305.1:0-6950 GCA_964014485.1 uncultured Deferribacteres bacterium
AAATCTCCGCTCTGAAGAGCGGAGCTAATGAGAATCAAAAGTTGCCCTCGGACTCTGATCGCGCGTGTCAAACGATGCGTGCGTAACATCAGTGAGTTAACCCAAATTATGTATGAAACGATTGCCTGGAAAATCGAAGGCTCTTTCGAACTCAATAAGTTTTTAGCAAGAAAACAATGATCCGCGACCGCGATTTAAAATCCATTCAGGAAGCGCGCACTTTGGTTCAACGCGCCAAAGAAGCGCAAACCATTTTCAAAACCTTCTCGCAGGAAAAAGTCGACGCCGTTTTTGCCGCAATGGCAAAAGCCGGGTATGACGCCGCCGAAAAACTAGCGCGACTTGCCGTTGAAGAAACCGGCTACGGCAAAGTCACGGACAAAATCATCAAAAACCAGTTTGGCTCACGGGATGTTTACGAAGCTTATCGCGACATGCAGACCGTCGGCGTGATCAATGAGATCGAGGACAAAGGCGTCATCGAAATAGCTGAGCCGTTTGGCGTTGTTGCGGCGATTATCCCAACGACCAACCCCACATCAACAGCGCTTTTCAAATCTCTCATTGCGATTAAATCGAGAAACGGCATTGTCGTTTCGCCCCACCCGCGCGCCGCAAAGTGCACCTGCGAGGCTGTGCGGATTATGCGCGCGGCGGCGGAAAAAGCAGGCGCCCCCGCCGGGCTAATCGGATGCTTGACGGTATCGCACATGTCCGGCGTAAACGAGCTTCTGCGAGCACGCGACGTCGGCGTGATTTTGGCCACCGGCGGCCCCGGACTTGTGAGAGCGGCTTACAGTGCCGGAAAACCGGCCTATGGCGTCGGGCCGGGAAACGTCCCGGTTTATATTGACCGCAGTGCAAAAATGGAAAAGGCCATTGCCGACGTTGTGACGGGAAAGACGTTCGATTGGGGAACGCTTTGCAGCAGCGAGCAGGCGTTGGTCATTGACGAGCCTGTTTATGATCAGGCGTTGGCGCTTCTGCAAAAGCACAACGCATACTTCCTTTCAGAAAATGAGGCAGATCGCGTTGGCTCGCTTTTGGTGGATAAGAAGGGATTTATCAATCCGGATTTGGTCGGGCATTCGCCGCAAGATATTGCTCGCGCCGCCGGATTCTCCGTTTCGGAAAAAACGCAACTGCTTGTTGCAAAAATGGAAAACGTCGGGCCGGAGTTCCCGTTGAGCCGGGAAAAGCTTTCTCCTGTGCTGGCGGTTTACCGCGCCAACGGTTGGGAAGACGGCTGCGACCGTTGCATCGAATTGCTGCACATGGGCGGGCGCGGACACACTTTGGCGATTCATTGCCAGGACGAAGAAGTGATTTTGCAATTCGGCTTGCAAAAACCGGCGTTCCGCATCGTGGTCAACACGCCGTCGAGCATTGGCGCTGTGGGTTACACAACGGGGCTCGATCCATCCATGACGCTCGGCTGCGGTTCTTTCGGCGGCAACATCACCGCCGACAACATCTCTCCAAAGCATTTGATGAACACCAAGCGCATCGCATATGAAATCAGACCGGTTGACAAAAGCCCTTCTTCGTTTGACGCTTGGTCTCCAAAATCAACCTTACGGAAGTCAAAACGCGGCGAATTTCCCTACCAAAAAGTTTTCTCATCGAATGTTTCTCGAAAAGGCGAATCTTTACTCGCCAAGCAAAAGAAAGCAGGCGATGAAAAGCGCACGCCTTCGCCGCCTCCTGTTAAAAAGGCGGAAACGACGCGTGTTTATGGGAAGGATTTATTGTCTGGTGAGCAAGTGGATACATTGGTGGCTAAATTTCTCGAAGAGCGAAAACACGCCCTTAAAAAATAGGCGTTTCGCTTTCCTGCTTTCCGCATCCCCTTCGGCAGATCAACGCTTCGCAATCCAAACCCCTGACCTGCCTGATAAGCTCTAAACCGCCGCCATCAGCGTAAGAAGAAACCCCAAAACCAGAACCGGAATTGCAAATACGGTTGCCGTCAACCGCAGGACAAATGCGTCGCGTAATTTCGCCGAAGCGCCTTGCGCCTGAAAGACAGTCACGCCAAGCGCGACAAAAATGACCGCCCAGAGAATATAATCCGACATGGGCGGTGCGCCGTCATTGGTAAGATAATCCCAAAACCCTGCGTAGATTAGATGATTTCCTTCATCAAAATAACCAACGACGGTCACGAAAATCATCGACATGCCGACCAGAGCCAAAACTGTCCAAGCAGCTTCGCGCAAAGCGCCTTTTCTTTTCATCGTAAGAACCTCCTGAGGCGATTTCACGAGTGTGAGTTGACTGGCGGCGTGATTTTCTCTTAACTTTTACCGAACTTTGGACTGAACTGCAAATTTTCAAATGTAGACGGATCGGGCGCTGCAAGGAGCGTATCTCGAAAAACCGTCAAACACCCTTCCGCGCTGGGCGTACATTGCATCCGGCTCGATGCAAGAAATTTTGAAAGTTCTTTAGCCGACGCCGCCAGCCATAAATCATCGGTGTATTCATGGCTTTCAGCCGCATTTTTCATGCATTCAGCGACTTCATTTTGCGTTAGACCCAACCGCACTTCAAACAACAATTCAGGTTTAGCCGTCTCAAGATTTTCGATCAAACCGATGCAAGTTGTTGATAGAATGTCTTCGCTCGTAACGCCGATTTCTTCGCACACTTCGTCGTCAATTGCTGCAACCGGGTCTGGCTGGCCTTTCGAATCAGCGTGTTTGCGCGGCTCGATATGCCCGCCCATGACGTCCCACATTTGAGGATACTCGCCGACTGTCTGGCTGCGCCAAATAACGGGCAGCCTTTCGTCCTTCGTCACAACCGCCGCGCTGACGCCCAAGACGGAAGGTGCAAATTGCAAATACTCGTTTCCACTTTTTTGCAGGATGAGCTGATTGGCAAAAAGAAAATGTTTGTAATTTGTTTCGCCTAAAGAGAGTTCGAGGCGTTTCGATGCGGCTTGCACTTTAATGAGGGACGAGATAACGCCGTTGTAAAGCAACGGGTTCGAAGCGATTTTTTGAGCCCAAAATTTCTCAGCGTTTGCGAGAAAATCGGCGGGCGATGAGTTTGCGTTTTCCTTGAAAGAAATGCGGATTTCGCCCGGAGTCCATCTTCCGGTCAAGATCATCCGGAAACGACAACCTTGTGAATCCCTGGAATCCATGTTGTTCATTCGATTAAGCTCAATTTTCGAAAACGCTAAATTCCTTTCCTAGGTCAAGAGCGGCGGGCGTAAGGCGGGCTTGGGCGCTCAGCCTTATTTTCGTCTTTCTTAAGATGGCTTTGCGAACATCGTTTTCTGTTATGAGACCAGAATGCGGCGCTGGCACGTTCGAATCCGAAAATCCGATAATTTTTACATGATCATCGTTTTTTAGTCCGGCGGCGTTGGCTTCATCAACATCAATGTGAAAATCGAGCACAAATCCCGGATCGACTCGGATCAACACATTGTCGAAAACCACGTGTCGGGATTCATTTTGCGGGTTGTGATCGGGTCGGGAAGCCGGTGCGACAATGACCCGGGCGCGGTCATGAACGCCAAATTTTTGCGCATCGTCCGGGTTCATATGAATGTGTCGCTGGGGAACAATCACTCCTTCTCGAATTTGAAGCTCTCCCTTTGGGCCGACCAACTTAACTCCAGTGCTGCCGTCTAAATCTCCGCTGTAGCGCACCGGAGGGGACACGCCCAAGACGCGCGCATCGCTCGGCGCGATTTCCAGTTGTGTGCGCGGGCGGTTCGGCCCCACAACGCGGACGCCGCTAATTTTGCCTTTCGGGCCGGCGACGTCTAGCGTTTCTTTTGCCGCAAACTGACCGGTCTGCGAGATAGTGCGATGGTGCGTCAATTGCGCGCCCAAGCCAAACAGAATTTCAACATCGTTCGGTGCGAGATGAATATGGCGATTTGAAATGCCGACCGGGATTGTGTTTTTTGCTCCGTTCATTTCTTACTCTATTTTTTGCGAAGTTCTTTCTTTAAAATTTTACCCGTTGCAGTCATTGGCAGAGAATCTCGGAATTCAAAAATACGCGGGTACTTGTAGTCCGCCATGTTTTCTTTCGACCATTTAACAAGTTCGTCCGCAGTAATCTCGAAGTTTTCCTTCAAAATAACAAACGCTTTAATTTCTTCGCCGTGACGCTCATGAGGAAACCCAATGACCGCCGCGAGACTAACAGCGGGGTGCGTCAGCAAGACTTCTTCAATTTCGCGGGGATAGACGTTGAAGCCGCCGCGAATAATCATGTCCTTCGTTCGATCTACGATATAAAAATAACCGTCCTCATCCATTTTGCCAACGTCTCCGGAATGAAACCAGTCGCCGCGCATGGCCTCTTTGGTCGCATCCGGGCGCTTGTAGTAGCCCTTCATGATGTTGTGGCCGCGAATGACAATCTCACCGACTTCGCCCTGAGGCAAATCATTGTCGTTTTCATCGACGATTTTTACTTCAACGCCCCAAATCGGCGTTCCAATCGATCCCGGTTTCCTCGGCCGATCTGGATGGTTGAACGTAGCGACAGGCGAAGTTTCGGAGAGACCGTAACCTTCGAGAATCGGGACGTTGAATTTTTTCTCAAACGCTTTCAAAACTTCGACCGGCATTGCCGCGCCGCCGGAATTGCACAGTCGCAGGGTTGATGCGATTTTTTCGACGTCTTCCCTGGTCGTTCCCGGGTGATTGAGCATCGCCCAGTACATGGTTGGTACGCCGGCGAAAACCGTGACGGCTTCATTTTTCATCAAATCAAGTGTGGGGCCAGGCTCAAAACGGGGCAGAAGAACGTTTGCCGCGCTGCTGTAAATTCCGGCGTTCATTAAAACAACCTGACCGAAAGAATGAAACAACGGTAAAACGGTCAACAGCGTGTCTTCAGGCCTAAAGCTAAACAATCTCGAAGCAATTTCTGCATTGTAAAAAATATTGAAATGGGTCAATTCCGCGCCTTTGGATTGGCCGGTTGTTCCAGAAGTGTACAAAATGACGCACGTGTCTTCAGGATTGGTTTGCACGGAGTCAAATTCCGGCGCTTCGGTGCGGACAAAATCTCTGAACGCCGTTGCGTTTTCAACTTGCGACGGCGTTGTCGTTTCGCCCGAGATAACGATGAAATGCTCGCACTTGTCCGCGCTTTGAAAGCCTTCACGCCCGTTTTTGCCAATCGGCAATTCTTCCGTCCCTTCAAAACAGAAATAAGCTTTGGCGTCGGAATCGTTGAGATGATAGGTGACTTCCCTGCCCTTCAGGAGAATATTTAACGGAACGACGGCCGCCCCCGCCTTCAATATTCCGAAATAAATGATCGGGAAATAAGGGATGTTTGGGCAGCTCAACGCGACCTTGTCACCCTTTTCGATCCCGATTTTTTTCAGACCGTTGGCGACTTGGCAGGAAGCCGCGTTGAGCTCAGAAAAAGTCAGCGAATGTTCGCCAAATTTAATCGCCAGGTTTTTCGGAAACCGTTTCGCACTCTCTTCTAAAATAATGGAAAGATTAAGCATTGTCGGGCTCGGTTTTAAACCAGAAGGGTGTGTTTTCTTTGCCGGATAATAACCCATTCTTCCGAAAGTATAAAATCATTCTTCCCCAAAGTGCCCGCAACTGGGCAGGCGTCTCAAGGTGAGTCACGGGATCGTTGATCTAACAAGTTGACTCAGCAATGTGAGAGAAGGCCCGGCGCTTTAAAAACAAAGCTTTAGCCTACTGTAACACGATTGAAGCATGTGTGGCACATCATTTGATATGCCCATGAGTGAGCATGTTAATCTGAAGGGGGCAGAGACTGTTTTTGAAGAACAAGATGGAAATAAAGACGAAAAATGGCGCTGGACGGTATTGTTCTTTTAATCGACGATGAACCGGAAATACTGAGACTGAATAAGGAAAGACTGCTCAAAGAAGGCATTCAAAGTATTTGCGCAAGCAGCGCGGAACAAGCTGAGTTAGCGCTCGAGCACGACACCGATCATCGGATCAAGCTCATCGTAGCGGATTACTGGCTTGAAAGCATTCGAGATTTAGACGTTCAAAAGGCGCTGGTCGCGGAGCATACGGAGCAGTCGCGCTTTAAGACAATCGCCAGATTCACGCGCAACGCACGACAACGCAGACCGGACTTGCCAATCGTGATTCTGACGGGACAAGACAGCGTCCTGTTTGATAAATTGAATGTCGACAAGGTTTTGATTTACGATTTATTGCTGCATAAAAAAGATCGCTTAACAAGCGCTTTGCTGGTCGAAATCGTCACACATTTTTTGGAAAACAGGAGTTTCGAGATTTTCTCTCGATACAAGTATCATCGTGACGAAAGAGGCGATCAGGTAGAAATTAAGATATTGTCTAAGGTTTATTCGTCGCTGTCTGTCACAATCACCAACAGCGGCGTAATCAGCTTTGAAGGATCGCACTTTCTCGGAGAAGGGAGACTAAAGGACGTTATCACTCATCTCGGAGATATGATTCTCATGGCGTTGAAAGTCGCCGATTTGGCGAAGATTCCCAACCTTTCGGAAGGATTCAGAAGTTTGGGTTTCGATAAAAGTCGTCCCAGCGACAAAATTATTGCCGCGCTCATGGGGATGACGCGCCAGACTGTTCAACGTCAAAAATCCAGGATCAATCAGGACGATCTGATTTTGGAAACATCAGGTGCAATGAAAGTTCGGCCATAGTCCAAAACGGAATGGGCCCGCAATCATGCGTCGCAGTAAAAAGAAAATCCGGCCGTCAGGGACGACGCGCCGGATTTCCGACAACCGTTCTCTTCACGAGAATTTTAATATAAATTGAGATTCATTCTCACTCCTCCCTCCTCCTCTACGAAAAAAAAGCTGGCCATGTGGCGATGGTCAGCTTTTTTTATTTTACCCCGTTTCCAGTTAGAAGCATGATTTTCACTACCTGACACTTTTTATAACAACTATGCAAGCGTTTCAAAAAGTCCAGAATTGT
>CAXHAT010000306.1:0-6821 GCA_964014485.1 uncultured Deferribacteres bacterium
ACTTCATCGCAGGAAAACTCGAATTTGATTACCCACACAAATTCATATAGAGCCGGTTTATCTAACTGATGTTACGCGCCAGCTATGAAGCCAAAGAAACTCTTGTTAAAGTCATTCCCGCCTCCAAACATACGTTCCGGCAGTTTTCAACGGCAGAGCGCACTCTAACTCCCTGCCTTCAAATCGCAGTTTAAACCGTTGTTCCCTATTCGTCTGGTTGACCATGATAGCGATAAAACTCTCATCTGGGTTTTCGAAGGCGATGAGCGTGACAAATTCCGGAGATCCGCGCTCACAATCAATACGCCGTGCACCGCGTTGAATGAAGCGGGAAAATTGTGAAATGAGATAGACTTCCGGCGTTTTGTACCATTCGGGAGAAGCTCCGTCTTCCTGGATAAAAAGCGTCGGCGAGAGTTCGCCCAAGCGATTGTACGGCCCCTGATTATGCTCGTCAAGTTTCTGCGTTGACATGGTCACCCAATACATGTAGCTCGTCGACCAGTTCCAAAAGTATTGCTGCAAATTGTACATGCCCGCCACGCCCCACTCCGAATGTTCAGTAAATACAATGCGTTTTGCAGGATGTCGCTCATGCAGAAGCGTCATATTCGAAGCCGGGGCGTCGGTATAATTGTGAAAAGCCGTCGCATCGACGTAATACTTCTTTCCAAGCTGCTCTAAACCAGTCAAAACAGTATCGGCGTTTTGCCAATTATCGAAATTGTGATCGTTGATCCAGAGTTTGACGTCCAGTGTTTTCTTCCCGCCGGTCGTGTCGGCGAATTCTTCGTATGTCGCGATCACGAGGTCTCGCTCCTGCGCAGGGGTCAATTTCATCCCCGGATATTCTGCGGGTAGAAAATTCGGTTCGTTTTGCATCGTCATCGCATAAATCGGTATGCCCTGGGTTTGATAAGCTTCGACAAAATTTCGAAAATACCTTGCAAGGCGTTTTTCATAGCCTTTTTTGAGCGTACCGCAGATAAGATTGTTCGACGTTTTCATCCACGCGGGCGGACTCCAACAGGAAGCGAAAAACAAAATTTCACGAGGCGGCTCAAGAGAAGCGGCGACTTCTTGGGCCAACTTGAGTGTAGAAATGATGTTCAGGTCAATGTCGTTTTGAATCGAAAACGGCGCATTTTCATCGTCCTGATAAGTGTAGTACCCTTTGGGATGCTGAGACACGCTGCGGCCGTCCGAAAAATCAGACGTGCCGATGGTAATGCGAAAAAGGTTGAACCCGAGACCGTTGATTGGATCAATCAGCGCTTTCAAGACTTCACGCATTTGAGCGTCAGTCTTGTTTTTGCGAATAGCGTAAATCGTTGTCGCTTCCAGAGAAGTTCCAATGCCGAGAATTTCCTGCAAGGACTTTTGCGGGTTTATTTGAAATACAGGAAGTTCCCCGGATGGACCAATTTCACCAAAATTTTGATCTGGCAGGCGGTCTAACCTGTGCCGGATTTCCGAAGGCGCCGGCGGGTTGGTAAACCAGCGCGGATGCTCCGGCAGATACTCTGAACTCCACCAAATTTTGACAGGCGTTTGAGAATGGGCGGGAACTGAAGCGCAAAAGATCAAGCAGACAAAAACGAATTTCGAAGCTCGCAACCTTCCCATCATTTTTACGCTTCAACAATGCCCAGCGACGGATACTTTTGCCACATGCCGCGCGTAAAATCCGGGCATTTTATCGGCATGCTGCCGTTGGCGACGGAAATTTCGGTCAATTCTGAAATCGCGCTCAGCGCTGCTGCGTCATAAACGTCCATGTCCAAAGGCCAGCCTTTGAGCAAGCACTGCACGAGCCGGTAATCTTCAACAAAATCCATCCCGCCGTGTCCCGCACCTTTCGACTTTTCTTGCAAGCCTTTCCAAAGCGGGTGATCGAATTCTTCATAGTATGAATCGAGTTCTTCCCAACCGTGCCCCGGGCTGCGACCTTCGATATGAATTCGGTCGGGGTAGCCTTCAACCAAGCCTTTTGTGCCTTGTACAATGTTCAAGCGGCTGTATGGGCGCGGCAGATTGGTGTCATGGTTCAAATAAATCGTGCGGCCTTTGACCGTTTTTATGAGCGTTACGTTAACGTCCCCGAGCCGGTAGGTTTCGTCATGCTCCGCTGAGCCTTCCGGGAACGTATTTTTGACATATTCTTGCAAGCCGCGCGAGTTGCTGCTCATCGAAACCAGGTAGTCGAATTGGTCGCCGCGATTTATATCCATGCATTGCGCCACCGGCCCCAGCCCATGCGTCGGGTAAAGATTGCCATTACGAGTCTTCGAATGCTCGCGTCGCCAAAGTCCTTCGCCGTTGTAATCGAATTTTACGCCGCGCAGGTCGTGCAAGTAGCCGCATTCCGTGTGCATCACCTCGCCGAGCAGGCCTTTTCGCACCAGGTTCAAGATCAACAACTCACGGCGGCCATAATTGCAATTTTCCATCATCAAGCAATGCTTCCCGCGCTTTTCGGCAGTTTCTACCAATTGCCAGCATTCGTCAATGGTGACGGCGGCGGGGACTTCCGTAGCGGCGTGTTTGCCGTTTTCCATCGCGGCGATGCAAACTGGCACATGCCAGCGCCAGGGCGTCGCAGTGAAGACAAGGTCAAGCTCTTCAGTCTCGCACATGCGTTTAAAATCTTCTTCGCCGCGAGAATAGCCGGTCGGCTCCGGCTGCCCGGCTTCAACCGTCCATTTTTGAATGCGCTGCACTTTTTCTTCAACAATATCGCAAACCGCTTTCACTTCGACGTTCTCAATGCGCAGGAAACTTCGCACATGCGCCGAACCCATGCCGCCGACGCCGACGAAACCAATGCGAACGCGATCCATTGGCGGCGCGGTAAAAAGCTTTTGCGGGGCGGGTCCAAGGTTTCGTGTCGGCGCAGCGAGAACCGTTTGACCTTCCTTGACATTCGGTTGGCACCCAACGAGCGCACCCGTGAGCGTTGCTGCTCCAACTCCCGCCCCGGCACTTGTTTTCAAAAATTCCCGGCGATTCATGCCTTGGGATTGCGATTCGTTTTTCATCGACTCCGCCTCGTTTTTATGGTTTTACACCGACAGCAATTCAATCGTATGCGTAATAAATGAATCGAGGAGCAAGGAGACAAGGTCGACAAAACCAGTCGTTTTTCAATCCGAAATCGGGGAAAAGCATTGTGAATGCTCGGTGAGTAGACTCATATGGATTCGGAGCATTTCGGGCTGACACAGATTTAGCAATTTGCAATGAACACATTGACTTGAAATTCCGTAAAGGGCATTGCTCCAGATTTCTTTGCAAAGGCACTAAACAAAAATTAATTCAAATTGAAACCATGCAGAAAAACGTGCCGTAGGTGACCTATTGTACTTGCCCGAACCAGTATTCATGATCGGAGTAGCCTTATGCGCATCTCAAAAATCCCTTCCGCATTTCTGACATTACTCTTCTGTTCAGTTTCAATCGCCTATTCCCAGGATGCAGGTCGCATCTATGGAAAAATCCTGACGACGTACGGCGATGAATTTGAAGGATTTATTCGTTGGGACAAAAACGAAGCCAACTGGGTGGATATGCTCAATGGAACCAAAAAAATAGATCGAGAATGGATGCGTGAAGCTCGTAGAAAATACCGAGAGCAGTTCGGCGACGATCGTGAAAGCAGAAGATTTAACTGGTTCGGAATTCGCATCAACGACCGCAGCAGCTCAATTTGGGCGACTTCATCAACATCAGGAATTCGCATCGGTCATGTCAAGCGCATCGAGCCGTCTGGGCGGGATAAAGCGACGCTTGTGTTGAAATCGGGCGAAGAGGTTGAATTTAGCGGCGGTTCAACGGATATTGGAACGGATGTGCGAGAAATCATTATTGAAGATCGCGACGAGGGAGAAGTTGAGTTGGAATGGCGCGACATTGAAGAAGTAAAGTTTGAACAAGCGCCGTCTTCCGCAAGATCGGAATTTAGCGAGCGTCTTTACGGCACGCTGACCACGCGCGACGGTGAGAAGTTTACCGGCCTGGTTTGCTGGGACGTTGATGAAATTTTCGCCGACGACATACTTGACGGCGACCACCGCAACCGAAAAAGGCGCATCCGCTTTGGTGATATTGAAGCCCTTGAACGATACAGCTCATCCGGAGCCAAGGTTTTCCTCAAGGACGGTGACGAGATTGTACTGCGCGGCTCAAACGACGTCAACGACAGCAATCGCGGCATTATCATCTCCGATCCTGATTTTGGCCAGGTTCAAGTAAGCTGGAGAGATTTTGAGTCTTTGGAACTGCAACGCTACCGAGCAAGATTTTCCTACGATGATTTTGACGGCGGACGGCGCTTGTTTGGCACGGTCTACCTTGAAGACGGCAAGAAATTTCGCGGCGAAATCGTGTGGGACAACGATGAAGCCTATACATGGGAAATCCTTGACGGCGAAGACAACGGATTACAATACGATATTGAGTTTGGGAAAGTCAAGTCTATCGAAAAAGCGTCATCTCGGTCTGCTATCGTAACAATTCGCAACGGTCGGGAATTTGAGTTGCGCGATTCGAATGATATTGATAGCGGAAATCGCGGCGTTTGGATCGATTCCCGCGACGATCTCGAATACGTATCGTGGGCGGATTTTGAAAAGATCGTTTTCGAAAGAAATTAGCCTGAAATTCCCCTCCTATAAAAAAGCCGTCTCTCATGACACGACTCACATCATGAGAGACGGCTTTTTACGTTCAACTCGAGTGTCTTCGGGGCGGCGATTATTTTATCTCGAATGTCAACGTCGCCCAGTTCGATTCATAATTGTGATCCTTACCGGTGATTTCTTCCATATGAATCAACCGGACATACCACTGACCGACTTTTTCCAGTTTGATTTTAGCCACACCATTCGCATCAGTCCGAGTTTGGACTGCATTGACGTGTTCACCCTTGTCGTTGTGGCCGTGAAATCCGGCATAACTGGAATAGACGATTTCATTGGCGACAGGCTTGCCTTTAAACAACACCCTCACTTCCAAAACATCATCTTTTTTCAGCGAATAAGGGTTCTGCTGTGGAATGATTTCAATCGGGTAGCCCAGGATTTCCTTGTAAGAATCTGAACGCACGTCGCCGACCTGCACGACGGCTTTCACGTGCTTTGAGTAGAGTTCGACGGCGTCTTGATCGGAAACGCCTTTCTTCTTGCGCATTTCCAGCATGTCGAGCACGCCGTCATGCACGAGATAGTCATTGAAGGCCTTTGCATCAAGTTCGATGATTTTCGCCTTTGTCGAAACGCCGACAACATAGGTTCCCGGATCGCCAGTTTGGATATCGAGAAGCGTGGTCGTCCCGAAATCCCGCCATTGCGAAGTGTCTTGTTTGGCTCTCTCGCTGCCGGGCCCAACCACGCTCACGTCCAGCATGCGGTCACGCGTTATCACGTTTTCGCTTTTGTCGAATGTGCCGTTGTAAAGCGCAACGGTTGCTTTTTTATTCGGCGCGAGATAGAACGACGTCAATTTCAAGAACATGTCGTGAGCGTTGAGCATCGCCGCGCCGACAAACAGCCCGAGCATAACCAATGCAGCTTTTTTCATTTCCTTTTCCTCCAAGTGAATTTAGGTGTTTAGGCTGTTAGTCTATTAGACTGTAGGCTATTAGGCCACAAGAAAAAGACTAACAGCCTACAGCCTGAACTCCTTCAGCCTATTCTTCCGGGCCATACGGCAAATTGCTGGCGTCGTAGAATGAATTGATTGAAACGATCTCACCGTTGCTGGTTTCCACCCAATCGACGCATTGCACCGTGCCGTTGGGCGTTATCATTTCAAACCAGATTGCGGCGTTGCCGTCTCCGCCCAGAGTCTTCACGATTTTGAGCGTAGTGACATTCTCCGCAGCCATCGGCTTGACCCAGTCAAGGTACTTTTCGCGGCCTTTGACTGTTCCGAACGGGCTGGAATGCGTGAACTCGCGTGCAAGCGGAATCTCCTCCGGCTTTCCTGCATTCCAGCCGTCAATCCAGGCACGGGCAAGCCGCACTGATTCATTCTGTTTCGACACGATTTTGGTCTCCTTCGATATTAAGGCGTCTCAAAAACTCTTTCGATCATCGACATGCTGTTGCTGATTCCTCGTCACACCTGAATAATATTGCCGCCGTATTTTGCCACAACCGAATCTCGGGTCACCAAATGCAACGGTTCGACCAGGCTTTGCGCAATCAGGATACGGTCGAACGGATCTCGGTGATAGTTATCCAAATCCGCCAATTTGAGCGCGTGCTCCGGTTTTATGGAAAGCATCTCAAAACCACTGGCTGTAATGGATTGAACCAGTTTTTGCGGTTCAACATCTATCTCAAGTTTTCCGGTGGACGTCTTGATGACGATTTCCCAGATATTAGCCGCGCTGGCATAGACTTCATCGGCGGATGAAATTGTTTGCCGCGCCGCGCGCGATAGCTTTTCTCCCCCTTCCAGACACCAGAGAAGAATGTGCGTGTCAAGCAGCAATCTCATGAACCGCGCCCTTCAAAGGCGTCCAAAATGTCCTGTGGCAGAGGCGCATCAAAGTCTTCACTCATGTGGATTTTCCCTTTTAACGCGCCAAACTTGATTTTCTTTTTGCGGCTATCGATGGGCACGAGCTTCATTTTCGGTTTACCTGCTTTGGCGATAATGATCTCTTCACCAGCCGCCACAGCTTCTGCAAGACGGGAGAGTTGGGTCTTTGCTTCATGCATGTTGACGGATCGCATTCCGGCCTCCTTTTTGAAAGATTTTTACCTAAATTTCTAAAATGAACTATCGTTCCACCACCCAACTTGTTCCGATGAATA
>CAXHAT010000307.1:0-6761 GCA_964014485.1 uncultured Deferribacteres bacterium
GGTGGATTGGTGGATTGGTGGATTGGTGGATTGATGGATTGATGGATTGATGGATTGATGGATTGATGGATTGGTGGATTGGTGGATTGGTGGATTGGTGGATTGGTGGAGCAAAAATCCACCATTCCACCAATCCAATATTCCATTTTCGAATCAGCGTTTATCGATACTCCCGATCCAACAAATCTCGCATGAGCTTTTTGACGCGCGCGTCATCGTCGTAGGCTTCCAATGCGTTGAGGGCGCGGCGGCGCACGTTGCGGCTGGGATCGTTTTTCGCGGCTTCAATCAGCGGCTCAATCGCTTTGTCGCTGTTCACGTCTTCAAGAATTGAAGCTGCACGAGCACGCGCCGTTGCGCTAGGGTCGTTTTTCAGCGCGAAAATAACGGCGTCTGCAATTTCGCGCGTTCCGATTTCTTCCAGGGCCATCAGCGCCCGCGTGCGCAGGTTCGAGGACTCGTCATTCTTGATGATTTCTTCAAGCGCGGGAATGGCGCGCTTGTCCGGGTTTTCTTCCAGAACATAAAGCGCGCGCAAACGGATATTTTTATTGGATTCATTTTTGAGAATCTGCAAAAGCACCGGCACGCTTTCCGGCACGCTCATATCTTCCAGAACGTACATGGCGCGCAACCGCAAGGCTTGATCGTCTTCGTTTTGCAGAATATGCAGCACTAAGTCGCGGATTTTTTCATGAACATTGTAATCGTCCATGTCTTCAAGCGCATACATGGCGCGAAGCTTTAACGCTCTATCGTCGTCGTTCTTCAAGATGTCGATCAATGTATCGACGGCGCGCGAATCGTTCAAGTCTTCGATGGCATAGAGCGCCCGCAGGCGCAAGGCCTTGTCTTCCTGGCGATCCGCCGCGATCTTAAGCAGAACCGGAATGGCTTCCTTGTGCTCCAAATCTTCAATGGCGTACAGTGCGCGGAGCCGCAAAGCCTTGCTTTCCTTGGTGTTGCCCGCGATTTGTATCATGACCGGGAGAGCGTCTTTGTGCGCCAAGTCTTCAATTGCATAAACCGCCCGCAAGCGCAACGCTTGATCTTCTTCGCTGTTGCCGGCCATTTTAATGAGGACGGGCAGTGCGCGCGCGTCTTCCAAATCTTCCAACACGTAAAGCGCGCGCAAACGAACGGCCTTACTGGATTGGCTTTCAACAATATTGATCAGCACCGGCGTGGCTTCCGGCGCTTCCATGTCTTCAAGAATGTACAGCGCGCGCAGTTTTACAGCTTCGTCGGTCTCGTTTTTTACCAGGTCCATGATCACGGGAAGGGCGCGCTTGTCGGGGACTTCGTCGAGAAAATAGAGCGCCCGGAGCCGAATGTTTCTGTCCGTATCGTTTTTCAAAATTTCGATCACTTCGGGTACGGCTTCAACCGCTTCCATATCTTCCAAAACCTGCAAGGCGTAGCTGCGAATCGAGCGGTCTTTTTCGTTTTTGAGAATGCGCAAAATCAGCGGGATGGATTCCCGGTCGCCCGCCTCGCCAAGCGCGCGCAGAGCGGAGATGCGCACAATTCGTTCGTTTTTTTCCTCAAGTCCTTCCTTAATGAGATGGTTGAGTGAATTGTCGCCGCGAGATTTTAGCTCGCCGGCAAGTTCCGTGAGTTTGGCGTCAGCGGATTTGACCCACTCGCTCTCAGGGAAGTCTTTTTTCAATTTTTCAAAGGCTTCGACGGCTTGCCTTTCCCGGCCTTCCTGTTTTTGGTAACACACGCCGATCCAGAATTGAGCGTCGTCGACGCGCTTGCTGTTCGGGTGTTGGCGTTGCAATTGCCGGAAAATGTCAATCGCTTCTTGCCACTTGCCGTCGTCGCGGAGTTCTATGCCGCGATGGTAGAGCGGGTTGCCGGGGTCTTGTTCGGTCAGGACGCCGCTTGTTCCCGCTGCTGTCCACAAAAGGGCGAGAAAAATGGACAGGGCAATGGATTTCATTCGCTTTTTCATGTATCGTCTCCGTATGTTTTCTGGCTTGGGTTAGAGAATGCTCTCTTGGTTTCTCGTCGAAGCTGCGGGATCGTTCGCGGCGCCGCTTTGGAATGATTCGCGCAGCTTTTTGAGGTCAATCACTTCAATTTTTATCAACAAGTCTTGTTTTAAAATAGAGGCCTTGAGCAGCTCAAAATCTTCTTTTTCAATGTCGGCGTTCAAATTGGCAATGTCGTAGAGGGTAAATTCGAGCTGTTCAACAACAGCTCGAATGAGCGCGAACTCAGGCGATTTCAAATCGTGTTTCAGGACGACCGTTTCTTCTAGCAAATTTGTTGAGCGTTTTCGAAGCGCGTTGAATTTGGACGTCTCATTTTCTGAGTCATCGTTTTTAATTTCGAGCAGAAGATAGCCCGCGCGCTCGAAATAATGATTCAACCGTTGCGAAAGCATACGATGCTCGACGAAGGCCAGCATCGGCTCAGGCGTGTTTTTGGCAAGGTCGGGCGCTTCAAAAGGCGCGTCGGTTTGCTGCGATGAATCAACCGGCGCCGTTTCAGCTATGAAGTTTTTTTCCGGCTCGCTTTGGAGCATAAAAAATACAAAAATAAGCAGCGCTCCGGCGGCAAATCCGATTTGTGCGTAGCGCACTTTTTCGGAAGGCGCTGTCACAAAGCGCCGGATAAAGGACTTCAACCAGTCAACGGCGGTTTCACTGCGGCGAGCTGATCCTTGCGATTCAACCTCGGTCGTAATTTTCGCCCACAAATCGGCTCCGGGCGCGTATTCCGGCAACTCGCGCTTCATCAGTGCGTCGTTTTGCTGGAAAAGCGTTAGCAATTCGGCGCAAGCGCTGCACGTCTCAATGTGGCGTTCGGCTTCTCGCCATTCGGAAGCTGTGGTTTCTCCGTCGATGTAAGCGGAGATGAGAATTTCAACGTCTTGACATTTCATGGCGTTTCCTTGCTCAAAGCAAAGGTTATTATTATTGTGAGCCTGAAGCAGCGGATTTTATTCATGATTTTTGGAATCATGGAGTGTTGGATTACTGGATTTCGGAGGTTGCGCATCACCAATCCAAGATTCCAACATTCCAAGCAAACAGGTTTAGTTGAAATACGGCCTTAACTTTTTCGTCAAAATTGCTCGCGTGCGAAAAACGCGCAGTTTAACGTTGCTGACGGAACAGTCCAGCATCTCTCCAACTTCTTTATAAGAGTATCCTTCCAGCACGCCGAGCACGAAAGCGGCTCGGTTCACCTCCGGCACCTCCATCAACGCGGCCTCGACTTTCTTTTGCAAATCGCTGTCAGTCGCGTTGGTCTCAGGCGTGACGTGTCGATGATTGCTGCTCAATATTTGCTCATCCAATTGATGATTGTCGTCATTTTCAATAGAGTCAAATTTCCGACGGTCGCGTTTTCGAATGTGATTGATGGTTTCATTACGCGCTGTTGTAAAAAGCCAGGTCGTGAAAGCGCCGGAAGCGCGCAGCGTCGTAATTTTTCTGAAAATTTTGACAAAAACGTTCTGCAAAATATCTTCAGCATCGGCCCTGTTTCCCGTCATGCGAACAATGAAATTGAAGAGCGGCGCTTTGTACTGCTCATAGATTTCCCTGAAAGCGCTTTGATCGCCCTCGATGGCGTTTTCGATCGTATTCTTGTCTACAGTGGCTGGGCTCAATGTGGTTTCCGTCAGTCCGTTTTTGGTGTTCGCTGGTAGGACAACAGGCTAATTGCAAAGGTTACAAGTAACTATTGAGAAGGTGCAAAGGTGCAGAGTTTTTTTGAAAACGTCCGGGTTATCGTGCGAAGTCGTTTTTCGTTTAGGCCTTCCGAGGAGCTTCACAATCGCGCTTCCCGTTTTGTCCGGAAATTATTCCGAGGGGCTGTCCCCAAACACACAACTTGCCGTAGGGGTTCAAAGTTTTGAACCCCTACTCAAAGGTGAATGCTTTGCATCTTTGACGCTCTGTACCTTTGCACCTGAATTGTGGCGGTTGCAAAGTTCAATTGGTAAATAAAATGAACAAAATATAAAAAAGTGCGGGAATCTTAGTCTATAGCTTTGTCTCTTAACAGCATGGGGGCGACAATCCGGTCGCGAAACGGTGAGTTTGATCGCACGGGGGATGCGATCAAACTCATGGGGTAAAAGGCGCAAGTAATTCTGCTTGCGCCTTTTTTATTGTAACCATTTCAAACACAGCGTGGTCTTTTAGATGAAAATTTCGCCGGATTTTTATGAAGGAGCGTGTTGTGTTCAAAAATTACCTCAAAATTGCCTACCGCAGTTTACTCAAGTACAAAGCTTATTCGTTCATTAATATCGCGGGCCTTTCCATCGGCATGGCTTGCTGCATTCTTATTTTATTGTATGTGCAGGACGAATTGAGCTACGATAAGTGGCACGAGAACGCCGACCGAACTTTTCGAGTGACGCGTGAATGGCTGAATGACGACGGCAAAACCAACTTGCATTTAGGACACGTCGCCCCGCCGATTGCGCCGTTAATGAAACAGGATTTTCCGGAAGTTGAAGAAATTGTTCGCATCACCGGCGGCAGTTCTTCTCTTGTTTCTTACGACTCAAAACATTTCAGCGAAGACCGCTTCTATTTTGCCGACCCAAATATTTTCAAGATTTTTTCTATCGAATTGATTGAAGGCGATCCTGAGACGATTCTGCAGCAACCGCTCAACGTCATACTCTCCGAGGATATGGCAACGAAGTATTTCGGGGCTGAAGAACCGCTCGGGAAATCAATCACATACCGGGAAAGGGTCGAGTTTAAGGTCGCCGGAATCATGAAAAATACGCCGCGAAACTCACATTTTCATTTCGACTTTCTCGGCTCAATGCTCGTGCTGGAAAACTTCTTCGGCCAGCGTGAATTTCAGAGTTGGGGCAGTAACAATTACGCGACCTACCTTTTGCTGCCGCCAAACTACGACAAGAGTCAGCTCGAAGGTAAATTTCCTGAGTTTATGGATCGCCACCTGACTGCCGCCATTATCCGAAATACCGGACAAGAACCGACCAATAAGCCCAGCGAACGCAACCTGCTTCATTTGCAAGCTTTGACCGACATTCACCTTCATTCACAGCTCGATTCTGAAATTGAAGCGAACGGCAATATTGTCTATGTTTACATCTTTACCGCCGTCGCAGGCTTTATTCTCTTAATCGCCTGCATCAATTTCATGAACCTGGCGACGGCGCGTTCTGCTAATCGCGCGAAAGAAGTTGGCCTGCGCAAAGTGGTTGGTGCAGATCGCAAGAAACTGATTCGTCAGTTTTTGAGCGAGACCGTTTTTATGGCGTTTGTCTCGCTCATTTTTGGCCTCGTCATGGTCTATGCGACGCTTCCGTGGTTTTCGGGATTTGTTAGTCGAGAACTTGCCCTGAATCTCACCGATAATTTGGGCGCTTTGCTTGGGCTCGCGGGCCTCATGTTGTTCGTCGGCTTGGCGGCGGGAAGTTATCCGGCCTTTTATCTGTCAAAATTTCAACCGATTGTCACCCTCAAGGGAATGAAAAAAGGCGGCGCGAACAAGTCGGCGTTTAGAACCATCCTGGTTGTTTTTCAATTTGCCATCTCGATTGTTCTCATCATCAGCATGGGCGTTGTCGGCGATCAGTTGGAATACTGCCGTACAAAAGATTTGGGATTGAACAAAGACAATGTCGTGGTGTTTGCAGCCGGCCAGGAAATCATTCAGCGCTACGCGGATGTAAAAAACCAACTTTTGCAGCATCCAAATATCATTGGCGTTGCGGCTTCCAAGCGCGTGCCGTCGGGACGTTTGCTTGATTCTTCCGGCGGGCGCGTTATCGAAGGCGAAACGCAGCGACCACTCAATTTTAGAATTGCCAGCGTTCAGGTGGATCACGATTTTGTCGATACTTACGGTATGAGAATGGTCGCCGGGCGTAATTTTTCAGTCGATTTCCCGACTGATTCGACCGAGGCCTTTATTTTGAATGAGGTCGCCGTTGAACGTATCGGTTGGGCGTCCCCGGAAGAAGCGATTGGCAAACCTTTCCGTTACGGCTCCAGAGACGGTCGAATTATCGGCGTGGTAAATAATTTTAACTATGAATCGCTCCACCAACCGATCACGCCGATTTTGATGTGGATCAGACCGCAAAACTTTAACAGTATTTCTATTCGCATCCGACCAACTGAGGGCGTGACGGCGGCGTCCGTCGTTGAAGGATTCCTGACCCAAAAGTGGCTGGAATTTCGCCCAAACTTCCCGCCGATTTACTCTTTTCTCGATGAGCGGTACGATCAACTTTACGGCGCGGAGCACCGTTTGGAGCAGATTTTCACCATCTTCTCCGGGCTTGCGGTGTTTATCGCCTGCCTCGGACTCTTTGGTCTGGCTTCTTACATTGCTGAACAACGCACGAAGGAAATTGGTATCCGCAAAGTGCTGGGCGCTTCGGTTTCGAATATTACGTTGATGCTCTCAAAGCACTTTTCGCTGCTCGTCGCCGCCGCTACGCCGCTGGCTTGGCTTGTCGCGTGGTTTGTCATGGATCGCTGGCTAGGCACATTCGCTTTTCGCGTTGATATCAGCCTCTTTGTTTTTGCCTGGGCGGCATTGCTTGCGTTTGGCATTGCGATTTCGACCGTCAGCTTTCAATCGATTAAAGCGGCGTTGATCAACCCGGTGAATTCTCTAAGAAATGAATAAATCCCAATCAATTAGAATTACGAGCTGATGTTACGTACCGTCGTTTGGCACGCGCGATTAGAGCCCGCAGGCAACTTTTTGATTCTCATTAGCTCCGCTCTTCAGAGCGGAGATTT
>CAXHAT010000308.1:0-6735 GCA_964014485.1 uncultured Deferribacteres bacterium
AGGTCTTTGGTTCGAAACTGGAGTTTCGCGCCCATTTTCATTCCCAAACCGGAGTCTGGGAACGAGCCGCAAAATTTATCTCGAATTGACTTGATTCGCGAAATTTATGATTTTACGCATTTTGATAGAGGATACATGCGACTTGCTGCTTTTTGTTAAGTCTGGCTATTCGGGGGATGGTTTGAGAACACTCGTGCTTCGCTTCCCCGCAGCGTGGGTGAAAGGCGCAGCCGGTTGGGAGGTCGCGAAGATTGGGGCAGGCGCCGGGCAGGACGTTTTTAATCAGCGCCGGTTGAAATTGGGGGCCGCTGGTAAAGGTTGGCGCGGCTTGCAGCAATGCTTTGGTATAAGGATGCGCCGGGGCGCGAAACACATCTTCAATCCTTCCCTGCTCCACCATTTTTCCCGCATACATCACCCCCACATGGTGCGCCGTCTGCGCGACTACGCCGAGATCGTGCGTAATCAAAAGTATGGAGAGCGCACGCTCCTGCTGCAGTTCTTGCAGTAAAGCGAGAATCTGGTTCTGCACGGAAACATCGAGCGCCGTCGTCGGTTCGTCGGCGACAAGAACATCTGGCTGAGCGGCCAGAGCTATCGCCAACGCGACGCGCTGTCTTTGACCGCCGCTTAACGTGTGCGGCCAAGTGCGGAAAAGACGCTCAATTTCAGGAAGACGCACACGCTCCATGAGTTCCAGCGCTTCCATTTTTGCCTGTTTTCGCGTTCGTGAGAAATGCCGCCGAATCGTTTCCGTAATTTGCGTGCCAATGCGCAACGCCGGATTTAATGAAGAAAGCGAATCCTGCAAAATCAAGCCGATGCGCCTGCCGCGAATTCGACCGAGTTCTTTTTCTTTGAGCGCGGTCAACTCAATTCCATCGAGGACAATTTTCCCGCCCGTAATTCGTCCCGGCGGCGGAACGAGTCTGAAAAGCGAGAGCGCCAGCGTTGATTTGCCGCAGCCCGATTCTCCAACGACGGCAAAGGTTTTCCCTTTCGGCATTTCAAAGCTCACGTCGTCCACTGCACGAACGGGAGATGCATCGTCGAAAAAATACGTTTGCAAATTTTTGACTTTTAAAATATTTGCCATGCGATCAATGACCGGACGTCTTGTTCCTGATTGAGACGTCGTGCTTTAAGTGAAGCGAATTTCGCTTGTTGTCCGCCGCTGGATTGGCTTCTAAAATCCAAATGGCGTCGTTTTTGTGAATCGCGACTGCTCATGTTATCGCCGAATACCGAGAACAATTTTGGAACGACGCCCATGAGTATTACAGCACAAGAACCGTTTTCGGAAAAATCTCCGCACAACGCGCGGTCGGATTACCAGGTTTCCATCAATCTAATCAGTGACAAATTTGACCTTCCCGCAGAATCACCGACGCGTGAATTGGAAGCGCAGCCGACGGCGTCAAACGAAATGATTTATGATCATTTGCAGGAAGGCGCATGCTTGTTAGACGAAGAGATGACTGTCTGTTTTTGGAACAGGGCTATGGTGGAGCTGACGGGCGTTGAAAAAACGGCGGCGGAAAATCGGCCGCTTTTTGATTTGTTGCCGCTGTGCTTTAAGCAAGCCATGTTTGAGAAAATCCGCAGAACGATTACTGAACAACGCGCCTTTGACGAACGTTTCCAATTTCCAGATAAAAACAAGCGGCTGTTTGCATTTCGCTTCAAAGCGACACCGTTCAAAGACGCCAATATCCCGAAATCGGCGGTTCTGCTTACTCTGTCTGACGTAAGCGACGCGCTTCGACTCAAAAAAGCTGTTGAGCAACAACAACATACTGCCGCCATCGGCCAATTGAGCGTTGGGGTGGCGCAGGAATTAACCGCACCGTTGCACGAAATCTATCAGGGCGTGGACCAAATTCTTGAACGTACGAACAGCAAAAAAAGCAAGGCGCTGTACGGAGCCTTGAGCGGCGTTATAAATCAGGCTTATCGCATTTCATTCTTGACGCACAACCTGATCGCGCTCTCCAGGCAGTCGCGACCTAACCTCGTCGCTCTCGAGTTCGACAAATTCATTTTCGACACCGTAGAAAATTATGAGCAAGACTACGCCAAAACGCTTCGAATGAATCTCTCCGTCGTCGAAGACTTACCCAGCGTCTTAGGCGACCCGCTTTTGCTGTCTATTGCTTTGCAAAATCTGTTCATGGCTGTTGAACATTTCGCGGGAGATGACACAATCCCCCGACTAAGCGTTGATGTAGACAAAAACAATCCCGGTTTTGTTAACCTGCAAATCAGAGACAAGGATATGCGTCTATCCCTGGAAGAAATTCATAATATGTTTGAACTCTTCCATATCGAAACTCAAGTCAGCCCCGGAGCCAGCCTGGGCTTGTTTATTAGCAAAAAATTAATTGAAGCGCAGGGATGCCGTTTTCAAATTGAAGAAGCGGCCAATTCCGGAACAGTCTTCGAAATTAAGGCTCCGATTTTTCGAAAGAGATAAATTTCTGCGAATGATTTTTTGTGCGGGTATAGAAGGGACGATCAAAATTCATGATCTCTCTCAGGCAAAGAGGCGAAAATTCCCCAAACGGCAGTGAGCCTGTTTTACCGAAATATCAAAATAGTTCAGATTGATGGATCGACCTGAGCAATGGCTTCAATGGATGCGCGAGCCCGAATCGCCTGCGAGAAAAATTGACTATGCCGGTAAACGCGGCTTCCAACTGGAAACGGAACGACGGCGTTTTCCCATTGTGTCCGTCCGGCAATTGCGTTATCAAATTCAGGACGAAATGAATCACACAAGGAGTGTAACCATGGACACGCAGAGGCGCAGCAATGGTATGAGTCGAATCGGCTCGTTTTTTACCACAGCGCTCTTCCTGACGCTTTCCTTTATTTATATCTTACCTAATTCCGATGCGACGGCTCAAGTACAGAACGCCGGGCGCGGATTAACTTATGTCCGCTCCGCCTGGAACCTCGATCCGGGCCATCTCATCATGTACAACTACACTCGGTTTTTTGGCAGCGCGACGGAAATCAATTTTTCCGCCGACAGCACGGGAACCGTCACCTATTGGGATGTACAGGCCGGGTTTTCACTGAACTACGGCATTACGCGGAATATTGAATTGGGCTTCACCCCGATTATTTATCAAGACACTCACATCGGCGACAGCGGCTTTAACTTGATTGACGATATTTTCGTGATGCTAAAAGTCGGTTCCTACGGCAAGCGCGGCGCGAGCATTAATTATGGCTTCGACGTTGGAACGCGCCTCCCGACCGGCAAAATTCACAATGTCGTTTTTGAGCCTTATTCAGCGGGCAAAATCAGCTTTGGCGTCAATACGCGCTTTTCCTTTGCCAGCGATCCGCTTTATCCCGACGAAGCTTTTAGCGCGCACCTCAACGTGGGTTATTGGAACCACAATGACGTTGGCCAGAAGCTTACGCAGCACCCCGCTGACATGACCGTCGTCGAAAAGCCAACGCAGGAGCTGCAATATGGATTCGGCGTGATTTACCCAACGGATCGCTTCGATTTTTCCGCTGAACTCACCGGAACTTCGTTTATTCAATTCCCGCCCGAAACCGCATATTCGCAAGAAAATTCAGCTTTTCTTTCTCCAAAAGTACGCTACAAAGCGTATAGATGGTTGGCCATTGACATGAGTGCTGATTTTCGCGTCGCCGGCGGAAAAGATAACACGGTTTATACTTATTTGAACCGCTTTACGAACATCGGCAACTACCCCGGCTGGCGGCTCAATCTCGGCGCACGCATCACGCTTCTGCCGACGAGTATTTACTCGACCAGCGAACGCGACTTGCTGATGCGCAAGGCCGAAACGCGTCGCGAACTTTTCGAACAGATCATTCGCGAGCAAAAAGAGACTGAGTCGGCCGAAGATGAATTGGAAAGAATTAAGGAAGAGCGCCGTAAAGCGGAGCGCGAGTTAGATCGCCTGCGGAAAGTGCTCGACAATTCGAAAACGTCGAAAAAAGACGACAAGAAAAAGTCCAAGGACAACGAAAATAAATAAGCCGTTTCGACACACATCACACGCACTGCATCTACAACGGCTTTATCCATAAACACGTGGAGCCTGTCTCGCTTTTTGCGAGACAGGTTTTTTTATTTTATCCCATCGCTCTCGCCTTACAATTTCGGCTCTAAAATTTGAGCGACCGCATTTCGATCCAAAGCTCGTCATCGGCGATCATCAGCGAAAAGTCATACTCGATTTTTGTCGGATAGCCGTATTTTTCATCGTACTCAACCGTCAATTTCGCCGGTTTTGGCGTCCTTGCGTTTTCTTGTTCGATCCAGTCAAAAACTTCATCCACGGTTTGAAAGTACTGCAACCGATCTTGCGGTACGGCAGCCCCGTTTTCAACTTCTTTTCCTTCGGTTATTTCGCCATTTTCCACAGTCAGCTTCACAAAACCATGCGGTCCTAAGCAGAAACAAAGCCGGCTCTGCTCAATGCTGTAATCTGACAGTTCCCACGCTTCCCAACGCTCTCTTGGATCCTCAATCTCGCTGTTTTCATTTGTTCGGACAACGTTTTCACACGCCGTTATATAAACGGCAAATGACAAGAGTACTCCGAGCATCATTTTCTTTTTCATCGAATCCTTCCTTTTTGAAAGTCACGGTTATCGTAATTCGAATAGAATAAACGCAATGCTGATGCCACAGAGAACACGGCTAAATCCGCTTAAATTCTGCTTATCCGACTTCAGATTATTGAGATGCGTCACGGTATTTTGATCGAGTAGCCTGAGAAACCACGCCACTGATTTCAATTTTTCTAATACAAGAAACAAAACACGAGAAACACTCATTCGAAGTATCTTCAGCATTTTTAGTTGGGACGCACCCGTTCTTTCGGTGTCTGGAATGTGTAATAGCAAATGGGTTGAGTTTAGAAAACGACGGCGTTCGCGCCGCTTTTAAATAAAGGGAGCTAAATCATGACAAATCAAAAACGCATTCTTATCGGCGGGCTGGGCGCCATGACGCCAATCCTGATGAACCTGCTCGTGGTTGATCTTTCGGTAACATTCCAGTCAATTTCAGTCTTCATCATCGTCGGCTACTTGCTGCGCGTCACAATCTTATTTTATCTCGGCGGATTGATCGCCTACTTGCACAAGGACGAAAAAAGCCCGTTTAAGCTCTTCGAGTTGGGCATCGTCGCGCCCGCGCTTGTGACCGGCTTTATGAATGCCGCAAATGTAGACTCACACGCCGTCGGGCAAAATGTAAATTCCGCCATCGAAAAAACCGGGCAAATTCTTTTTCTCCCCGAACCAGCCTACGCCGGACCGCAGACGCAGGAAACAATCAAATCGTTTCCCAAAGGCCCGGAACCCATCAGTTCGCAATTCTGGCGTGGATTCATCGGCAAAAAAAACGACCACACATACTTCGTAATCGCGGAAGACGGTCTTACACTGGCCGAAGCTCGTCAACGCGTCAAAACGACGCGGAGCGGCAAGAACGGCTCGGATTCCTGGGTGTATAAATCGGCGACGTCGGACGCAAAGTACGCCGTCGTTATTGCCGAAAGAGTAACGCGTCAGGAAGCGGAGAAAATCCTTAAAAGAGCGAAACAAAAAGGGATGAAAAAGCCGGTTCTTTGGCGGTATGAATCTAAAGATTCTCACGCCATCGCTGCAAAAGCGAAGAAGAGCGATAAAAACTGATTGCATCGCTTCGGCCAGTAAATTCAATCAGGTCGCTTCACTCCGGTTGAGCTTTTTGAAACGAGGAATTATTGCGGGAACGTTCGCGATATGTTCGGCATATTCAGGGCGTTTTCGCAACATTCGTTTGTCGATCATCGGAATGCTGATAAAAACAAAAAGTGCTGTAATGACAACCGGCCCGACGATCATCGGCCAGCTCCCCAAATCCGCCGATAAGCCAAAAAGAAAAATTCCCCACCAAAACAGAATTTCCCCTAAATAATTCGGATGTCGCACCCTGCCCCATAAGCCAGATTTCAGAATTTTCGCACTCCCATGGTTCTCACGCCGAAAATCCCTGAGCTGATTATCCGCCGCTCCCTCAATCCAAATCGCCAGCGTCGTTACAATGACCGACACAAACGCCAGCCAGCCTGATTCACAGGACGGCGAAAGCAGCGCAGGGAAAAGCGGCAGGCAGCCAAGGTAAACAATGATCGTCGGAGTGAGATGGATTCCCCAAAAACTGACTGGCCAATAGCGCGCACCGTGCTTTTCTCTAAAATCGACATACCGCCAGTCTTCATGCTCCAGGCCGCGCCAGCCACGCAGAAAATTCCAGGTTAACCGGATTCCCCAAGCGCAGACCAGGGCAGTTATAGCAATTTGATAAATGGTTATTTTATCTGTGATGAACAGCAGATAAAACGAAATCGCAAGCGGCGCAACGCTCCAATACGGATCGTAAAAGCTCGAATTGTTGAACAGACGACTAAACAAAAAAATTATGACCGTTCCCGCCACATCGGCGCCGAGAACGATGAGCAGATTATGCTGATTCTTGAGCAGGAATCCGACCGAGATCGCTGCAATGAGTGCGGAAACATAAGCCGCGACCAGCCCCAAAACGCCTTTCCGTAAACCGCCTTTTCGACTCACTATTTCAGCCTTCGTCATTTTTAAGTTCGATAACTCCATAACTTTTATAAGCTTGACTTCATTTTTGGGGTTCATCCGACTAACGCGTACTTTTCTATGAAATGCTGCTTTGACTGCAATTCG
>CAXHAT010000309.1:0-6708 GCA_964014485.1 uncultured Deferribacteres bacterium
GGCTTATCATGCGGGCGCGGAATTGGTGGATATGGAATTCGTCCAATTCCACCCGACGGGCATGGTTTGGCCGCCGAGCGTAAAAGGCATTTTAGTGACGGAAGGCGTGCGCGGCGAGGGCGGTATTTTGAAAAACAAAGACAGCAAGCGCTTCATGTTTGAAGATATTCCGAGTTTGTACCAGGGTTCAACCGCCGATTCTCCTGAAGAAGGCTGGCGCTACACACAAGGCGACCGTGATGCGCGGCGTCCGCCGGAGCTTTTGACGCGCGACCACGTGGCGCGCATGATTGTCCGCGAAGTGCGCGAAGGTCGCGGCAGCCCCCACGGCGGCGTTTTTCTGGACATCGCCTGGATTAAGGAAAAGTTGCCGAATTCGGTCGATCACATTAAGAAAAAACTGCCGAGCATGTACCACCAATTTATGGAATTGGCGGGCATCGACATTACGCAAGAGCCGATGGAAGTCGGCCCAACCACGCACTATGTCATGGGCGGCATTCGTGTTGACGGCGACACGCAGATGGCAACCAACGTGCCTGGTTTGTTCGCTGCGGGAGAGTGCGCGGGCGGATTGCACGGCGCCAATCGTCTCGGCGGAAATTCGCTCTCGGATTTGCTGGTTTTTGGTAAATTGGCGGGCGAGTACGCAGCCAAATATGCCAAAGACAATGGCGCGGGCCAAATCAATAAAGATCAGGTTGAAGAAGCCATGAATGCCGCGTTGGCGCCGTTCGAGAGAGCGGAAACGGGCGAGAATCCTTACGAAGTCCAGGCCGATTTGCAAGATATGATGCAGGATCGCGTCGGTATTGTACGGCGGGAAGAAGAGATGCAGGAAGCGTTGGAAAAGATCGCCGGATTGCGCAAACGCGCGGAGAAGGCAGGCGTTAAGGGCCACCGCGAATACAATCCCGGTTGGCACACGGCGCTTGATTTGGACTGCCTGCTCACTGTTTCTGAAGCCGTTGCGATGGCGGGTTTGGAACGGCAAGAGAGCCGAGGCGCACATTTTCGCGATGATTATCCGAACAAGGATGAAGAAGCGGCCAAATTCAATCTTGTGCTCAAAAAAGGCGATGACGGCGAAATGAAGTTGAGGCGCGAACCCATTGCCGGGCTGCGCGACGAGTTGACGCAGATCATCGAGGAGAACAAATAATGTCACAGGTCACATTCAAAGTCTGGCGCGGCGACTCAGAAAGCGGCGGATATAAAGAATACCAAACCGAAGTCACCGAGGGCATGGTCGTCCTGGACGCAATCCACCAAATCCAGGCGGAAAGCGCCGGCGACATGGCGGTGCGGTGGAACTGTAAGGCGGGAAAATGCGGCTCGTGCTCAGCAGAAGTCAACGGCAACCCGAAATTGATGTGCATGACGCGCATGAGTGATATTGACACCTCGCAGCCGGTCACGGTCGAACCGATGAAAGCCTTCCCGCTCATTCGCGATCTTGTGACGGACGTCTCGTGGAATTACGAGGTCAAAAAACGCATCAAACAGTTCACGCCAAGACCGCCGGACGCCGAAGACGGCACGTGGCGGATGGAGCAGGAAGACGTGGACCGCGTGCAGGAATTTCGCAAGTGCATCGAATGCTACTTGTGCCAGGATGTCTGTCACGTTTTGCGCGATCACGACAAGCACAAGGAGTTCATCGGGCCGAGGTTTTTCGTCTACGCGGCGAGTTTGGAGATGCATCCGCTGGACGAGGAAGACCGCCTGTCAGAATTGAAGAATGACGACGGCATCGGCTATTGCAACATCACGAAATGCTGCACCAAAGTTTGTCCGGAGCACATCACGATCACGGATAACGCCATCATTCCGCTCAAAGAGCGCGTCGTCGATGAATTTTACGATCCGGTTCGAAAGCTTTTCCGGGTTTTTTCACCAAAAAAGAATTAACGATTATTCGGACGCTTGATCGATCTTGAATTGATCGGCGTCCTTCCAGGAGGGGAAGGCGGCTCGGTATTCTTCGAGAAGGGCCCCTGATAGTTGGAGCGTGCGCGTTTCTTCATCTCTTGAATGAAACAGCGTTTCTCCAAGGGGATTAAAAACACAGGAATCGCCTGCATGATTGTGCCCGTTGCCGTCTTTTCCAATCCGATTCACTGCTGCAACATAAACTTGATTTTCGACGGCTCTTGCGGGTAGTAACATGTTCCAATGGTAGGCACGTTTTTCAGGCCAATTGGCAATGTAAACCGCCAAATCATATTCGTTTTTTGTGTTGCGCGACCAGACTGGGAAGCGAAGATCGTAACAGATAAGCGGGAGAATTTTCCAGCCTTTTAACTCGACAATCAGACGCTCTGCACCGGGCCGATATACTGACTCCTCCCCCGACATCCGAAACAAATGCCGTTTATCATACTGGAGGATTGCCCCGTCGGGCTTTGCCCAGATGAGCCGGTTAAAGTAATCTGACTCTTCTTGGATGATCAGGCTGCCAAGCAAGTCGCATTGAAAACGACGTGCATTTTCTTGCATCCACGTCACGCTTCGACCGTCCATTTTCTCGGCCAGCGGCGCGGCGTTCATGGTAAAGCCGGTGGTGAACATTTCGGGCAGGAGAACCAGGTCGGTTTTGGGGCGGCTTTTTTTCAAAAGCGAGTCGAACATTTGAAGGTTCGCCTCAATATTTTCCCAAACCAGCTCAGTTTGTAAGAGCGTTATGCGTAAATCATCCATCGTTTTTCACCCTCTTTGTTAGAAAATAGAAATGCAAGACCTTTGCAGGCTGAGTTGTTCAGCGTTTACTGACGACAAAGATGATGCGTCGAAAATGATTGGATTTGGCGCCAAATATTTTTACTTGTAGGCCAATTTCCGCGAGCTTCTGCACTTTTTCTGTTTGCCGGTAATTGCTTCTTATTGCCAATAAGCGCCAATCGGCTCAATGATTAGCAACCAGCGTAACTTGGAGTCGACTTGTCATTCTATAAGAATCTTTTTTAGCCGCAAGCACTAAACTCTGGGAGCGTTCCGGGATTGAGGAGAAAAAGGATGCTTTCAGCACCACAAGCTGAATGGTTGGCTTAAAATATTTAAAATATCTTGTTTTATAGGAGTTTGCCGATTTGAACTCAAATCGGCAATTTGTTTTTAAGCGTACATCTTAGCGAGGAGTATTTTATGAAGATTGCAGTCGTAGGTACCGGGTACGTTGGTTTGGTCGCGGGCACCTGCTTTGCTGACTCAGGCAATGAAGTCACATGCGTTGACGTTGACAAGAACAAAGTCGACCAACTGAATGACGGAGAAATCCCGATTTACGAGCCCGGACTGAAAGAAATGGTTCTGCGCAACGCAAAAGAAGAGCGCCTCTTTTTTACGACCGACATCAAAACGTCTGTAGAAGAGGCCGAAATTATTTTTATTGCCGTTGGTACGCCGTCGGATGAAGACGGCTCAGCTGACCTTAAATATGTTTTAGCGGTCGCCCGCGATATTGGCAAGTACATGAACGGCTACAAAGTCGTTGTTGATAAAAGCACCGTCCCCGTTGGCACCGCAGAGAAAGTGCGCGCGGAAATCGAAAAGCACACCAACCGAGCTTTTGATGTTGTGTCGAACCCGGAATTTTTGAAGGAGGGCGCCGCAATTGACGATTTCATGCGTCCTGATCGCGTCGTGATCGGCTCAAGTTCGCCTCGCGCCGCCAGAATGATGGAAAATCTCTATGCGCCCTTTGTACGTTCCGGCAAGCCGATTCTGGTTATGAATGAGCGCAGCGCAGAGCTGACCAAGTACGCGGCAAACGCTTTACTAGCCACGAAAATCTCTTTTATTAACGAGATCGCCAATTTGTGTGACGCTGTTGGCGCCGACGTTGATATGGTTCGGAAAGGGATTGGTACGGACGTGCGAATTGGCCCGCATTTCATCTATCCGGGCACTGGCTACGGCGGATCGTGTTTCCCGAAAGACGTGCAGGCCATCGTTAAAACGGCGGCGGAGCATGACGTTGATCTTCGCATCGTAAAATCGGTGGAAGAAGTCAATCACACGCAAAAAACGATCATGTTCAACAAGATTAAGCACTACTTTAAAGGTGATTTGGCTGGGAAAACGTTTGCCATGTGGGGATTGGCTTTCAAGCCGAAAACGGACGATATGCGCGAAGCCCCGGCAATTGAAATGATCAACTCGCTAACCGCTGATGGCGCCAAAGTACAAGCGCATGATCCCGAAGCGGAGCATGAAGCCGAACGTATTTTTGGTGAGCGGGTTGGAAACGAGCTCTTCCTGTTTGACAAGCGCTATGACGCCCTGGACGGCGCTGACGCATTGATCATCATGACCGAGTGGAACGCTTTCCGCGAGCCCGATTTTCACCTGTTCAAGGAATCGCTCAAGTCGCCCGCCATTTTTGACGGTCGAAATCTGTACGATCCAGAACGCCTGGCGAAACTCGGGTTTGATTATTACTCAATCGGACGCCCGCACTTTAAACCGGAAACGGCGTGATTTTGTTCTTTTGACAACTTTTTTAGAAAGCCGCACTGGTTGACGCCGTGCGGCTTTTTCATTTCCGCTCTATTCTCGTAATGTGGCTGCCGCACCAATCTTTTTTTCTCACCTCAGGCCAACATGTCTTCGCGAAATCTATTCCCGAATGTTCGTAAACCTGAACCAGTTTCGGCGGATTGACGCGGCAATAGCCCTTTTCTTTCCCCAATAAAGAGCTGTTGTCGTAAAACTTACATGTTTCGCAGAGTGAACCTTCCATGGTAATTTACCCCAGCTTCTTTTAGTTTCAGACGGTTTTCTTTCGTGCCTGATCGCTTGAAAAGCAAGGAAATCTCGCTAATCTTGACGATACAGAAAACGGTGAATATTCCCGAAATCCTATGAGGATAGCCGAAACGACGGCGTCATTTTTTTGACTGGCCAAATCGTTTTGGAGAGCAGGAGGTAACGTACCGGTTTTAGTCTGAACAGAATGTCAAAGAATCGACGGCTGGTATGCTAATAGGCAGATTTCATTGATCGATTTTCGCAAGATGAACGTCCCAATTTCAAACTTTACTGCGAATATCCTTAATACAAAATTTCACTACCTGACACTTTTTATAACAACTTTGCGAACGTCTCAAAAAGCCTGAAATTGTCATGCTGTAAGCATCTTTTTAGTTCTACCCTTGAACGTTCGGGGAAATTCTGCGCCGGACGATAACAAAGATTTTGCTGCGCCGGCCTTCGGCTTTCCAGAATGACAATTCGGGGCTTTCTCGCCGGTTCTAAATGGTAATCCATAAAAAGTGTTAGGTAGTAAAATACAAAAGCTTAACACGATATTTGAAAAAAGGCAATTCGATCGTCACGAATGTTTAACCCTGATTTTTACTATTCATTTCTGCATTTTTGGCTTGCGTTAGCCCTAGTCGTTTTTATCGTTCTGTTTTTTCAGTCAGCGCCTTACGGGAGATATGCTGATCAAGCGCCCGGGCCAAGAATCAGCAATAAGTGGGGATGGCTGATCATGGAAGCGCCGTCTTCGCTTTGCATGGCGTTTTTCTTTTTTACAGGTCGATTTTATGACGCTCCTGCAGCAGTTGCCTTACTTGTTATTTGGCAAATGCATTACGTCCATCGAGCGTTCTTGTACCCTTTTACTATAAAGGGCGGCAAAAAAGAAATGCCGGTCATGATCATTGTTTTCGGGATGATCTTCAATTCGATAAACGCCTACATCAACGGAGCATATCTTTCATTTTTCTCGGGTGGGTATGGAAATGAGTGGTTAACAGACCCCAGGTTTCTGATCGGAAGCTTCACATTCATCGTCGGTTTTGCGCTCAACCGACGTTCCGACGCGATTCTGCGCCGACTGCGCAAAAAAGGGGAGAACGACTACAAAATTCCTCACGGCGGCATGCACCGATGGATTTCGTGCCCAAATTACTTTGGGGAAATCATCCTTTGGGCGGGGTGGGCGGTAGCGACATGGTCTTTGGCCGGTCTTTCCTTCGCGGTTTGGACGGCTGCGAATCTTATTCCTCGCGCCTGGGCGCATCACAAATGGTATCAAGAAAAATTCCCCGACTACCCGCGGAATCGCAAAGCAATTCTTCCAGGGCTTTTTTGAAATTTATCGCTCGCCATTCTCCGACAGCTACGTCGGTCTACGCGATTTTCGGCCTCATTTCGCCAAACTTTGTTGCTTGCTCAAATGCATAAGCAAACTGCAGTAACTCAAACTCCTCGCGGAAGCGTCCGACAATTTGCAATCCGACGGGCAAGCCGGAAGCTGTGAAGCCTGTGGGCACGGACGCCGCCGGGTGTTCGGTTAACGTGATAAAAGAACAACTTTTCATCCAATCGATATAACTCTCCATTTTCACGCCATTGATTTCGCGCGGCCACTCGAGTTCGACTGGAAACGGAACGACTTGCGAAACGGGAAGAAGCAAAAAGTCATATTTTTCAAAAAAAAGCCTGACGCGATGAAAAAGCTCGCCTCGCTGCGCCTGTGCTTGCGAAATGTCCAAGCCGGACAAATTCAAGCCCGCTTCGATGTTCCAAATAACCGTATCTTTCATGAGCGAACGATTTTTTCTCAAATCGTCTTTTAAGCCCGAAGCAAAACTTTGGGCGCGCAAGATGTGAAAAATCTCAGCTGCGCCGGTAAAATCGGGATGCGCTTCCTCAACATGACAGCCCAAATCTTCGAACGCCCTCAACGATTTTTCGAGC
>CAXHAT010000310.1:0-6679 GCA_964014485.1 uncultured Deferribacteres bacterium
CATCAGGTGCAAAAGACATCTTGCAGCCGAACTAAAATTGTCGAAAAAGCGCTCTGTCAACAAATGATTTCAAATGCGACAATTGACGTGCGGAATGTCGGATAAGATCAGGGCAACAGCGGAATTTCCACGAGTTAGGCGCGTGTTTTTGCCAAAACCTAACCACCCAAGTTTGCCGGAGTCGCCGTGACCCGCCTTGATATTTTGATTACACTAACGACGAATCAATTCTGATGGGACCATATTCTGCCTGGGTTTATAACACCTGGACTGTTCTTTTGATTTGCGGCGTCTCTCAGGGCGTCTTTCTTTTTATTCTTCTGTTTGCGCACAAGCGGGGATTGAAACGTGCGAACAGGTTGCTGGCGTTCCTGATTCTTGCCGTTTCACTTCTGCTCACAGAGCACCTTCTCTTTCGTTTCAGATTGGCCGTCGTTGACGATCATCGGCACTTCATTTCCTTCGCGACGCCCATTTCTTACCTGATTGGCCCGTTGTATTTTCTCTATGCCAAAGCTTTGTTTGAAGAACGCTTTCAACTTGGCGTCAAATCGAGCCTGCACTTTCTTCCGGCTATTCTCTGCTTGCTCAATTATATCCCCGCCTACTCTCTGTTTCTTGGTTACGACCTGAGCTCCGACCAGCCGATTTTGAATTCGCGCTATTTTTTTGTGTGGCTGAGCGGTTATGTCCACATGGGGTTTTTCATTTTCCAAACCGGAATTTATACTTATCGTACATATCGGGCGCTTCCCGTGCGCGGCGAAATTCTACAAGGCAATGGTTCGGATTTTCAGGCAATCTTTACGGGGTGGTTTAAAAAAATGACCATCCTGATGCTGGCGTTGATGGGCGTTCATGTCGTTGCGCTTGTTTACTTTGTCCTGTTGAAATATGTCAGGGGCGGCGAGCTTGTTTTGGTTTTTGGCTTGACGTTTATCGTTTATTCAATCGGCTATATTACGCTCAAACAGCCTGAAATTTTTTCAAGCCGATTCTTCAGGCGATCTGCCGCAAAGTACCTGCGCTCTCCGCTCTCGTCGAACGATGCAAAAAAACATGCTGCGAAAATCGTGGAGTTTGTTACTGACGAAAAGCCGTATTTGCGGCGCGACTTGAAGCTTCAGGGTTTAGCCGCTAGCTTGTCGATTCCCGCCAATCATTTGTCCCAGACCCTCAATCAAGAATTTGGGCTGAATTTTTCCGACTTCATCAATCAGTACAGAGTGAAAGAAGTTCAAGAGAAGCTTTTGGACCCGGCTTACGACCATTTGACCCAATTGGCAATCGCCTACGAGTGCGGGTTTAACAGCAAAGCATCGTTTAACCGCGCCTTCAAAAAGATGACGCGAATGACGCCCTCCCAATTTGTAAAGTCCCGAAAAAAATAATCATGCAGTATCGCCGGAACTTGTGTTCACGAGTTTCACTGCGGAAAATCGCGTGGAACCAGTCTCATCCTACAAAATGAGACGATTTTGGTTTTTGATTCGCTATTATGATTTTAGGCGATCTACAACCTGACACTTTTTTTGAGAACTGCAATTTGAACTGGCGACAAGTCCTGCTTTGTCATTCTGACGGAATCTTTGTTGTCGTCCGGCAAAGCTTCGCGCTTAAGGTTCAAGGGGCGGATTCAAAAAGATGCTTACAGCATGACAAACCGAGCTTTTTCGCCAGTTTCGGAAGCCTGAATAGGAAAGTGTTAGGTAGTGAATTGGGAGAAAGAAATCCTTTTGAAGAAATCAGATCACTCGTGAAAAGGTTCGTCATGTCGAATTCTTCAGCTTTTCATTCTTTGAAGTTCTGGCTTTGCTGCATGGTCGTGGTAAAAATAGGATTGGCCGGGAATTCAAATCTTTCAGCGCAGCTTTTTACCAGGATGACCGACGCCGGGCCCATCGTGACCGATGCGTTTTTAAGTTCGGGCGCCAGTTGGACGGACATAAACGATGACGGCTGGCCCGATTTATACGCACTGGGCGAAACGACGAATCGTTTTTACCTGAACAATCAGGACGGGACGTTTTCCTCAATTTCGGGGGATGATTTTGTGATCTCGAAAGGCGTCGGAAATATCAGCATTTGGGCGGATTATGACAATGATGGCTATCTTGATTTATTTCTGGGCAATACGACGACGCAGCTTGGCGGCAATACTGTTGCTCCCAATTTTCTGTATCGAAATGGAGGCCCTCCGTCTCACCAGATGGCCGTCGTCAATATCGGCGAGGCAATCAACGCATCCCCCAGCGCCAGTTGGATTGATTATGACCAAGACGGAGACGTTGATTTGTTCGCGGCCGGCGCGTCGATTTCAGGCGGGGCCGGGGCGTTTGATCTGTTTTATCGCAACGACGGCAACGGCGTTTTGAATCAGGCGGAAGACGTCCAGGTTCTCAAAACGCGAGCAGGCATTGGTACGCACGACGTTTGGATCGACTACGACAACGACTCTGACCAGGACTTGTTTGTGCTGAATTGGGGCAGGCCTAACGAGCTTTATAAAAGCCTGCTCGCGGAAAAAGGAAATCCCAATCTTTTTGAGTCCGTTTCTTCGAACGGCCTGCTCGATGACGCCGGGTTAGACATTAGCTCGAGCTGGGGGGACTATGATAATGACGGAGACTTTGACGTTTTTATCGCTTTTAGCAACAATACGCGAGATCGAATTTATCGCAATAACGGCGACGGAACGTTCACGCCAATTCTGGACGGTCCGATTGTATCTAACGCGACGAGTTCAACTTTTGGGATTTGGGGCGATTATGACAACGACGGCGACCTCGACTTGTTCGTCGCTCGGATCGGGCTAAATCCTGCGCGGCCTGCGCTGTACAAAAACGACGGCGGCGGCGAATTTGTCGCGGCGAGCCAGGCTGAAGTCGGCGACATACTGACCGACATTCCCGGCCCGCAAGCAGGCGCTTGGGGGGATTATGACAATGACGGCGACCTGGACGTCTACGTTTTGACTTATGCAAATCCAAATCGGTCGACGGGCGTCCCGCAGCCGAACTATTTGATTCGAAACGACTTGGACAACAATAATCACTGGCTCAATGTCAAATGCGTCGGTCGCCTGTCGAACCGCTCAGCCGTCGGCGCTAAAGTTAGCGTGAAGGCGATGATTAACGGTCAGGCCGTCTGGCAAAAAAGATATGTCTCGGGAGGCGCGTCATCGTTTGTTTTTCAGAGCGAATTGCGCGCGCATTTTGGTTTGGGCGACGCCGCTTCGGTTGACTCGCTCAAAATAGAATGGCCCTCTGGGGTAACGCAGATTATTGAAAATGTTTCCGCCGATCAATTCATAACGGTCACGGAAGAAATACCTGCTGGATTTTTGCGCGCCAATTTCTATGCGACGGAGACGATCAGTCCGGATACCGGCGCCTACACTTTCCAATTCGTCGATGTTTCCACGACCGCCCCCAACGCGCCCGTCAACTCTCGGCAATGGGATTTTGATAACGACGGACAAACTGACTCGCAAGCCCCGAACCCAACCTGGACGTTTACTTCGTCGATTCGCACGCGTTTCCCGGTCAAATTGACCGTTTCCAACGGCGCGAACGTTTCGGAACTGACAAGAAAAGATTATGTCGAGGTCGGGCCGCGCCCGGAAACCCAAGTCGACGTTCGGCGATTGACGCTTAGGGCGCCCATGAATTTAAGCAGGATTGACACGTCGTTTTACGTCCATAATCGAGGGCGCGGCGCGGACTCGGTGTTTGTCGCAATTAGCGAGTACGGATCGGCTGACCGCGACGCTGTGTCGATCAACCCAGAGTCTTTTGAAATTGCGGCCGGGGATTCTTTGTCCGTCTCGTTTTCCGTTTTGCCGCAGCTTTTAACCGTTCGTTCATACGTAACGCGGGTTCGCGTTCGCTCCAAGTACAATTCCGGCGTTCAGGATTTTGACAAAACGATCATCTTCACCATTGACGCGCCAACTGCGATAGGTCGGGAAGACGACGGGCCGCCCAAAACATTCGCTCTCTTGCAAAATTATCCCAATCCGTTCAATGCATCAACGGCGATTCGCTATGATTTGCCCCTCAAGACGCACGTTACGATAAAAATTTACAATGTTCGGGGACGGGAAATCACGACGTTGTTGAATGAGGAGCAAGCGGCGGGACGTCATTCCGTGCTGTGGGACGGCAAGGATCACTCAGGTCGTACCCTCAGCACCGGCGTTTACATTTATCGGATTCAGGCGAATCAATTCTCAAAAACGAAAAAACTTTTGCTGCTTCGGTGACGGTATGACGCAACGGCATTGCACGGGCGTTTGATAAAAAACCAGTTGAAGCCCGTGCGATATGAGATATCAACCGCGCCAAATTGCCGGCTGATTTTGCGGCTATTGCAACGCCTTGAACTTGTGATTTCTAAAGGCGTCCACAAACAAGCGATGATCATCGCGCACGACGGCGCCGTAGCCCTCGCCGAACGACGTCATCATTTCCACAAACGCCGTCTCCTGTCCTTGAAGCGCGTCCTGAATGGCCTTGTCGGTTGAAAACGGAACCACCGTGTGATCGCTGTCCACGTCTGAAACGCAATGAATTTTTGCGACTGCCCGCCCCATGTAATCCAAAGTTTCCAGTATATCCTTGAGTTCGTTGAGATTGCCCCATTCCAATTCGTAAGTATACGGCGAAACTTCGGCAACGAATTGCCCCACGCCGTCCAGCGTGGTGTAGCCGAGCCACGGATCGGCGTAGGCTTGCAGCGCGCGCTGGGAGAGAACGGTGCGGTGGCCGTTGTGTTCAAACTGGCGCTCGATCTCCGGATTGTTTATCACACGGCTGGGCGAAGCGATTTGGGCTTGCTTCATGGAGATCATGACATCGTTTTCCAGCGCTTGCGTCGGGCCTTCCAAGAGCAAGGTGTACATGCTCAAGCCGGCGCTGCCAATGCCCATGCCCGCTGTCGCGGTAACGTCTTTTATTTGGTAATGCTTGGCGCCAAAACGCTTTCCCGCCGGGATAGTTTCAAGGTACCGCTGGAAAGCCGCCTCGACTTTTTCCCGCCGCGTCTTGCTCAAAGGCTTGTTGTATTTGCTGATGGTTACGCGTCGATCATAATTTTCAATGCTCGTGAAGCGATTTAGCAAGCCGATGCGTGTTTGCAGACGCGCTTCTTGCAGTAATTCGTTGAGCTTGCCCTTGGTGTTGTCCAGGGTCAAAGCAAAATCAGGGGTCGTTCTGCCTGAAGCAAACTGTGCGACTTGGTCGAGGTAACCCTCGACTATAGCGGCGATCATTTGCCGAATTTCTCCGTCGCTCATGGCCTTTTCATAGCCAATCAAGGCAAGGCTCGCTACCAGGCGTTTGAGATCCCAGGTAAAAGGCGCGACGTAGGCTTCATCAAAATCATTTACGTCAAAAACCAACTTGCCCGCGCCGTTCATATAAGTGCCGAAATTCTCTGCGTGTAAATCCCCCTGAATCCAGACGCGGCTGGTCTTTTCGTTCTGAAACGGATCGTCGTCGCGCACCACGTCTGCATAAAACAGAATGGCGCTGCCGCGATAGAAAGCGAAAGGCGTCGCCGCCATTTTTCGGAATTTGCCGCGCCATGCTTCCGGCGCAGTCTCCATGTTTTCTCCAAAACAAGATTCAAAGCAATCGACGATAAATTCTTGGCGTTTTTCAGGCTTTTCCGTGCGCAAATGCTCAACGACGTTTTTCATAAGGAAGAATCTCCTCTCGTTTCCGGTTCAGGGCGGCCGTCCGAGCCGCAGTGCTGTGGCGTTTTAATAATTGATATTACGTACCAACCTAATGACGTAGTGACCAAATAAAAACATTGCTTTTACGTCATTCTCATTTCCATGTATAAGCGTCAATCTTATCTTGAATCGTCCCCGATACTTGTTGCCAAACTTCGGTTTGGAAAAGAGCTTTTTAAAGCAATGTTTGAATCGGACGTCACATCATTACGCGAGCGCGTGACATCATTACGCGAGCGCGTGACATCATTACGCGAGCGCGTGACATCAGCCAATAAGAAGCAATCGGGGAAATCTGGATGCAAATAACTTTTACCCGAAACCAATCGCCTGTAAAATATGCGTTTACATCGTGCGCTAATCTCTTGCATGTTAAGTGCGGCTTCCGCAAGCTTAGGACGCGGGTGGATAGCCCCTGTTCGACGTCAGGGAAGCGAGCTCTTTTCACCACTTATCTCAGGTCGCAGGAGAGCGAAAAAGAATCCTGCGATTTGTGATTCCGGGATTTCTTAAATACTCGCAAATTTTTAATTTTCATGTATTTAGTTGGGCAACGAGAACGTGGCATGCGGCGAATTCGAACCAGGGCGATGACAATTTTTGGGTGCTTGTTCTTCGTTTTGCACCACGTTCCGGTTCTTGCGCAAACCGGTGAAATTCTGGGAACGGTCAAAAACAGTCGCACCGGAAAGCCGCTTGCAAACGCAGCGCTTGAGCTGCTGCAAAAAGACAAAAAAATAACATCTCGAACGACGACCGACGCTTTCGGGGAATTTGTTGTGCAGGGCATTCCTCCCGGCCAATACTTTTTAACCGCTGCCCTTGCGGGATACTCGTTGAAGCGCATTTCCGTGAGTGTGGTGAGCGATGCGCCGGTTGCGGTAACGATTCTGCCTGTCTCTTATACACATCTGACGCTGCCGACGAGCTTCTTGGTGT